>CANFZA010000174.1 GCA_947451235.1 Methylophilaceae bacterium | reverse complement strand
CCCAAGCCTTAAGCCAAACGCTTAACGCTCAAAATAACACCTGAAATAATGCCTGAAAAATTGCCTAAACCTAGCGCTAAAACAACAGTTGCGCACTAATTAAACTAGGTGTAAATTCTTGTTTAAGTAAGACATTATTTAACTTAATGACTTACTTGAGCACTACATTTACTTAAGCACTACATTTATTAATGCATTGAAAATTGCAATTCACATTGCGAATAAGGGGAAGAAATGAGAAAGCTTTTATTAGGTTTACTGTTTGCTTTTGCTATTAATGCCGTACCGGTTGCTTACGCTGATGAAGCCTTACCAGAAATTGCAGCGGTTGATGAAGTTGCAATTCCTGCGCTAGATGCGCCTGCAGTTGAATAAATAACTACATATGCCATAAACTATATGCAGTAACAAGTGTAAAAAAAGCGAAGTCAAAAACTTCGCTTTTTTAATGTGCTAGATTCTCAAGCCCAAGTCTTCAAATCCAATAAATTTTAATCAAAAATCACAGTTTTATTAGAGTAAAGCAAAATACGATTTTCTATATGCCAGCGCACCGCTTTTGAAAGCACAATGCGCTCTAAATCGCGGCCTTTTTGAATTAAATCTTCCACTTGGTCGCGGTGCGATATGCGGTCAATATCCTGCTCAATAATCGGGCCTTCATCCAATACTTCTGTCACATAATGTCCGGTAGCGCCGATTAACTTAACGCCACGCTCGAACGCTCTATGGTAAGGCCGCGCGCCAATAAATGCCGGTAGAAACGAATGGTGAATATTGATAATTTGCTTAGGGTAACGCGCCACAAATTCTGGCGATAATATTTGCATATAGCGCGCCAGCACGATTAAATCAATTTCATACTCAGCAAATAAAGCAAATTGTTGCGCTTCAGCTTCTACTTTATTGTCTTTATTCACCGCAATATAATGGAAATCTACGCCGTAGAATTTCGCCAAAGCTTCAGTATCGTGATGATTGCTAATAATCAGTGGAATATCACAGGCCAACTCACCATTTTTATGTCTATGCAACAAATCGGCTAGGCAGTGGTCATACTGCGAAACCATGATGGCCATGCGAAAGGGTTTTTGTGAGAGTTTAAGCTGCCATTCCATATTAAAACGGCTGGCAATTTGCGCAAAATGCTGTTCAAAATCCACTGGAAGTAGCGAAAAGCCTGCTAAATCCCACTCAACACGCATTAAAAACAGGTTATTTTCGGCATCTTGGTGCTGATCTGCATGCAAAATGTTGGCATTGTGCTGGTATAGGAAATCAGCCACGGCTGCAACGATGCCTTTGCTATCTGGGCAGGTAATTAATAGTGTTGCAGTATTCTTGCTAATGATATTTTTAGCGGCAGTATTGTTCATTTTTAAGCGTGCTTGCATTTTTAGCACGTCCGAAATTAGGTTAATATACGCATTATACCTTGTGTCAATTTTTATGAATGAAAAGTGTGTATGACAGAAACTCCAATTACCGATTTAACCCCTAAATCGTCATTAGCCCTAGTCCTAGCCAATCCACGCGGCTTCTGTGCTGGTGTTGATCGGGCCATTATTATTGTGGAGCAAGCTTTAGAGAAGTTTGGCGCCCCTATTTATGTGCGTCATGAAGTGGTCCATAATAAATTTGTAGTGGATGAGCTTCGCGCAAAAGGCGCTGTATTTGTGGAAGAATTGGATGAGATTCCTACTGGCAGTACGGTTATTTTTAGTGCGCATGGCGTTTCAAAAGCAGTACGTGCTGAAGCTGATGCACGTGGCCTAACGGCCTTTGACGCGACTTGTCCGCTAGTGACTAAAGTGCATATTGAAGTGGCAAAAATGCGTGCGGCTGGCTTGGAAATTATTATGATTGGTCATAAAGGTCATCCTGAAGTTGAGGGGACTATGGGCCAGATAGAAACGGGGCAGATTGAAGGAGGGCAGATTGACGAAACAGAAGCCATTCCAGCAGGAAAAGGCATTTATTTGGTTGAAACACCTGATGATGTTGCAAGCTTAACCATCATGGATCCACTAAAACTAGCTTTCGTTACACAAACAACTTTATCAATGGATGATGCCGCTTTAGTGATTAATGCCCTTAAAGCTAGATTTCCGCACATCAATGCGCCAAAAAGTGATGATATTTGTTACGCCACGCAAAATCGACAAGATGCGATTAAAATTATGGCGAAAGATTGTGATTTAGTCATTATCGTTGGCTCGCCTAATAGTTCTAATTCTAACCGTTTGCGTGAAGTGGCTGAAAACCAGGGCATTGAATCTTATATGATTGATAATGCTAGTTTTCTTAAGCCGGAATGGTTGCTTGGTAAGCACAAAGTGGGCGTTTCTGCTGGCGCATCAGCGCCTGAAATCTTGGTCAAAGAAGTAATAGCCAAACTGCAAACGCTAGGCGCTAATCAGGTGCAAGAGCTACACGGCGTGGTAGAAAGCGTAGTTTTTCAGCTGCCTAAGAATCTAGTCAATGCCATCAGCAACGTAAAAAAATAGTGATAATTTAATGTTCAAAACACCTATTTCTGCCTTAGTGCTTATCCACACGCACGATTTGCAGGTGCTTATTATGGAGCGTGCGGATAAAAAAGGCTTTTGGCAATCGGTCACCGGCAGCCTAGAACAAGGTGAAACACCGCTACAAACCGCAGTGCGTGAAGTGCGTGAAGAAACCGATTTAGATGCAAGCCAGTATGAACTGCAAGATTGGCAAACGACAAATACTTACGAAATTTATCCGCACTGGCGTCATCGCTATGCGCCAGAAGTCACGCATAACACCGAACATTTATTTGCTTTAGTGCTACCTAATGCCGTGCCAATTAAAATGGCGCCCGATGAACATGTGCAATATGAATGGGTAGATTGGCGTGAGGCAGCCAAGCGGGTTTTTTCATGGACCAACATCGACGCCTTAAGTAAATTAGGTGAACGACACGGCCTAACGTTGTAAAATAAGCGCCTGAATTAAATGCTCTATGCAGTAAATAACTATT
>CANFZA010000173.1 GCA_947451235.1 Methylophilaceae bacterium | reverse complement strand
GGCGCCGCTCCTACATACGACTTTTCAAGCGCTTTAGCGCTTAGAAAATCGGAGTGCCCGTGGTACATACGACTTTTCAAGCGCTTTAGCGCTTAGAAAATCGGAGTGCCTTTGGTGCAGATGACGTTGTGGTTACTGAGAATTGTTCAAAGGCATTTTAAATTACAAGCTATTTAAAGGTAAAGCATGTCATTAGGTCCCATTATGTTAGATGTTGTCGGCACAGAACTTAACGCCGATGACGTCCGTCGTTTACAGCACCCGCTAGTGGGTGGCGTTATTTTGTTTAAACGTAATTTTATTAATAACACGCAATTAGATGCGCTGACAGCCAGCATCCATGCCGTTAGAAATCCGCCATTGCTAATTGCCGTAGACCATGAAGGCGGTCGGGTGCAACGTTTTCGGGAGGGGTTTACTAAAATTCCAGCCATGCGCGAGTTTGGTAAAATTTGGGATAATAATCCTAAAAAAGCCAAAGAACTGGCCGCTGAAGCTGGCTGGATTTTAGCCGCAGAACTGCGAGCGCATGGCGTAGATTTTAGCTTCACGCCAGTGTTGGATATGGATTACGGCGACAGCTTGGTCATTGGCGATAGAGCTTTTCATTTAAACCCGCAAGCCATTAACGATTTAGCCTTTGCACTCATGCAAGGCCTTAAAAAAGGCGGCATGCCTGCGGTTGGTAAGCATTTTCCCGGGCATGGTTTTGTAGTGGCAGATTCGCATGTGAGCATGCCTGTGGACGATAGAGAATTTGATCAAATTGCCCAACATGATATGCAACCTTTTAGAATGTTGATTGATGACGGTATACAAGCCATCATGCCGGCACATGTAATTTATCCAAAAGTAGACGATAAACCTGCTGGCTTTTCACCACGCTGGTTGCAAAAAATATTGCGTGAGCGTTTAGGTTTTAACGGCGTCATTTTTAGTGATGATTTAAGCATGGAAGCGGCAACTGCAGGTGGTGATGTGACGACCCGAGCGTTAGCCGCCTTAAGCGCAGGTTGCGATATGGTGTTGCTATGCAATCAGCCCGCCATGTTAGATGAGTTGCTAGCCAATTTAAAATGGACGATCTCTGCACAAAGTATTAGCCGTTTAGCCCGTATGCATGGCCAAAAACATCCGCCTAGTTTAGATGCTTTGCATGAAAGCGCCGAGTTTGTGCGGGCTGTGCATCAAGTAGCTCAGGTCGGCGTAGTAGAAGGTGAGTTGTTTGTTTAGTTGTTATTAACTAAGCTCTGTGAATGTTAGCTAAGCTCTGTGAATATTGACTTGGCGCTGTAAATTAAGCCAGTAATATGCAATTTGTAACAAATTTCCACTTGAAACTTATTGGCTAAATCGCTATCTTAGCTAATGTACAAGTTAGTAGTTAGGTACACAAAAGTTTTATTGTAATTCATAGTAATTGTTTACTTAAAGGAATCAACCATGTTTGACGAAATGCAAGTGATTGGCCGTTCAGAATCAGCGCAACAGGTCACTAATAAAGTCTTGCGCAACACTTACGCACTATTAGGTTTAACGCTAATTCCAACAGTTATTGGCGCGTTTATTGGTATGAGTATGAGCTTTGTATTCGCACAACAACATCCATTTATTTTCGCAATTGGTGCAATGGCCGTTATATACGGTATGTTCGCCGCGGTAACTGCTAACCGCAACAGTAGTCTTGGCGTAGTTTTACTATTAGGCCTAACCTTTTTACTAGGCTTAATGCTAGGTCCAATTTTGCAGCACGCTTTACATTTACGTAACGGTGCGCAGATTGTTGGTTTGGCCGCCGGCGGTACGGGTATCATCTTTTTGACCTTGGCTGGCATTGCCACCACCACTAAAAAAGATTTTAGCTTTATGGGTAAATTCTTATTGATTGGTATTATTTTGTTGATTGTGGCCTCATTAGCCAATATCTTTTTACAGTTACCAATCATGACCTTAGCTTTATCAGCAATAGGCGTGATTTTGTTCTCAGGCTTTATTTTGTATGACGTAAGCCGCATTGTGAATGGTGGCGAAACCAATTACGTAATGGCAACAATGGGGCTTTATATGAGTATTTACAACTTATTTACTAGTCTGCTTCAGTTGTTAACAGGCCTAATGGGTAGCAACGACTAAGAACATTTAGTCATGTACTAATAAAAAACCGACTTTATGTCGGTTTTTTTGGTTAAATTTAAGCATCTTGATTCACTTCTGTAGCGCAAGTCATCGGTAATTTCAGTTACCTGTCCTTTTTGTAGGAGCGGTCTATGACCGCGAACCATTGCTTCGCGGTCATAGATCGCTCCTACAAAAGCTTATTCCATGTCATCATAGACAGGGTCGGTTGTCAGTATTTTTTAGCTTTTCGCCTAGCGCTAAAAAACTTAGATAACTCCGCGCCACATTCAGTCGCCATAATGCCGCCACACATTTCTGTGTGATGATTCAACTTAGCTTCAGCCATTAAATTAACCACGCTACCACAAGCGCCAGTTTTAGGGTCACTTGCACCAAATACAAGCCTAGCGATACGTGCATGCTGAATGGCGCCCGTACACATCGCACATGGCTCTAACGTCACGTAAAGCGTGCAATCCACTAAACGATAATTCTCTATATTTATAGCAGCATCGCGCATAGCCGCAATTTCCGCATGTGCCGTTGGGTCGTTTGTGCCAATAGGCGCATTGCTACCACGACCAATAATAATGCCATCTTTAACGATAATTGCACCTACCGGAACTTCTCCTGCCAATGCGGCTTCATGAGCTAAATCTAGTGCAATTTGCATGAAGGCTTGGTCTTTGGATAGCACTATTTCTGTTGTCAGCCCTACGCCTTGTTCATTAACTTGGTCAAGAGTTAGGTTGCCTGCAAGTTGCTGACTAATTGTATTGTGATTCATTTTGACCTAGATGATATTTAGCTTAAACTTTTTGATGGCTACTTTTTGGCTACATTACTGCGACTGCTTCTGACTCCAACGAATAAGCACATACAGCAAGCCCATCATGAACGCACCGCCTACCCACATGCTGATTTCCTCAACGGTGGGTGAGGCGTCTTGCACTGGCATCACAAT
>CANFZA010000172.1 GCA_947451235.1 Methylophilaceae bacterium | reverse complement strand
CAAGTTAATTACTGTTTGTTTGTGTGAATGAATTATGCGCCGCTCGTATGTTTTCACACTGTTGTAATCCATGAATAGGCTTTAGTCATTATCATTAGTAAAAGCTCATTAAATGGCAAAGATGGTCATCTGATAAAGGCTTTTGATTAAGTGTTCGAAAAATAATCAAAAAAATCATCACAAATTAAAGCGCAAATTAAAGCACAACGAATCTAGTTGACATTGCAAATGATAATGATTATCATTTGGTTTAATGATTAAGCCTAACAAAATTAATAGTAGTAAATCACTGACGCAAGCCGATGAATCTTACGTTTCAGAGCCGCTTGAATGCGGCATTGGATTGCCTAAAAAAGTAACGAGTGCAGCCTTATTTGCTGGCAATAGAACGTTGGTGATTGAGCACTTAGGTGCCGAATATCAATTGCGTCTGACCAATCAAAATAAATTGATATTAACTAAGTAATGATGACTATGTGTTCTATGGAATTTTTTCAATTTATAAAAGCTGGCATGCGTTATGGCTGTTAATACACAAATTACAGGCGTTAAGGCGAACGAGCCAAGCTTGGCGTCACTCGGTTTGGTATTGCTGGCGCATGTTGCTATTTTATATAGTTTGGTGAATATCAATAAGACTTTGCCAATAGCCAAAGAAACATCACCAATGATGGTCAGTCTAATAAATTCAAATAGCCAAGAAAAGGCGGTTGAACATGATATTAAGCCAGCCTTTAAGGCACAGCCGGCAGTAACAAAAAAACCAGCTAAAGCTGAGGTGAAAATTCCCAGACCAGAAGCTGAAGCCAATATTAAGCCTGCGACTGAGGTTTTGGCCGTAAGCGCTGCAACCGTTGCTGACTCAGAAAAAATAGAGCAGTCAAATCCTGTCAGTGACGTAAAACATGAGACTGAGCCGGCAAAATCGCCAGCAAAAGAGTTTGCGGTAGAGCCACTAAAATTTGGTGCGGCATATTTGAATAATCCCGCGCCAGATTATCCCGCAGCATCTAGACGTTTTGGTGAGCAAGGTGTGGTGCTATTACGCGTGCTGGTGTCGATGAATGGTCAGGCAGAAAGTGTGCAAATTGAGACTAGCAGTGGTTACAACAGATTAGACCAGGCGGCCATTAAAGCGGTGCAAATGTGGAGTTTTATTCCAGCAAAACGTAACAACCAACCGCAGAGCGCCTATGTATTGGTGCCGCTTAAGTTTTCGCTGGCAGCTTAGGTGGTTAGTGATAGCAATCGTCATTCAGCGCGGGTCATTTGATGTGTGTAATATAGCAATCATTAAAAAATCTTTTAAATAAAGTAAGCACTAAAAGGAAGTAAAAATGCAAAAAGGGTATGAATTTAATAGCTTGGATTTTATTGCGGCAGGTGGTGCGGTATCAATGACAGTGGCCATTATCTTGCTGTTGATGTCCATTGCTAGCTGGTATTTGATTGTAACTAAAAGCTTATTGGTTTGGCGTTTACGCGCGGCTTTTAAAGTCTATGCCCAAGAGTTTTGGCGTAAAGCGCACTTGTCTAAGCTAGCTAATTTATCTAGCGAAATTAACTTACTAAACAGTAACGCTAAAAATAACGATTTAGCCCTAGCGCGTCTAGCAAAACAAGCGCTTGCTGCGGCTGCACATTATGAATTATATGAAGCCAAAAAAACTGAAGCTGTGGGGCAAGATGAATTTATTGCGCGGGCAATGAATCGAAGTATTGCTGAAGAAAGCGCACAAATGGAAGGCGGTTTAACGGTGTTGGCTTCAGTAGGAAGCGTGTCACCATTTGTCGGCTTATTCGGCACGGTATGGGGAATATATCATGCGCTAGCCAGCATTAGTTTAAGTGGGCAAGCAACACTAGATAAAGTGGCAGGCCCTGTTGGCGAAGCGCTGATTATGACTGCGCTAGGCTTAGCTGTAGCGATTCCTGCGGTATTGGCCTACAACGCAATTGTGCACAGTAACCGCATGTTAGTGAGCCAAATAGAAAGCTTTGGCTACGATCTTCACACCTTTCTAGTAACGGGCGCAGTGATTAACAGTAAGTCAGATATTCAAGTAATTACTAATACAAACAAGCTGGCAAAAGAGCATTTACACGCAGTTGAGGTGTCAGCATGATAGGCAGTGGAAAAGGCGCCGTTGCTGGCAGCCATGTAGCACCCATGTCAGAGATCAACACCACACCGTTAGTCGATGTAATGTTGGTGTTACTAGTGATTTTTATCATCACAGCACCTTTGCTGACGCATGCAGTAAAAATAGATTTGCCAAAAGCAAGTAGCCAACCGCTGCCTGATAAACCAGAGATTATTTCACTGGCCATAGATGGCACTGGCAATATGTTTTGGAACGATTTGCCTATGGCGAAAAACGAACTGAAAACAAATTTACTTAAAAATGCAGATAAGAAACCGCAACCAGAGTTGCAAATACGCGCTGATAAAGAAACGCGCTACCAAGTATTAGCCGAAGTCATGGCAGATGCACAAAATTCCGGCATTAGCAAAGTTGGTTTTGTGAGTGAGCCAAAATCAAAGTGATGATGTAGGAAGTTAGTCGTTAGAAAAATACACAATTAAATAAGCAACATACGCAGCAAGCCACCGCAAAACATCGCCTTTAGCCAGCTAATTTATATAGATAATTAAAAGGCTAAAGATGGAAAATTTACATTACAAAAAGTTAAGCCCACTATCGGTGGCTGTCGCAATGTTGTTTACGGTAACGCCTGTGAGTTTATTGGCTGCAGAAGCCGCTCAACCTGAGTCGGTGAAACAAGCGGTTGCCGCGTCTACGAATGAGCAAACGTTGGCGACGGTTAATGTTAAAAGCACTCAGCAAAATGAAGTGGCAGACGGTTATCAGGCGACCAAAACCCGCGTAGGAAAAATACTGCAAGATCCGCATGATGTTCCGCAAGCCATTACCACTGTTACGCACAGCCTGATGCATGATCAGCAAGTCGGTACATTAAAAGAAGCGTTACGTAATGTTGCTGGCCTTACCTTTAATGCAGCAGAAGGCGGGCGCTCTGGTGACAATATGAATCTGCGTGGTTTTTATACTTTTGGTGATATTTACT
>CANFZA010000171.1 GCA_947451235.1 Methylophilaceae bacterium | reverse complement strand
TGTGCATCGTACTAATACGCACATTTATGCACAAATTATTGCTGAATCTGGTGATATGGTAATTGCTAGTGCTTCAACAGTTGAGGCTGACGTTCGTAAGAATTTGAAAAATGGTGGCAATATTGAAGCTGCTGCACTAATTGGTAAGCTTATTGCAGAAAAAGCGGTACAGGCCGGTGTTACAACCGTAGCTTTCGATCGCTCAGGTTACAAATACCACGGTCGTATTAAGGCGTTGGCTGAAGCTGCGCGTGAAAACGGCTTATCCTTCTAATTGGTCTGATTGCTAAAGAGGTTTATGATGGCGAGAGAAATGGAACAGCAACAGCAGCAGACTGATGGTTTGCGCGAGAAAATGATTGCAGTTAATCGTGTTAGTAAAACGGTTAAAGGTGGTCGTATTATGAGTTTTGCAGCTCTTACAGTAGTTGGTGACGGTGATGGTGCTGTTGGTATGGGTAAAGGTAAAGCACGTGAAGTGCCTGTAGCCGTACAAAAAGCAATGGATGAAGCTCGTCGTGGCATGTTGAAGATTAATTTAACAAACGGTACATTGCATCATGCAGTGACTGGTGTTCACGGTGCAGCAAAAGTTTTTATTCAACCTGCTTCTGAAGGTACTGGCATTATTGCTGGTGGCGCAATGCGCGCAATTTTCGAAGTGATGGGTGTAACCAACGTTGTTGCTAAATGTATCGGTTCTACCAATCCTTATAACTTGGTTCGTGCAACTTTGAACGGTTTAGAATCAATGAACACACCAGCAGAAATCGCCGCTAAACGTGGCAAATCTGTTGAAGATATTAGAGGCTAATCATGGCTAAAGCAAAAAAAGATGCATCAACTATTAAAGTAACGCTAGTTAAAAGTGTTATTGGTCGTATTGAAGCGCATAAAGCTACCGTTAAAGGTTTAGGTTTACGTCGTATTCGTCATACAGTTGAGTTGCAAGATACTCCAGCAATTCGCGGCATGATCAATGCTGTTGGCTATCTAGTAAAGGTAGAGGGATAATGCAGTTAAATACAATTAAGCCTGCAGAAGGCTCTAAAAAAGAACGTCGCCGCGTTGGACGTGGTATCGGATCAGGCTTTGGTAAAACAGCTGGTCGTGGTCATAAAGGTCAAAAATCACGTACTGGTGGTTTTCATAAGGTCGGTTTTGAAGGCGGTCAAATGCCTATTCAACGTCGTCTACCAAAACGTGGCTTTAAATCAATGACTAAAGCTAAAACTGCACATGTACGTACTAGTGAGTTGTCTTTAATACCTAACGAAGTTATTGACTTGTTAGCATTAAAAGCAGCAAACATTGTTTCAGGTACTGTTCGTAACGCAAAAATATTCTTGTCAGGTGATGTTACTGCTAAGTTTAATATCCAAGGTCTGCTTATGACTAAAGGCGCTCGCGCCGCAGTTGAAGCAGCCGGCGGTAAAATCTTAGAAGCAGCATAAGAGTATTGTTTTGGCTAAAGATAGCATATTAAAGACAGCATCAAAAATGGGCGAACTTAAAAGTCGCCTATTCTTTGTTTTAGGTGCATTGGTTGTTTATAGATTAGGCGCTCATATACCTGTTCCTGGTATCGATCCTGATGTATTAGCTAAGCTTTTTCAATCGCAAAGTGGTGGTATTTTGGGAATGTTTAATATGTTCTCGGGCGGTGCTTTGTCTAGATTCACTGTGTTCGCATTAGGAATTATGCCTTATATTTCTGCATCTATTATTATGCAGTTAATGGCGGCGGTTTCTCCTAAGTTAGAGCAGTTAAAGAAAGAAGGCGAAGCTGGACGCAGGACTATTACTAAGTGGACTCGTTATGGCACAGTTGTACTTGCTGCATTTCAGGCGCTTGGTATTGCAATTGCTTTAGAAGGTCAACCAGGACTTGTACTTGAGCCTGGTATTGCTTTTAGACTAATTGCAATGATTACGCTTGTAAGTGGAACAATGTTCATTATGTGGTTGGGTGAGCAAATTACTGAGCGCGGTATTGGTAATGGTATTTCCATTATTATTTTCGCCGGTATCGTTGCTGGTCTACCGAAAGCGGTTGGATCAACTGCCGAGATGGTAAATACTGGTGCTTTTAGTGTTCCACTTGGCTTCTTCTTGCTAGTTGCAACGATATTGGTTACAGCGTTGGTTGTGTTCGTAGAGCGTGGTCAACGTAAGATTACAGTCAACTATGCTAAGCGTCAGGTTGGTAATAAAGTTTATGGTGGTCAGACTACACATTTGCCATTAAAGCTTAATATGGCGGGAGTTATTCCACCTATTTTCGCTTCAAGCATTATTCTGTTCCCAGCTACACTTGCTGGTTGGTTTGGTAGCAGTGAGAAGATGTACTGGCTTAAAGATGTTGCTTCAGCGCTTTCTCCGGGTCAACCGATTTATATTTTGTTTTTTGCAACTGCAATTGTGTTCTTTTGTTTCTTTTACACGGCTTTGCAATTTAACCCAAAGGATACAGCAGATAACTTGAAGAAAAGTGGTGCTTTTGTTCCTGGTATTCGTCCTGGTGATCAAACTGCAAAGTATATTGATAGAATTATGGGTCGACTAACTTTAGTAGGCGCTGCATACATCACTTTAGTTTGTTTGTTACCAGAGTTTTTAATTTTAAAATTTAATACACCGTTTTATTTTGGTGGTACTTCATTACTAATTATTGTTGTCGTAACAATGGATTTTATGTCTCAAGTCCAGTCGCATTTAATGTCACAACAATATGAAGGTTTGCTAAAAAAAGCAAACTTCAAAGGTAATACGCAAAACATCAAATAGTTATATTTGTGTTATTAGTAATAATAATTTAAGTAAATGTAGTTTAAGAAGTGATGGAGTGATAAATGAGAGTTCGTGCATCAGTAAAACCGTTATGCCGTAATTGTAAAGTTGTTCGTCGTCGTGGAGTTGTACGTATTATCTGTACAGATCCTCGTCACAAACAACGTCAAGGTTAATTGATTAATTTCAAATATACCAAATTAGTGAGTGGTACTTTAATTCACTAATTGAGATGGTCACTTATTATTGTGATCAGAAGATAAGCTAATTGATAAAAATTGGTTTTACTGTTAAACTCTGCGGCTTTTTTAAAGCTATAGACTTAT
>CANFZA010000170.1 GCA_947451235.1 Methylophilaceae bacterium | reverse complement strand
ATTGCGCCCCATACCCAATTGATTAGCCGCTTCAATGCGGCGGCCGTGCGTATGTTCCAAGGCTTTGGTGATTAAAATGCGCTCGAATATCTGCGTGCGTGTTTCCAGCACTTGCTGTTCGCCACGGTTCAAAGCATCCATCACCTCACTGGCTAGCGCTTCTTGCCAAGATAACGCAGAGGCAGATTTACTGCTGTCATCTTTAAGTTCAGGCGGCAGGTCAGCCACATCAATGTTTTGCCCAGGCGCCATTACGGTTAGCCAATGACATACATTCTCAAGCTGCCGAACATTGCCGCTCCAGTTCACCGCGCTTAAAAACTTAAGTGCCGCAGGCGATGGCTGTTTGGTTTCTACGCCCAACTCTGTAGCACTGTGTTGTAGAAAGTGTTTTATCAGTAGCGGGATATCTTCTCTGCGCTCGCGTAGCGCTGGCAATCTAAGTCTAATCACGTTTAGTCTGTGAAATAAATCTTCGCGGAATAAACCCACTTTTACGCGCTCTTCTAAATCTTGGTGAGTGGCGGCAATAATGCGCACATTGACTTTAATCGGTTGATGCCCACCCACGCGATAAAATTGGCCATCGCTTAGCACGCGTAATAATCGCGTTTGTAAGTCTGGTGGCATATCACCAATTTCATCTAAAAATAAGGTGCCAGTGTCTGCTTGTTCAAAGCGACCGCGTCTTGAGGCTTGCGCGCCGGTAAACGCACCGCGTTCATGACCGAATAACTCTGATTCAAGTAAATCTTTAGGAATGGCGGCGGTGTTAATAGCAATAAATGGTTTGTCGCCGCGTGGGCTATGACGATGCAAGGCGCTAGCTACAAGCTCTTTGCCGCTGCCAGATTCGCCGTTGATTAATACGGTGGCATGCGAGCGACTTAAGCGGCCTATCGCTCTAAAAACCTCTTGCATGGCTGGTGCTTGGCCGATGATCTCAGGCGTTTCTTCTATAACGACTTGTTCTGTAGTTTGTCTATTGCTTTCATCTACTGCACGTTTAATCACATCTATTGCTTGGTCTACGTCAAACGGTTTTGCTAAGTATTCAAAAGCGCCACCTTGAAAAGCAGCTACAGCACTTTCTAAATCAGAATATGCCGTCATGATGATCACTGGAATATCTGGATATTTTTGTTTGATTTCGGAAAGAAAATCTAAGCCTGAGCCATTAGGCATACGAATATCGCTCACGACTACTTGCGGCTGTTCGCGCTCAAGCGCATTAAGTGCTTCAGCGACAGAGGCGAAGGTTTTGAATTCTAAATCTGTACGTGCAAGGGCTTTTTCAAATACCCAGCGTATAGATTTGTCGTCGTCAATAATCCAGATTGGTTTCATAAGTTTCTCAAATAATAAAGTGTCGTTTTTCGCGGTCTGTGACCGCGAAAGTAAGTTAGGTTTTAAGCACAACCGGCTTAATCGCAGTGGTTTCAATAGGTAACAAAATAGTAAAGCAAGTTTTTCCTGGCATGCTTTCGCATTCAATCATGCCGTGATGTTGCGTAATAAATGTTTGCGCAAGAGTTAAGCCTAAACCTGATCCGCCTTCAATACCTGACACCAATGGGTAAAAGATGCGATCACGAATGTCGGCAGGGATGCCCGGTCCGTTATCAATAATTTCTAATTTAATCGCCACGCGGTAGCGCTTTCTAGCCAGAGTCACTTGTCTTTCTGCGCGTGTTCTAAAGGTAATTTGTCTGCCAGTGGTATTGTGTGCTTGCATCGCTTGCACTGCGTTACGGGCAATATTAAGCACAGCTTGGATTAACTTTTCTCTGTCGCCGATCAGCTCAGGCAAACTTAAGTCGTAATCGCGTTTAATCAGCACATCTTTGGGTGATTCTGCCAACAATAAGCTTCTGACGCGCTCTAATACTTCATGGATATTAGTCGGTTGATATTTAGGCACGCGATGCGGAATGAGTAATCTATCCATTAGCGATTGCAATCGGTCAGCTTCTTTAATGATCACCTGCGTGTATTCGCGCAAACTAGGCGAGGGCAACTCATGTTCTAGTAATTGCGCCGCACCACGCAGACCGCCTAATGGATTGCGAATTTCATGCGCAAGGTTGCGTAATAGCTCCGCATTGGCTTGTTGCTGAATCAGCATGCGCTCTTCACGTGCAATCCGCAGTTGGGCATCCATCTGCTGAAATTCTAAGATTAAGCAGGCATTTGCCGAATCTATGGGCGTAACGGTGCAAGTCACCGCAAACGATTGATGTCTATGCGTGCTAATGGCAAATTCATGTTCACGAAATGGGCTTTGATGTTCGATAGAATTTTTAACGGCCAGCATTAAAATTTCGCAATCTGGAAACACTTTGCTAATTTGCATGCCTGTGACATGTGTTGCGCTAAAAGCGAAAATAATTTCAGCGCCAGGGTTTATGTAAACCACGCGAAGGTTTTCATCTAGCAGGATGATGGCTGTGGCTAAAAATTCTAAACCGGCAAAATGATCTGGGGTTTTTTGGACCATATTTAAATTAAATTCATAGTAAAGTTAAATTCAGTGTGATGAATGATATTACTATGAATATAAGCAAAAGCTATACCAACATTATGCTGAGTCTATAAAGCGGCTAATTGCATGCGCCAAGCTAAGGCTGTTAATGTTTATAAGCTTAAAGCAGATTTTTATTTAGTATAGGCTAGTGAAGCGCATCAAGCTCTTTTTGTAGCAGTTTGATATTATTTTCGTGGCTATCAACATCCGCTTGTAGGCCCTTCATTTTCTCATCAAATTTAGGCACATTGCGGAACGTTTTACCGTTAGCGGCTTTGAAAACTTCGGGGTTAGATTCGCCTTCAGCATAGGCTTTTTTGGCTTGCTCTAATGCCGCTATTTCAGAATCTAATTCATTTTTAAGAATGTCCTGACGTTTGCTATCTCTCTGATTTTGCTGTTCTTTATCTACTCTAGGAAAGCTTTCTGGCGTAGGAGAGCGTCTACTGCTAGTAGATTTCTCGGTGTTTTTGGCTCTGTCACTATTCATGATGTTGGCATCAGGGTCTAACTCTAAGCGCATAGCCCCTTTAGTTTTTATATTTGAATAAGTGATGCGACCGTCAGCATCTACGCGTTTGTAAATTTCGGCAGTAGCATAGCTAGAAAGCATCACTAAAACAAATGCTGAGGCAACGCCAAATAATGGCAGATATT
>CANFZA010000169.1 GCA_947451235.1 Methylophilaceae bacterium | reverse complement strand
TTAAGGCGTAATGCGCCTAGCGCTTCGTTCACTACTTTAGTTTTATCGGCACCAAAGAATACGATATCGCCATTTTGTGCGCCTGTGCGGTCAATAATCGCTTGCAAGGCAGTCACATGAATATTTTTAACGATAGGGCTTTGTAGGCCTTCTTCGTTCAATTTAGTCACATCGTTAATTTTGATGTATGCCAAACCCTTGGCACCGTAGATTTTTACAAAATCGGTGTAAGCATCAATTTCGCTACGGGCAATTGCCGCGCCGCCTGGCACACGTAAAGCGGCAACACGGCCACCAGCCATATTCGCCGCACCTGCAAACACTTTAAAATCTACATCTTTCATCACATCTGAAAGCTCGGTAATTTCTAAGGTCACGCGCATATCCGGTTTATCTGAACCGTAACGCGTCATCGCCTCATGGAATGACATGCGTGGGAATGCCGCTGGCAAATCTACGTTTTGCACTGATTTCAACATTTGGCGGATCATTTCTTCCACCAGATCCATGATCTGATTTTCAGTCATAAATGAGGTTTCAATGTCGACTTGGGTAAATTCTGGCTGACGATCTGCACGTAAATCTTCATCACGGAAGCATTTAGTGATTTGGAAATAACGGTCAAAACCAGACACCATCAACAATTGTTTGAATAATTGCGGTGATTGTGGCAAAGCAAAAAACTGACCGGCATGCACACGGCTAGGCACTAAGTAATCACGCGCACCTTCAGGCGTTGAGCGCGTTAACATTGGCGTTTCAATTTCAATAAAACCGCTGGTGTCTAAATAGTCACGCAGGGTTTTAGCCACGCGATAACGCAACATCATGTTTTTTTGCATCGCAGGGCGACGTAAATCAATGTAACGATGTTGTAGGCGCACAGTTTCGGTTAAGTTTTCATCATCTAATTGAAAGGGTGGCGTGAGTGAAGCATTGAGAATCTCGATCTCAGTGGCAATCATTTCAACTTCACCAGTCGCTAAGTTAGCGTTCACTGCGCCATCTGGGCGCGCATTGACTACACAAGTTACTTTAAGTACATATTCACTACGCACTGATTCAGCAATGGCAAATGCGGCTTGTGCATCAGGATTAATCACAATTTGCGCCATGCCTTCACGGTCACGCAAATCGATAAAAATAACGCCACCATGGTCACGACGACGATGCGCCCAACCACATAAAGTAACAGTTTGGCCGATGTGTTCGCGGTTTAAATGGCCGCAGTAATGTGTACGCATAATGTAAATGTCTTGTTAATAATTAGTCGGTTAATTAAATGGTTTGTTTGTTAATTTTAAATGGTTTGCTTTAAATATTTTCTTAATCTTTTCTAAGCAGTGCCGCTTTCACATCAGCAGGCGCTACAACACCCATAGAGATAATATATTTCAGCGCTTCATCTACACTCATTTTCAGCTCAATCACCTCAGTGCGCGGCATCATCAAAAAATAGCCGCCAGTTGGGTTTGGCGTGGTTGGCACAAATACGCTGATGAAATCGCCTTGTAAGTGATTCGCCACATCACCGCCCGGTTGACCCGTCACAAATGCGATAGTCCATGTGCCTTGTCGTGGAAACTGTACTAATACTGCACGGCGAAAAGCATTACCTGAATCTGAAAATAAGGTGTCGGACACTTGTTTAACACTAGCGTAAATAGACTTAACCACCGGCACGCGCGCAAGCATATACTCCCAGAGCAGAATCAGCTTTTTACCAAAAAAATTGGTTGCAATTAAACCTGTCACAAAAATTATAAGTAGCGTAAGTATTGCTCCTAGGCCGCGAATATCTCGCCCAAAGATCGCTTTAGGCCGCCATTCTTCTGGCAATAGAAACAAGCTTTGGTCCATCATGCCAATAATGCTAGAAAGCACCCATGCAGTAATGAATAATGGCACTAACACTAGCAAACCGGTAATAAAGTATTTTTTCATAGACTTAAATGGCTTAATTTAGAATAGCTTGCTTTAGAGAGAGAAAAAAGGTTTGCGTAAAACTAATGGCAAGCGCAGCCCGTCGCACAAGATGCTGGCGAAGGTGCTGCCTCAGACTTTTTTCCGCTTTCCCCTTCTGGCTTACTGCCGCCTTCTGAGATTGTTGGTTTACTGCCATTTTTAAAATCGGTAGCATACCAACCGCTACCGGTAAGTTGAAAGCTAGGCGCAGACAATTGCTTGCTGAAAGTTTCAGCGCCGCATTCCGGGCAAATATCGACACTAGCTGCGCTGATTTTGCGCATCACTTCGGCTTTATGGCCGCAACTGCTACATTGAAAATCGTAAATTGGCATGGTTTAAATGTTAGCTAAAATCTAAAAACGAAATTATACCTCACACACATGCCAATGCGACTAAACACAGGCGCTCGTTTTATTTGAAAACAATATGTTAGGCTTAAAAAAAGCATTAAAAACCATTACTAACCATTAAAAACCTAAAAACCGCACGAATGCGGCTTTTATTAGGCACTTCAATGATTAGAAAAACTAGCTTTCAGCAACACGCTGAGCAATGTGTGCCAACGCTTCATCGACTTGATCGATTAAAATTAAACATAAATCGCCCGCTTCTAATCTCGCCAACGCCGTATCAATGGCTAAAAACTCGCCAGTAATCTCGTCTACTTTTTTCGCCCGCTTAGCTTCAATTAAGCCGTGTTGTAATAGCTTTAATACTTCACCATCGGCGCGACCCCGCTGACATTGATCTTGGTACAGAATGATCTCATCGAAAGCATCGCCTAAAATTTCAGACTGGCGACTAATATCCACATCGCGCCTATCGCCCGCGCCACTAATCACCACCAAACGTTTCTTAGCTGGAATGCTGTCTACCGCAGACACTAAAGCCAAAATTGCATCTGGGTTATGGCCGTAATCAGCAATCACACTCGCGCCGCGATAATCAAAAAAGTTGAAGCGGCCTGGAGCGGTTTCTGCATCGCTCACAAACGTCGCCACGCCTTTACGAATTAAATGCCAATCTACATTAACCGCCCAAGCTGCAGCGACTGCGGCCATGACATTTTCCACCTGAAAGCCTATGGTGCCGTTTCTGGTAATGGGAACCTCAGCCAAAGCAATGTGATGCTCATCTTGGTGTTGTGCGGCTACAATGTTGCCATTTTCAACATACACTACTCGATGACCTTGCGCCCTGTGCGTGGCCATAATTGGATGATTACGATCTAAGGCAAAAAACG
>CANFZA010000168.1 GCA_947451235.1 Methylophilaceae bacterium | reverse complement strand
CTTGAATCGACTTAACGCGCGTGTAATTTTGCAAAGTCATTAAGCCGTTCTCGCGTCCTACGCCTGACTGCTTATAACCGCCGACTGGCATTTCCGCAGGCGATTCACCCCAAGTATTAATCCAGCAAATACCGGCTTGCAACTGATGAATCACGCGATGCGCTCGACTGATATTTTCGGTAATTACACCAGCGGCAAGGCCGTAAACACTGTCATTAGCGCGGCGTATCACTTCGTCTTCATCGTCGTATACCAAAACACTCATCACCGGGCCAAATATCTCTTCACGCACTATGGTCATGTCGTCCGTGCAATCTGTAAAAACAGTGGCTTGTACATAAGCACCATTGGCAAAGTTGCCAGTTAACTCACGCTGACCACCCACCAACAAACGCGCACCTTGCGCAACGCCAGAGGAAATATAACGCAACACGTTTTCCATGTGGGCGAGGCTGACTAATGGGCCAAAATTAGTATTTTCATCTTGCGGATCGCCAAGGCGAATACGCTTTACGCGCTCGATAATTTTTTGCTCAAACTCTTTAACGTTAGACCTATGCACAAACACGCGCGTGCCGTTGGTACACACTTGGCCAGAACTGTAAAAATTAGCCATCATCGCCACGTCAGCGGCTTTATCCATATTAGCGTCAGAAAAAATAATCAACGGCGATTTGCCGCCCAACTCCATCGTAACGTCTTTTAAGGTAGAGCTTGACGCACTCGCCATCACTTTTTTACCCGTGACCGTACCGCCAGTAAATGATATTTTTTCGATGCCAGCATGTTCCGTGAGCAAAGCACCGACTTCGCTACCTGCGCCTGTAAGTACGTTGAATACACCATCAGGCAACCCTGCTTCGGTATAAATTTCAGCTAACTTTAGGGCAGAAAGTGGCGTAACTTCACTGGGTTTAAAAATCATGGCATTACCTGCCGCCAACGCTGGGGCAGATTTCCACAAGGCAATTTGTATTGGGTAATTCCAAGCGCCAATACCGGCAACTACGCCTAAGGGTTCGCGGCGCGTGTAAACAAATGCCGTTTCACGCAAAGGGATTTGCTGGCCTTCAAGCGCTGGCACCAGCCCGGCGTAATATTCAAGTACATCCGCGCCTGTCACGATATCTACATAACGCGTTTCAGAAAGTGGCTTGCCGGTATCCAAAGTCTCTAATTCAGCTAACTCGTCATTGCGTTCACGTAAAATTTCAACCGCACGGCGAAGAATTCTAGAGCGTTGCATAGCGGTCATTGCCGCCCATATACGCTGGCCTTGCTGTGCGCTTGCTACGGCAAAATCAACATCAGCCTGAGAAGCTACCTGCACATCGGCAAGCACTTCGCCATTGGCTGGGTTAATGGTTTGAAAAGTTTTGCCACTAGTGGCATCTACACGGCGACCGCCTATGTAAAGTTGCTGTAAGTTAAAACGTGGCAATGGGTGTCTCCAAACTTTGGTTATTTAAACTGGCTTACAGTGTAAAAGTCTGACTATATTGCTACAACTGAATTGCGACTTAAAAATTGTTAAAACCGACTATACGCATTAATTCAGTAGCGATGATTAGTAATGATCATAAAATTAGTATTTTAGAAGCTAATTCAAATGCAAAAAGGACGCCTAAGCGCCCTTTTCTTTAAAATAATGACTTGAATTTCAAATCGTTATTTTAGTTTGACTACCAGCTACGTTTAACAAAAAACATCAAGTGCTTACCGTTAATTACATTGCCGTTAACATCAACATAATAAGTCGGATTTTTAACATTAAATGTATCTGAGTAAATTGCACCAGCATTAAAGCCTTCTAAAGGTTTTCCTGCACTTGGTAAGGAGAAGTTTCTATTTAAACCAACAGCAAAATCGCCCTGATCACCCTGTAAGTTTGAAGTTGTTTGATAACCAACTTTTGCCATTAAGTTTAGATCAGCAACAGGCAAAGTATAGTTAAATTTTAATTCATTATAATCTGAATTTTTTGTGTCACGGTTACGAATAGATCCGAAACTTGAATTAGTAGCGTTTTGACCGTACCAGTCAGTTAACACGTTGAAATAAGTGTATGTGAACCATTTATAAGATAGCGCAACTGAAGCTTCAAAAGTATCTTGTTTATGTCCAGTTAATATTGGGTTGCCCGCAACATCATAACTAGATGCAGATCTTCCTTCAAAATACTTATAATAATTTCCTAAAAAGTTTACACCAAAACCATTTTCAAAAGTGTGTGCATAACCTGCGTAAAAATCAGTTTCTAAATGATTACCTTTTGATCCAAGAGTAGCATTTTGACCAAAAAGATCAGGATCTAAATTAGAAAACCATGTACCTAAATAAAAGCCACTACTGTGAGCCCAATCAATACCACCTTGTAAAGCCGGGCCGTTAGAAAAACTAACACCACGGAATATATAATCACTATACATACCAAGGTTATAAGTCAGCGTATACGCTGGTGCTGGCGCCGCGGCCGCAGCAACGGCTGGTGCTGCGTCTTCTGCAGAAGCAAACGCACTGCTGAATAAAAGTGGTGCTGCACATAAAGCGCTAAGCACGTGGCGATTTGTGATCCAGTTCAAGGCTTTCATTTGGTATCCCTTAATTAATAAAAAATAATACTTAAAATTGTTAACTTAGTTTGTTAACTTAAATTGTTAAATAGTGCTGTTACTAAAACATTTAATCAGTTGCTAAATTTCACTTAAAAAATTTGCTAAAAATCATTTAAACCCAAGTTCAGGATTACATACTCATTATCAAAGTCAGGCATTATATTCAAAGTGGCAATTGCGACATTAAACATAAGAAACCCGCCTAGTGACTATATTTATTGCATTTTTCGCAATACAATTATCTAACTAGTTATTAGTCATAATGAATTAATTATTAACACAGTGCAACAAATTATTAACAAAAATGCAACAATTCAACATAAATACAACAAAATGTAACGCTACAAAACAGTGCCGCTGAATTAAATTGGCACTAACATTGTGCGATTGAAATAATTGTTGTTTTACTAAATAAAAATAGAGCTTTAAACTATTTTTACTTAATGGGATGTAAGAACCCAAGTATAGCCTTACTGTAGGAGCGGCGCCTCGCCGCGATTGCGATAGTGGAAGTTGCACCATTTTTCGCGGCGAGGGCGCCGCTCCTACAATTAAACTTATAGAAATAAGTGTTGTTTTACTAAATAAAAATAGGGCTTTAAACTATTTTTACTTAATGGGATGTAAG
>CANFZA010000167.1 GCA_947451235.1 Methylophilaceae bacterium | reverse complement strand
CTAAAGAGCTTGAATCTATTGCAGTAAATCAATTGAAGCTCCTAGAGTGAATTTTTCCTAGTAGCGTCTACTTATGAAATGCATCTACCTCAAGTTAGATAATCCTTACTTCCAAGATGGATTAATGAATATCTTTAACATAAAAAACTTTTTTATTAACTTTTGAAAGTACGTAAATATCTATTTAAAAAAAACTTAAAGAACAAAATCAATTACAACTTTTGAGGTTAGTTCAAATTACCTTTAAATTTGAGCCAAAGAATACTTATGCTAGCTTTTATCAGTTTTTTTACTTTTAATTTGAAAATAACCTTTTATTCACTTTCAAATATCTTTAAAATTAAGACTTGCTTAATCTATATGAAATCGTGCCACTTATGCCCTTAGATAACTCCGCACTACCTGATAGCTTTGTAACAACTCGAATCGCAGCTAAAATGCTCAATGTGTCATTAAGGACAATTCAACTATGGGTTGAATCAGGAGTTTTGAATGCATGGAAAACAGTCGGGGGGCATAGGAAAGTATCAACTAAATCAATTGAATTAGTGTTGCTCCAGAGACAAAAAGAATTAATTGGTAATGATAAAAAGTTAAATGCAACAAACAAGCTTTTTAACATTTTATTGGTCGAGGATGACGATAGCTTAAGACAATTATTTCGGTTTTATTTTACCGATTGGAAGTATGAAGTAAACCTGGACCTTGTCACTAACGGCTTTGAAGGACTGGTTAGCTTAGGCAATAGTATTCCAGATTTACTAATAACCGATCTAAATATGCCAGGAATTAATGGTTTTGATATGTTGCGGTACCTCGGAAAGGCACCCCAATTTAGAAACTTAGACATCATTGTGATTACAGCATTAGCTCCAGAAGACTTTTTAGACAATGCAATTTTCACACCTAATATTCAGATATTTTTTAAACCAATAGATTTTAATGCTTTTGAAGAATACATTTTGCCTAAATTAGCAAAATTTAGTAATTCGTAATGCCTAAGTCCTTTGGTCTCTCTGCACATCATCTAAATATATTATTCCCCTTTAACTTTGTCATTGATCGCCAATTTAAAATTGTGCAGATCGGACCTAGTCTTGGTGGTAAGTTCGATAGTAAGATTTGCTTGAATTCTTACATGGATGATTTTTTTGAGCTAACTACACCTGCATCTTTCCTTAACTGGGGTTACCTACGCACTATCGAGCATGAATTCTGCTCACTAAGACATAAACAATCATCAATAGACTTTAGCGCAAAAATTCTCCCATCTAGCCCAGATACTCTTTTATTTCTAATTAAGCCACTGGTTAGCACTGAAGCCTATCTTGATCAATTGGGGCTAAATGCGTCAGACTTCGCTAACCATGACCTAATTAATGACTTGTTTTTGCAAGTTAACAAGAACAAAAGTAAGAAAGATATTAGTCTTAATGATGCAATAACTGCCCAGGAATCTCAACTTATTGAAATTAGAAAACTTTTAGATTCTCAAGAAGCTGAATCCAGAAAATTTGCATATATCATTTCCAGATCGAATTATTGGGTAGTAATTACGGATACCGATGGGAATATAGAATGGAGTAACAATGCATTTAATGCTAACTCTGGCATCTCACAAGATAATCTTACCAGCTATAATTTAAATCAATTATTAGCAGTTTCTGTAGATGAGTTTAATGAAATAAAAAATACGTTATTTACAAAAGAGAATTATCAGAAACAGATGTTACTTAATATAGATGGACATTTAAAATGGATTGATATTGACATATGGTCACTTCGTACTGATCAAGAAAGTATTTTAAATTTTTTTGTAATTTGTCGCGATATTACAGTTCAAAAAAATGCTCAGATTCTCAGTACGCAATTGTCAGTAGAGTTGAATAGTATCTTTGATTTAAGCCTAGATGGATTTGTATCCTTCGATGAAGAAGGTAATATTAGCAAAGTTAATTCTGCATTTTTATCCATGTGCGGTCTCAATAATGAACAATTAGAAAATATATGTGTAGATAAGTTTGAAGTACTAATGTCATCTATTTCACAAAAGTCTGATTCATTAGCAAACAAATTTAGCGACAATGTCACGATTATTAAAATAACTCAGCCAAGCATATCAGGCAAAAAAGTTACCACTATAAGAAGAACTGTAAAAAATAATTTAGATGCGACCTCACGTGCAATTAATTACTTTCAGGATATTTCGCATGAATATGAGTTAAGTAAAATGAAAGGTGAGTTCTTATCTACAGCAGCTCATGAACTTAGAACTCCTATGGCAAGTATATATGGATTTTCTGACTTACTTATCAAACGAGAGTTTAACACCGTACAAAGAAAAGAGATGTTGGAGAACATCTTTAGACAAGCCGTTAGGATGACAAAGTTAATTAACGACCTTCTAGAACTATCACGACTTGAAGCAACAGGTAAAATATCTCTGATTACCAATTTAATCAATATTTCACACTTAATTAATACTGCATTAAAAGAATTTAAATCAATTGCAGATACTCGTTTAATACAATTTAATCAAGAAAATGACACGAATCAAATCTACGGTAACTTTGATAAATTAATCCAAGTTTTAGTTAATTTATTTTCAAATGGACACAAATATTCTGCTATAGATAAGCCAATTGTGATTGAAATTCACCATAGAACATCTGACGATAAAGTTTATATTGGAATTCGTATTGTTGATTCAGGTATTGGCATGGGGCGAGATGACCTTAACAAGCTTTTTGAACCTTTCTTTAGAGCTACGAATGTAAGTAACATACCTGGAACTGGATTAGGTATGTCTATAGTGAAAGAAATTATTGAATTACATGATGGAATAATTGAAGTGGAATCCAAGCTAAATGTAGGTACAGAAGTGACTTGTTGGTTTCCAGCGGCTTACGGCTTAAATATTTAGTTGTTAGTCATTCAATCAAACTCAGGATGAACAAACATAATAGAGATAGCCGTTAAAAGTAAGGTTGGATTTTACCTAAGTTTAAGAGGATAAAGGTTTAAGAATTGTAAGTTTGGCGAGATAGTAGGCAGATGTAGGCGTTGATACTCGAATATAGCAATTAAATATTGCAATCAATTTCTAAATCACCA
Source organism: Methylophilaceae bacterium (assembly GCA_947451235.1). Lineage (GTDB taxonomy): Bacteria > Pseudomonadota > Gammaproteobacteria > Burkholderiales > Methylophilaceae > Methylotenera. The sequence continues at coordinate 146 of CANFZA010000167.1, read as the reverse complement.
AATATCACCCAAACAAAAACCCCCACTATTCACATAGAGGGGGTTTTGAGGTGTGGGTTATCTTTACAGATAAGCCACAATATAAATAGCTTGGCAGTGACCTACTTTCGCATGCAAAAAGCATACTATCATCGGCGCTGGTTCGT
>CANFZA010000166.1 GCA_947451235.1 Methylophilaceae bacterium | reverse complement strand
TTAATCGCAACCCCAGAGGCCGCTGTGGCAAGCTGATTGGCTTGTTTGGCGTTGTCGGCATTTTGTTTAACGGTTGATGAAAGCTCTTCCATGCTGGCTGCTGTTTTTTCTAATGAAGCCGCTTGCTCTTCGGTGCGGCGTGATAGATCCGCATTGCCTTGGGCAATTTCTTTTGCCGCAGTACTAATGGTTTCTACGGCTACTTTAACCGTCGCAATTGGGCCAACGATCATTTCTAGCGTTTCGTTCACGCCTGCTACGATTTTGCGGAAGTCTCCAGAATGCGCGCTAGCATCAGCACGGACAGAAACACGCCCCTCATTGGCTGCACTTGCCAACATCTGCACATCATTAACTAGAGCATTAATGGATTCAATACAGGTGTTTAAGTTATCTTTAATGTTGTTAAAATCACCACGATAATGCTCTGTGATTCTATCTGGCACATTGCCGCGTGCAATACTTTCGAGATTACTTGCAGCCACATTAAGTGGCGTAACAATAGCATCTAAAGTAGCGTTTAAGCCTTCAACCACCTTACGATATTCACCCAAGTGCTTTGTTGCATCTGCGCGCGTGGTAAGTACGCCTGCTTCTGCCGCTTCAGCAAGCAGATTACCATCTGCAACTAAGGCTTTAATGGCATGACCACAGGCATTCAAGTTGTTTTTAATGATATTAAAATCACCGTTATAATTCGCTGTAATTTCTGCTGGAATAGCACCTTTTGAAAGATCATCTACATAAGCAGCTGCCATATTTAGCGGCCCAACCATGGCTTCTAGCAAGCGATTCATGCCGCCACTAATGTCGCGCATAAAGCCCTCTGGGAAGCTTGCCGCATCAAGCCGTTGATTTAAATTACCTGCCACTGTCTGCTCAATCAACTCTGAAACTTTTTGCTCGGCAATAATTTCCGCAGTTCGGTCGTTCCATTGAATCATTCGTCCTAAATAGCGACCATCTTCACTATGCACTGGATTAAAAGTCAGCTCCAAATGATGATCAGCCATCGTAGTATTCAGCACCTTCATGCCGGTCAACTCCGCAACGTAACTAGCACGATCCGCCTCGTTTTCCACATACTTACCGAGCTTTCCACCAATCAAATTATCTATAGAAAAATCAGGGTGTCGCTTGCGTAGGCCAACACTCATATTTTCCCATAATTTAAAGCCAGCATGATTCATATAAATCAAAGTGTTGTGCTCATTACCAACAGTCACAGGAATTGTTGCGTGATCTAAGGCAGATTTAATACGATCTATACCTGCAACTGTTTCAAAGTTATCAAAATCAAGCCTTGTTTTTAAGGCGCGATAAGCATCCATCACCAAGGTTAATTCATCACGGTGGCCAGATCGAAGTACAGATTCATGATCAAGACCTTGCGCACTTGCAAGTAAATAGCGTATGGCATCTCTGACTCGCGGCATAATTGCCTGATAGAGCATCCAACCCAACATAGCTGTTATTGTTAAGCCAATAAATATAAATAGTAGGTTGTAATTGCGATTTTTAATATAGCTTTGTTCAGCTGCGGCATATTCATCACCCGCTACTTTAAGCTGCAAATTAGTAAGCTCACTAATTTTATCTGACAAAGGATCTATAGAAGGATAAAGCTCAGAAATCGTAAATGAGGCAATACGATCCATATCTTGGCTACGCAAAATATCTTTAAGTTTATTAGTAGTTTCGTTGGCTTTAACAAATAATGGCTCGGCCTCGGCCACCAATTTCTTTTCATCGGGCACCAGATAAGTAGCGTTGTAAGCCTTCCAGTTTTTATCTACTTCTTTCAGGGCATTATCCACATTGGCTTCAGCCTGAGCCCAAGTAAGATTACCATTGCGGACTTTATGCGACGTATCTACGATATTAACGGCATACATATCCGCAACCACTTTGAGTTGTTGCAGCGGTATCACTCTGTCCTGATAAACGGTAGAAAGCCTTTCATTACTGTAATTTGTACTAGATAAACCGTTATAGCCAACGGCTAAATTGGTAATAGCCACCACAATAAAAATAGATATAATCCTAGCTTGCAGCGTAAATTCGCGCTTGAAGCTGCGAGCTTTAGCCGCTATCGACTGCATCCACGTTTGACCTTCTTTAATGACCCTGTGGTAACTAATTGCGCCTTCAATTTGCTCGCGCGATGCTTTTTTTCGCACTGAAATATAGCCAGAAATCTTGCCATTTTCACTGATAGGCGAAACGACCGCTTCCACCCAATAGTGATCTCCATTTTTGCAACGATTTTTAACAATACCGATCCAAGGCTTGCCAGATTTAATGATATGCCATAAGTCAGCAAAAGCCTCTGCCGGCATATCTGGATGGCGCACGATATTCTGGCCGTGTCCAATCAACTCTTCCTCACTATAGCCACTCACGTCAATAAAATCGTGATTAACAAATGTGATGCGACCTTCTAGATCGGTCTTAGATACAATTTTCAGTGTGTCTTTTAAAGCCAATTCACGCTGCGTCACTGGCATATTAATTTTCATATAAAGGTCCTTGTAACTTTATAAATATGTGTTGGTATTGAAAAAAATTAACCCAGCTGCATTACAAGTTACTAAAGCTGGCAAACACACTAAAATAAGCTAACTTACTATTAAGCAGACTTTAGAGACTCTGTTTTATCTTGCATGGCATGTATCGCGCTGATGGTTTTTTTGGAGGCACTAGCAAAATCGCCGCCTAATAATCTGCGTGCATCGTCAGTTTTGTTATCGCTTACGCACGTTATAATTGCGCCCACCGATTTGTGGAATTCAGCATGAGAAACGCGTAGTTTTTTATATTCAGCTAAGGATGCATATTTAGTCGCTGGTCCATGTATCCATTTACCCAAATCACATTTATCGTCACAAGAAACCGCCTCAACATCAAATGATTCATGTGACTGACCGCCGATGTACTGCACCAAACGCATTTTCCATTTAATGTGAGCATTTTCTGCATCTATAAACGAGAAATGCTTTTGCTCACCTAATGCAGGCACAACCTTAGCGTGTATCACGTTGAGTTTAGGCGATGCTCGACCGACACTGTTGCTATTAGATTTACGCGCACCATCATCCAGCACAAACACACTCACCACGGCGCTCATTTCTTCTGCTTGCTCCATCAGTGATTCAGCAGCCGCGGCAGCCTCCTCAACCAATGCGGTATTTTGCTGCGTAACATCGTCCATTTTCATAATGGCATCGTTAATGAGCGCTATACCAGCACTTTGCTCATTAC
>CANFZA010000165.1 GCA_947451235.1 Methylophilaceae bacterium | reverse complement strand
TTAATCGCAACCCCAGAGGCCGCTGTGGCAAGCTGATTGGCTTGTTTGGCGTTGTCGGCATTTTGTTTAACGGTTGATGAAAGCTCTTCCATGCTGGCTGCTGTTTTTTCTAATGAAGCCGCTTGCTCTTCGGTGCGGCGTGATAGATCTGCATTGCCTTGGGCAATTTCTTTTGCCGCAGTACTAATGGTTTCTACGGCTACTTTAACCGTCGCAATTGGGCCAACGATCATTTCTAGCGTTTCGTTCACGCCTGCTACAATTTTACTGAAATCACCTTGGTGATTAGTGGCATCTGCACGCACTGAAATTCGCCCTTCTCTAGCGGCACTAGCCAACATTTGCACATCATCATTCAGCGCTTTAAGGTTGCTACGTACTTGCTCAATCGCCTCATTCACAAAAGCTTTTTTATTTGGGAATTTTTCTAATGGTGCATCAAAGTTACCTTCACCAAATTGCTTAACGCAATTTAGAGCTTTCTCGGTTAGCTCAATTTGCCCACCCACGATTGTATTCACGGAGACTGCAATTTCATTAAAGCCGCCTTTGAACATGTGGGCATGTAAAGACATATCAATATTGCCTTGCTCATGTTCGTTAGTCACCCATTTAACTGAATCTACGATACCTTTAAGTTTAGATTTAAGCCTATCTAGATTTTTATTGATCTCTGCTTTTTTACCCGGATATTGTTGAATTTGCGCATCAAATTCACCATCACCTAGCGCACGCATTAATTGAATAATTTGTTCTTTTTCCTGTACATGCGCTGTAACCATAGTATTTACACCATGCGCCATTTGCGCATAAGCACCGGCAAACTTTGCCTCATCTATCACCACATCGATATCGCCTGCATCATGCTCTTTAGACATGTGTTGCATATCGGTAAGGAAGGTTTGAATATTGCTTCGCAATAATTCTATACCGTCATTAATAAATACACGCTGACCACTAAAACGCTCCAAGGGCGCATCAAAATTACCTGCGGCAAACTCAGCGATACATTGCGTAGCCTTACGCATCACCTCAGCTTGGTTCGCCGTCATCACATTCATGTTCTCAGCCATTGTTTTATAGCTACCTTGAAACTTATCTGCATGAATACTGACATTAAGAATGCCCGCTTTATTTTGCGCAGACATATAAGCTTGCTCTTCAATGACAGTCTTAAGACTTAACTGCATGGCATGCATGGATGCCATTAAACTTGTTCTGTCACCTTTATTTACAGTGATCGCTGAGTTTAAATTACCATTGGCGATCTGTTTAGCCACCTCAGCAGCGACCGCAGGCTCACCGCCTAACTGCTTAAGTAAGCCGCGTGTAATGTTATAAGCCATCACAATAGCTGCAAGCGCGGCTAATAGAGCCAGCGCTAACGTCATAAGCAACATATTTCTAGCAGAACTTTTCAGCGCTTCCGCTTTAGCCATCAAGTCGCCAGATACTTTATCTTCAACCTCTTTAATCAAGTTAATTCTATCGGTGGCGGCTTTGAACCAAACGCCAGAATCGCCTAGTTGAGTTTCTTTAGCTGAAGTTAGTTTAGCTAGAGCCTCTTTAGCTAGAGCCTCTTTAGCTACAGATTCTTTAGCTTGACTTTCTTTAATTACGACTTCTTTAAGCTTATTAGCCACACTTTCAGCTTGCAAGGTATTTTCAAGTAAATCTTTTTTGATTTGTGCAACTTCATCTACGGCTTTTCCAGAAAGCTTTTCATTATAAAAAGCCACTTCGCCATCTAGCGCGTAAGTTTTAAAAATTTCGGTATAAACATTTTGAGCAGAGTTATTAGCGGCAAGTCGGTTACGCGCATCAGGAGAAAAGGTATTCGTAGCAAATACTGTGGTAAGAAGTGCCCGCTCGATGCCAGCGCGCTCTTTAGCCTGCAATAGGCTAACATAAGCGGATGCGCTACGTGAGACATCGCTATTGCTGCTAGCAGTAGAAACTTTAGATGAAACATCTAATAAAGAAGCAATGGTGTTGGTGTAATAAGCACTTGAGTCTGCACCTTCAATACTCAGCGCTGAAATGCTACTACGTTTAACGCTCAAAATAGCCAAGTTGCTGGTAGCCGCGTATAAGGTTGCCTTAATCGACTCAGCATCAATATTTTTAATCGTGTCATTTAATGCGTTAATACGTAAATCAGCGGCATCGCGCTGCGCTGGTAATTCAGCAGCAAATTTAATACCTTTACTTGCAATAAAGGCTGAGCTCATGCCGCGCTCTTTTTGTAACTCATGCACAACTTCACCAACTTTTACTGAAACATTAATGAGCGATTCCAGCTTGACCATTTCTTGTGCTACTGAAGCTTTCTCCAAACTTAATGATGCTGCAAAAAACAGCATGGCAATTGTTGGAATTGCGGTTAGCAACATCAATTTTGATTTGGTATTCACTTTAACTTCTCACTTTAAAAAACAGTCGGCATTGCAGATGTATCTTGTATGCTTAACTACACTTACGTTACTTTTACATTGAATATCTTTATATTGAATATTTTTATATTGAATATTTTTCAGCTTGTTATTGTTGGCAAATCTAATTGAATAACCTTGAACTCGCTAGCCTTGATTGCCGGTAAAAAAACTCTACATATTTAATACTATTGGCATAGTTAATATTATTAATCAAATACTAGCCATTTGATGCATGGAACTACCGCATAAAAACGGTCTATTCTTTACATTTAAAACCTATCGTTAATGCTTTTAAAACTTGCCAGCGACTGGTATATAAAAACATCAAGCTAGCGCTGATTGTTATATCGGCAAATAAACGCTTTTCTGAAGTACAAATCAAGGCAACCACTAACAAAAAAGCCGCATTTGCGGCTTTTTTGTTAGTACTAAAGTAACTTTAAATTACTTTAAACACCGCCCTATTGAAAACTAAAATTCCTCCCAATCACCATCATCAGTACTTAAATTAGCGGTTGATTTACTGGCTTTTGGCGGTGCTGGTTTAGTCAACACGGGTTTAGCAAACGTAGGCTTAGCAACAGCCAATTGCACAACAGGTTTAGATGGCACGCTACGCATCGGACTATTACTTGCGCGTTTTTGACTGCCAGCAGCGCTTACATCACCCTCCAACTGAAAAACGCTCACCGCATTCATCAATTCATCCGCTTGCTCCATCATCGATTCAGCGGCTGCCGCTGCCTCTTCAACCAAAGCGGTATTTTGCTGCGTCATATCGTCCATTTTCATAACAGCATCATTCACTTGCTCAATGCCAGCACTTTGCTCGCTAGAAG
>CANFZA010000164.1 GCA_947451235.1 Methylophilaceae bacterium | reverse complement strand
TCGTTTTTTAAACCAGTGCATGAAATTTTCTACGCGCGCGGCCACAATGATTTCTGCATCAAGTGCCGCAGTTTGGCGGTTTATCATGCCATCGGTGACTACTTGTGCCAAATCATCCACGGTGTATAAAAACACATCATCTAGCTGTGCAACTTCAGCTTCAATATCACGTGGCACAGCTAAATCCACCATAAAAATTGGCCGATGGCGCCGTGTTTTAATCGCGCTTTCAACCATGCCTAAGCCTACAATCGGCAATTGGCTGGCGGTGCTGGTAATTACAATGTCAAATTCGGCAAAGCGCTCGGGTAAATCGTTAAGCAAAATCGCTTGTGCTGAAATGCCTTGCAAGCGCATTTTGGCCGCTAAAGCTTCGCCACGCTCTAAGGTGCGGTTGGCCACCATGATGCTTTTAGGTTTTTGCGCAGCAAAGTGGTCTGCGCAAAGCTCTATCATTTCGCCGGCGCCAATGAATAAAACTTTTTGGTCTTTAATATCGCCAAAAATACGTTGTGCCAATTTAACTGCCGCCGCCGCCATTGAAATCGAGTTTGCGCCAATGTCTGTGTTGGTGCGTACTTCTTTGGCGACTTCAAAGGTGCGTTGAAATAATTTGTGCAGCAATGTGCCTAAGGTGCCAGCATCTTGCGCGATTTTGACTGATTGTTTAAATTGGCCCAATATTTGTGGCTCGCCCAGCACCATGCTGTCTAAGCCAGAAGCCACTCTAAAGGCATGTTTAACCGCTTCGTCATTGGGTAAAGTGTAAATATAAGGTTGAATCGCGCTGCTATCTAACTTGTGATATTGCGATAACCAGTTAATTGGTTTTTCTGGGCTATCTGCGCTGCAGTAAAGTTCGGTTCGGTTGCAGGTAGATAAAATTGCCGCTTCAGTGGCATCATGTTGGGTTAATTCACGCAAAGCGCTACCCAGATGTTCACTATTAAAAGCAACATTTTCACGGATTTGAATGGGCGCGGTGTTGTGATTAACGCCAATGACATATAACTGCATAGGTGTAATTTTGATGGATTGGCGGTTGTTAAGCAAGAACCTTATCTTAAAGTTAAGAATATGGGTAAAATAACGGCTTACGATTTGTACGCAATATATGTACGTAAGATTTGTACATAATTAAGTACTTACATTAACATTTAAAGATAATGGACTTTTGTCATGGATAAAACTTTTAGAATTGCCCCTAGTATTCTTTCTGCTAATTTTGCTAAATTAGGCCAAGAAATTGAAGATGTCATCATCTCAGGCACGGATATCGTGCATTTTGATGTGATGGATAATCACTACGTGCCTAACTTAACCATCGGACCTTTAGTGTGCGATGCCATCCGTGAAACCGCTAAAAAAGTCGGCGCGTTGATTGATGTGCATTTAATGGTTAAACCGGTTGATCGCATTATTCCTGACTTTGCAAAAGCTGGCGCAAACATCATTACGTTTCACCCTGAGGCTTCTGAGCATATTGACCGTAGCTTGAGCTTGGTACGTGAGCAAGGTTGTAAATCTGGCTTGGTATTTAATCCTGCAACATCACTTAGTTATTTAGACCACGTGATGGATAAAGTGGACATGATTTTATTAATGTCAGTCAACCCGGGTTTTGGCGGTCAAAAATTCATTCCTGAAACTTTGGAAAAATTGAAATTGGCGCGCGCAAGAATCGACGCTTATTACGAAAAAACTGGCCGTCAAATTTGGCTTGAAGTAGATGGCGGCGTAAACGCGATGAATATTGCTGAAATTGCCCGTGCTGGTGCTGATACGTTTGTGGCTGGTAGCGCGATTTTTGGCTCACCTCAAGATAGTGATGCTAATCGTTACAACACTGTGGTTGCGCAAATGCGTGCGGCATTGGCGACTGTTTAAGTCATTTATTGTTTCAGCTAAAGTGTCGAAAAAATTCAAAGTTAAAGCCGTCCTGATTGATTTGGACGGCACTTTGATACATACCGCGCCAGAAATTGCGCGGGCTATAAATAGTATGTTGGTAAGTTTGAATAGGCCAATGATTGAAGAAAAACAGATAGCCGCCTATATCGGTGAAGGTGCGCAAGTACTGATTAAGCGTTGCTTAACTGGGCAATTAGATGGCGAGCCAGCATTGGCAGAATATGAGCAGGCTCAACCATTGTTTTTTGAGTACTATGCAAAAATAGTGACTGAAAGTAAGCCTTATCCGCAAGTGCTTGAAAGCTTGCAAGCCTTTAAGAAGGCTGGTTATCGTTTGGCTTGTGTGACCAATAAGCCAGATAGATTTACCGTACCTTTGCTAGAAAATAGCCATTTGTTGCAGTATTTTGAGTGTGTAGTTTCTGGCGATACCTTGGCAAAAAAGAAGCCTGCACCTGATCAGATATTTTATGTCTGTGAAAAAATGGGCGTTGCTATTGATGAAGTAGTGCTGATTGGTGACTCTAAAACAGATATAGCAGCAGCGCGAAATGCCGCTTGTTTTATATTTACCGTGCCTTACGGCTATAATCAAGGCGCGGAAGTTGCGTCGAATGAGGTAGACGCAAAAATTAATCACATTGGTGAAGCGCTCGATTTATTGCATTAATTTTTAATGACTTATTTTTTACCAAGTTATTTTAGCCAATTTGGCTACAAATTTTTAACTGTAAATTTTTTTAACTGTAAATTTTTAACATTCAATTTTTTAAAGCAATTAAACATGAATAACAGTAATCTAAAAACACATAGTTGGCGATGGTGGCGGGCTTAAGCGAACGTTTCGCTAGGCAGTAGTTAGTCGCACCACACACCCAATATTTATGTGAGAAATTTATGTTTAACACCATCAGTTCAGCCGAATTTAAAGCCTTAGCCGCACAAGGTTACAACCGAATTCCATTAGTTTTAGAGACTTTTGCCGATCTTGATACGCCCTTGTCGCTCTATCTCAAATTAGCCAATCAACCATTTTCATATTTGCTTGAATCCGTGCAAGGCGGCGAACGTTTTGGCCGCTATTCAATTATCGGCTTGCCGGCAAAAACACGTATCGTCGCTTACGGTAATCATGTGCAAGTGCTTGAAGGCGAAGCGGTACTTGAATCTGTAACAAACACCAACCCTTTAGACTTTGTAAAAAGTTTTCAAGCGCGCTTTAAAACACCGCCTTATGAAGGTTTGCCACGCTTTACGGGTGGCCTAGCTGGTTATTTTGGCTACGAAACCGTGCGCTATATTGAAAAACGTTTAACCGGCGTACAAAAACCGGATGCCATTAATGTGCCCGATGTATTGCTTATGGTGTCTGAAGAAATTGCCGTGGTGGATAATTTAAGCGGCAAGCTTTATTTTATTGTGTACGCAAATCCTGAT
>CANFZA010000163.1 GCA_947451235.1 Methylophilaceae bacterium | reverse complement strand
GATGTTTTTGATGCGGCATTGCTGTTAGGCGTGTGCGATAAAATTGTGCCTGGTCTGCTGATTGGTGCTTTGCAATTTGGTCATTTGCCTTGTGTATTTGTGCCTGCTGGGCCTATGAGTACTGGTTTGGATAACACTGCGAAATCAAAAGTGCGTGAGCAATATGCGCAGGGTAAAGTAGGTCGTGAAGAATTGTTGGCTTCAGAATCTGCGGCTTATCATGGCGCGGGTACTTGTACTTTTTATGGTACGGCTAATAGTAACCAAATGTTGATGGAAGCCATGGGCTTACACGTGCCGGGCGCAGCATTTGTGCATCCGAATGATGGTATGCGCGATTTGCTAACGCGTGAAGCGGTAAAAATGGTGTTAGAAAAAACTAAAAAAGAAAGCTTTGCACCCATTGGTCGCTTGGTTGATGAGCATGTGATTGTGAATGCAATGGTTGCTTTATTGGCCACTGGCGGTTCTACTAATCACCTGATTCATTGGGTGGCTATTGCCCGTGCTGCCGGTATTATGATTGACTGGACAGACTTTTATCACTTGGCTAAAACTACACCGTTATTGGCGAGTGTTTATCCAAACGGCAAAGCCGATGTGAACCAATTCCAAGCTGCGGGTGGCCCAGCATTTATCATTCGTGAATTGATTGATGCGGGTTATATGTTCGCAGATGTATTAACTATGGCATATGGTGGTTTGCGTGATTACGCTAAAGAACCAGTCAAAGTAGAAGATAAATTAGTTTGGAAAGATCTACCAAAAGAAAGCCCAGATGAAACGATAGTGCGTACAGCAGAATCGCCATTCAATGAGTCTGGTGGTTTACGTTTGCTTAAAGGTAATTTAGGCCGTAGCGTGATTAAAATTTCAGCAGTGCCTGAAGACCGTCACATTATTGAAGCACCAGCCATTGTGTTTGATGCGCAAGAAGAATTGTTGGCTGCGTTTGATCGTGGTGAATTAGAAAAAGACTTTATTGCCGTAGTGCGTTTCCAGGGGCCAAAAGCCAACGGTATGCCTGAATTGCATAAACTAACGCCGCCATTAGCCGTGTTGCAAAACAAAGGGTTTAGAGTGGCAATTGTGACCGATGGTCGTATGAGCGGTGCTTCTGGTAAAATTCCGGCGGCAATTCACTTAACGCCTGAGGCTTCGGCAGGTGGCCCTTTAGCTAAAGTGCGTACCGGCGATATTATTCGTTTAAACGCAACGGTAGGCATGGTTAACGTGCTGGTCGATGAAGATGAATGGGCGCAACGTGAAGTTGAAGAGCTTTCAGACACTAAACGTCACCAAAATGCACATGGCTTTGGCCGTGAGTTATTTGGCGGTATGCGTAGAAACGTATTGTCGGCCGAAGAAGGCGCGATTACTTGGTTGTAACTGTTTGAAAATATAATTTATGCGGCGTTACTTTCGCTTGCCGTACTAATCGTACTGTCTGCGCTCAAGTGCCTTGCCTAAATTAATTTTGAAACAGTTCCGACTTTGCTTAAACTTTAAATCATTAAATTTCTTCCTAGGCAGAAATTTATTTTAAATAAGAAAACTATAGGTAAAACATGAACACATTAGATTTAGCCAATTACGGCCCAGTTATTCCAGTTATCGTTATTAATCGCGTAGAAGATGCCGTGCCTATGGCCGCAGCCCTACTTGAAGGCGGCATTCGCGTGTTAGAAATTACCTTGCGTACCTCATGCGCACTTGCTGGTATGGAAGCGATTGCTAAGGCCTTGCCAGAAGCAATTATGGGCTCAGGTACTGTGCGTAACAAAAAAGATGCACAAGCGTCTAAAGATGCAGGTTGCCAATTTGCAGTGAGCCCTGGTTATACCAGCGAATTAGGCCTATTTACTCGTGAAATTGGTTTGCCATTATTACCAGGCGTTTCTACCGGTTCTGAAATTATGATGGCTAACGCCGATGATTATTATTTCTTGAAGTTATTCCCAGCGGTTGCGGTAGGCGGTATTAACTTACTTAAAGGTTTTTCTGGCCCATTTGCGGATGTTAAATTCTGCCCTACAGGCGGCGTAACAATTGAATCTGCACCACAGTTTTTAGCCTTGCCTAACGTTGTGGTTTGTGGCGGTACTTGGCTAACGCCAGCAGATGCAGTTGCGCGCGGTGATTGGGCACATATTACTAAATTAGCTAAAGAAGCGAGCGCTATTAAAGCGGCTTAATTTTTAAGCTAGTATTTATAGTTAAGCTAGCCGTTATAATTAGGGTACAAACCTTAGATTTTCTAAGGTTTGTACCCTTTTTTATTACATTAAATGTGGCCGCTGGTTTTTGAATCGGCCTGTTATTTTCATAAGCATTATAGCTAATTCTATCAATAATGACGTTAGATAGGCTTTTTGTAGGAGCGGTCTGTGACCGCGAGCCCTCGTTTTCGCGGTCACAGACCGCTCCTACAAAAAGAGACGTGATTGATATTATGGATGGGACTGGCTATAGCGAAGTCTTGGAATTAATTTTGAAACAAAAAATAGATCAATATAAATCCATTGTGTTTGATTGCGATGGCGTGGTGCTCGATTCTAACCTGCTGAAAACAAAGGCTTATTTTCGTACTGCCAAAACATTAGGCGCAACGGATGCACAAGCGCAAGCCTTGGTTGATTATCATGTACGTTTAGGTGGCATCTCTCGGTATCACAAGTTTGATTATTATCTGCGTGAGATTTTAAACCAGCCTGCCACCAATGAAGCCATTCAAATCTTGTTAGATGAATTTGGTCGGGAGTTGGAAGTCGGACTAATGGAATGTGACATTGCAGATGGTTTGGAAGTGCTACGCACCGCAACGTCTAATGCTAAATGGGCCATACTTTCAGGTGGTGATCAGCAAGAGATTCGTACTTTATTTGGCAAACGGAATCTTACACCGCTATTTGAGGGTGGCTTATTTGGTAGCCCAGATAATAAAGATGAAGTACTGGCTAGAGAAGTTGCCAACGGAAATATACAGTTTCCCGCTTTATTTTTAGGCGATAGCAAATATGATTATGAAGCGGCAACACGCGCTGGCTTAGATTTTATTTTTCTAAGCGATTGGACTGAAGTGGCAGATTGGCAGGAGTTTTGTGCGGCTAATCAGATTGAGGTTTTGGGTGGTATTGGCGATCTTTTAAACGAACTCTGCTAACTGGTAGGAGCGGCGCCTCGCCGTGATAGCACTGGATAATTTGAAAATGAGCGTGTTTATTGCCGCAGTGCTTCGCGGCGAGGGCGCCGCTCCTACAAAAAACACTGCTCAGCATGCCAGAAGTGGAGCTTCGTAGAGTATGTCCTCAAGTGAATTAATTGAGGAGCAGTGTTTTTAGCTTCTCTTTTATGTAG
>CANFZA010000162.1 GCA_947451235.1 Methylophilaceae bacterium | reverse complement strand
GTACGGCCTTTAGTTAATAAAGCGCCTTCTTCTTCTGTTAATACGCCTTTAGCTACTAGCGCGTTAACGATATCTGTTGTTGAATCAGCCATTGCATTAGCGCCAAAGCCCATTAACATTGAGCCAGCTAGTGTTGCAGCTACCAAGTTTCTTAGTTTAAATGTCATCAAAAATTCCCTTAGTTAAATTATCTTGCAGTTATGTTTTTCAACAGGGTGCATTTTGTTGGCTGAATATTACAGTTTGATGACAATGGGCTAATTAGTGGTTTTTTGGATTAATTTTGTTGCGTTTTTACAACAAAATTTTCATGTGTAGGAGCGGCGCCCTCGCCGCGATAGCGATGGTTAATTTGCATGACCGCGTGTTTATTGCTGCAGTTTTCGCGGCGAGGGCGCCGCTCCTACCAATTTAAGGAAGAGTCTTCGCGGCGAGGGCGCCGCTCCTACAAATTAAAGGTAGCGTTGTGGTTTAACTTTCAGCGCGCATGTGCGGGAATAGAATCACATCACGAATACTGGCGCTGTCGGTAATCATCATCACTAAGCGATCAATACCAATGCCGCAACCGCCGGCTGGTGGCATGCCGTATTCTAGGGCGCGGATAAAATCTGCATCGTAGAACATGGCTTCATGGTCGCCAGCTTCTTTGGCTTTCATTTGCGCGTGGAAGCGTGCAGCTTGGTCTTCAGCATCGTTAAGTTCGCTGAAGCCATTGGCAATTTCACGGCCACAAACAAACAACTCAAAACGCTCGGTGATTTCCGGGTTGGCATCTGAGGCACGTGCCAAAGGTGAAACTTCTACTGGGTAGTCAATAATATAGGTTGGTTCCCATAATTGGCTTTCGGCAGTTTCTTCAAACAAGGCTAATTGCAAGGCGCCCAAGCCTGCATGGTCGAAGGGTTTTGTGCCGTGTTTTAGAATTTCTGCGCGTAAGAAATCTGCATCGTTAAGCTGTTCTAAAGTATAGCCAGCTGCGTATTTTTGAATCGCACCAACTATGGTTAAGCGTTGAAACGGTTTGCTTAAATCTAATTCACGGCCTTGATATTCCAACACGGCAGTGCCACGCGCGGCAATCGCGGCGGTACGAATGCAGTTTTCCGTAAAGTCCATTAACCATTGATAATCGGTATAAGCTGCATAAAATTCCATCATGGTAAATTCTGGATTATGGCGAACGCTTAAGCCTTCGTTTCTAAAGTTGCGGTTTACTTCAAATACGCGCTCAAAACCGCCAACCACCAAGCGCTTTAAATATAACTCAGGCGCAATACGCATATACATTTGCATGTCTAGCGCGTTGTGGTGGGTAATGAATGGTTTTGCTGAAGCGCCGCCAGGAATCGGGTGCAACATTGGCGTTTCAACTTCTAAGAATTCGTTCTCAATCATAAAGTTACGAATCGCAGAAACCACTTTGCTACGCGCTACAAAAGTCGCGCGGGTTTCTTCACTGGTAATTAAATCTACATAACGCTGGCGATACTTCACTTCTTGATCTTGCAAGCCGTGGAATTTTTCTGGCAATGGACGTAGTGATTTGGTCAGCAAGCGAATTTCAGTGACTTTAATTGAAAGCTCGCCAGTTTTAGTTTTAAACAAATGGCCAGTGGCGCCTAAAAAGTCGCCTAAATCCCAATGTTTAAATTGCTCGTAAAGTTCTTCACCAATCGCATCCTTAGCTACATAAAGCTGAATGCGGCTACCAGCGTTATCGCCGCTACCATCTTGAATGGTCGCAAAGCTGGCTTTACCCATCACGCGTTTTAGCATCATGCGGCCAGCAACCACTACGTTTACTGGCTCGACCTCAAACGCTTCATTTTCTTTTGATGCATGCGCTGCGGCTAAATCTGCGGCTTTATGTTGCGGTTTAAAATCATTAGGAAAAGCCGCGCCACCATTGGTTTTAGCGGCTTCGCGTATGGCTTTAAGCTTTTCGCGGCGCTCGGCGATTACGTGGTTTTCGTCAACGTGAATTTCGTTAACCTGTGTAACTTCAACATTTTGCTTATCGCTCATTCTTAAACTCCTTGTTTCAAACTTTCCATAATAAATGGGTCTAGGTCGCCATCTAGCACGCCTTGGGTATTGCCGATTTCTACGTTAGTGCGCAAGTCTTTAATGCGGCCTTGGTCTAGCACGTAACTGCGTATTTGATGGCCCCAGCCGATGTCGGTTTTTGCGTCTTCAAGCGCTTGCTTATCGGCATTACGCTTGTTTAACTCTAAGTTATACAAGGCGCCTTTTAACATGCTCATGGCTTCGTCGCGGTTTCGGTGTTGCGAGCGATCATTTTGACATTGCACGACTACGCCAGTAGGAATATGCGTAATACGCACTGCGGAATCAGTTTTATTGATGTGCTGACCACCCGCGCCAGAAGCACGATAGGTATCGACGCGCAAATCAGCCGGGTTGATGTCAATTTGAATACTGTCATCCACTTCAGGGAAAATCTGCACGCTGGCAAAGCTGGTGTGGCGCTTGGCGTTAGAATCAAAAGGTGATTTACGCACCAGCCTATGCACGCCATTTTCAGTACGCAGTGTACCGTAAGCGTAATCGCCGGTAATTTTAATAGATGCGCCTTTAATACCGGCCACATCGCCATCTGAAAGTTCTAGCACTTCTACTTTGAAGCCTTTACGCTCGGCGTAACGCAAATACATGCGCAACAACATATTGCACCAATCTTGCGCCTCAGTGCCGCCACTGCCAGATTGAAACTCCACAAAGCAATTGGCGCTATCTAGTTCGCCGGAAAACATGCGCTGAAATTCCATCTCTGCGATTTGTTTTTCCAATGCCTGCGAATCGGTTTGCACACTGGTTAGCGTATCGTCGTCGGCCTCTTCACGCGCCATATCGAAAAGCTCTTTAGCATCTTTTAAATTAGTTTCTAAGCTTTGTAGATTGTGCACAATCAACTCTAAACTACGTTTTTCTTTGCCTAGTTTTTGCGCTTTTTCGGCATTATTCCAAATGTTCGGGTCTTCCATCAACCCGTTCACTTCTTCTAAGCGTTGCGACTTTGTCTCAAAGTCAAAGATACCCCCGAAGGGCGTTATTGCGCTCGACTAAATCAACTAGGCGATTGGCGATAATATTGAGTTGTTCGGCTTCCATGACAATTTTCAGTGCAATAAAAGAACAGAATTATACAGTAAAGGACGCTACTTTTTTATGGTGCGCCTTTGTACGCTCCTTATTCAATACCTACGCGCCAAGCACCATCACGGTAAATCACTTGTGTATCTAGCGTGACTTGCTCGGTGACGGCGAATACATCGATGTGATATTTGCCATCGCCACGCTTGAAATTGGGCTTGCCGTATACGCCATGTTTTGC
>CANFZA010000161.1 GCA_947451235.1 Methylophilaceae bacterium | reverse complement strand
TTGCAAGTGGCTAAAAATAATCCGCAGTTAGCTGCTAAGCAATATGCGGCTGCTTTAAAGTTATTTCCAGATAATCGCGCTTTGCTTTACGGTTACTTGGAGCATTTTTTAGCCATTAAGCAAGCCGATAACGCCATTAATTTGGTGAAAGAAAAGCAAAGTCTATATCCGGATGATGCCTATTTTTACGATGTGCTGGCGAAAGCCTATACCATGCAAAATAAAGTCTTACTCAGCCAGCAAGCGCTGGGTGAGGCATATTATAGAAAATATGATCTAAAGCGCGCCATTGAGCA
This sequence comes from Methylophilaceae bacterium, assembly GCA_947451235.1. GTDB lineage: Bacteria > Pseudomonadota > Gammaproteobacteria > Burkholderiales > Methylophilaceae > Methylotenera. The sequence goes on along the minus strand of CANFZA010000161.1, from coordinate 3,123 downwards.
AATGGACTTGGCGACTAAGGCGAGTGATGGGGATTTTTATCAAAAATCCATGGTTGAGGCGCGCTTGAAAGACTTGCGCCGCATGCAGGGTGATGTAAAAAAATGAGGATTGGAGATGCATCATGCAACGTAGAAATTTTTTAAGCTTATTAATGGGAAGTGCATCTTTATTGGTGATGCTACCAATAAATGCTTGGGCGGCGTTGTTGAATGCCTCTTTGTGGAATAAAGCTGCTTTTGAAACAGCTAAATTAAATGAAGCCAGCAAAAACTTAGCGATACACGATGAAATTATCAGCGCTGATATTCAAATAATCGCCCCAGATCGTGCTGAAAATGGTGCGATTGTGCAGGTGGAAGTGAAAAGTAATATTGCGAATACAGAAACAATCTCCATTTTTGTGGAAAAAAACCCTACGCCATTAATCGCACATTTTAAGTTTAGCAATGGCGCAGAGCCATTTATTGTGACGCGCATTAAAATGGCCGATACTTCAGAGATTAAAGTGGTGGTGAAAGCGGGTAGTCAATATTTCACCCATTCTAAAAATGTAATCGTATTAGAAAATGGGTGTGGATAATGGCAACCTTAAATGCAGATAATATGAAAATGCGCGCCCAGTTAAAAGGCGAGCTGACCGAAGTTAAAGTGTTAATGAGCCACCCCATGGAAACTGGGCGCAAAAAAGACGATTTCGATAGGCTGATTCCTGCGCATTTTGTACAGTTGGTCACCGCCACTTTAAATGGCAAGACCGTTCTGGAGGCGCAGTGGGGCACTGGCATTTCTAAAAACCCGTATCTTACTTTTAGGCTAAAAGGCGCAAAAGTAGGCGATATTATTCAAGTCACTTGGTTGGATAATTTAGGCGAAACCGCCACGCAGAATATTGCTGTCACGCAAGCTTAGTAAAATATAGGATTGATGTTCGATAAGTTAAACTTATTGATATCATTAAAATGATGTATTAGATTGATTGAATAAAGCAATCTATAATTCAAATATCAAATTGAAATATAGCATTCAGAATTAAAATTCAGACCTTAAATTCAGACTTAAGAAATTGATACTGACCGCAATACTAGTTTTAACAATATTTTTAACCCCAAAGGAAAATTACCATGTCATTAGTTAATACCGAAATCAAACCATTTAAAGCACAAGCCTACCATAACGGTAAATTCATTGAAGTCACTGAAGCTAGCCTAAAAGGCCATTGGTCTGCAGTTGTATTTTACCCAGCTGACTTTACTTTTGTTTGCCCTACAGAATTAGGTGATTTAGCCGATCATTACGCAACATTCCAAGCAATGGGCGTTGAGATTTATTCAGTATCAACTGATACACATTTCACGCATAAAGCTTGGCATGATGCTTCTGATACCATCAAAAAAATCAAATATCCAATGATTGCTGACCCAACGGGCACGATTACACGTAACTTTGAAGTGATGATTGAAGAAGAAGGTTTAGCACTTCGCGGCACATTCTTAATCAATCCAGAAGGCGTGATTAAAGCCCTAGAAGTGAACGATTTAGGTATCGGCCGTTCTGCTGAAGATTTAATCCGTAAAGCACAAGCGGCACAATACGTAGCGGCTCACCCAGGTGAAGTTTGCCCAGCTGCTTGGACACCAGGTGCGGAAACTTTAGCACCATCATTAGATTTAGTAGGCAAGATTTAATTACCCGTTAATGTAGCACTCCAAATATTTCATCCCAAGGCAAAAGCTTGGGATGAAATTTAAAATGATCGCTTTATCCAAAAGATAAAGCTTTTTTTTCAGCTTAAACAATACCCAATTTAAGAACCTAAGAGAATAAAAATGGCATTAGACACCGCAATCAAAACGCAACTGCAAACTTATTTACAAATGCTTAGAGAGCCTATCGTGCTTGAAGCTTCCTTGGATTTGAGCGCTGGCGCTAAAGAGATGTTAGCCTTGCTGGAAGAGATTGCCAGCATGTCAGACAAAATTACATTGATTCGTGGTGATGATGCGCGCACGCCATCGTTTGCGGTAAAGCGCGATAGAACACATAACGATGTTGCACCAGAAGTGGGGATTCGTTTTGCGGGAATTCCTATGGGCCATGAGTTTACGTCTTTGGTATTGGCTTTATTGCAAGTGGGCGGCCATCCTTTGAAATTAGAAGCTGAAAAAATCGCCCAAATTGCCGCGTTAGACGGTGAGTTTCACTTTGAGACGTTTATTTCACTGTCTTGCCATAATTGTCCAGAAGTAGTGCAGGCGTTGAATTTAATGGCGGTCATTAACCCAAACATTACGCATGTGATGATAGACGGGTCTATGTTTCAAGATGAAGTGAACGAACGCAAAATTATGGCAGTGCCGACCATTTTTATGAATGGTCAGGAATTTGGTGCCGGTCGTATGGGCGTAGATGAAATTTTACCCAAATTAGATTCTGGCATCATTGCCCGGGAAGCTAAAAAATTAGATGCCAAAGCGCCTTATGATGTGTTGATTGTAGGCGGTGGCCCAGCCGGTGCATCTGCTGCTATTTACGCCTCGCGCAAAGGTATTCGTACTGGTGTGGTGGCAGATAGATTTGGCGGTCAGGTGATGGATACCATGGGCATAGAAAACTTTATTTCTGTGAAAGAAACCGAAGGGCCAAAATTAGTGGCCGCGCTTGAAGAGCATGTTAAAACCTATGACATTGACGTGATGCATTTGCAGCGCGCAGAAGCGCTTATTCAGCCGACTGCCGGCAATAATTTAATTGAAATTAAATTAGAAAGTGGTGCCACACTAAAAAGCAAAGCGGTGATTATTGCCACCGGTGCGCGCTGGAGAGAAATGAACGTGCCGGGCGAAAAAGAGTATCGCGGCAAAGGCGTGGCCTATTGCCCGCATTGCGATGGCCCATTATTTAAAGGCAAAGAGATTGCTGTGATTGGCGGTGGTAATTCTGGCGTAGAAGCGGCCATTGATTTGGCTGGCTTTGTAAAACATGTCACTTTGTTGCAGTTTGATTCAACTTTACGTGCCGATGCAATTTTGCAGAAGAAGTTACATAGCTTAAGCAATGTGACTGTGATTGTGAACGCGCAAACCACCGAAATTACCGGTGATAAGCAAAAAATGAATGGTTTG
>CANFZA010000160.1 GCA_947451235.1 Methylophilaceae bacterium | reverse complement strand
CTTTCAAAAGTATAAACACCCTCTTGAATAATCACTTCTGACACTTGCAAACCTTCTTTGACCACAGACATTTTATTGCGCGTTTTACGATTTAAGTCGCGCACATCATCGGGCGATTTCACCGTCATAATGCCCATGCCATAAGTGCCAGCATCGGCTTTTACAATTACAAAAGGATCTTGCGTAACGCCATATTGCGCGTATTTAATTTTAATCTTTTCTAATAATTGCTCAACTTTTAAGGCTAAGCAATCTTCGCCGGTACGCGCATGAAAATCAATTTCACCGCAGGTGTCAAAATAAGGATTCAACAGCCATTCATCTATGCCAAGTAGCGCGGCAAACTCGCTTACCACGCGGTTATAAGCGGCAAAATGTTGAGATTTACGACGCGTACTCCAGCCAGCATGTAGTGGTGGAATTAAATTTTGCTCAAGGTTTTTAAGGATTTCAGGAATGCCGCCAGATAGATCATTATTCAATAAAATTGCGCAACTATCGAAGTCGCCTAATTCTTTATTAATCAGCTTAATGCGATTACCCACCCGCACCACAGGCTCTAATAACAAGGTATGGCCGTCTTGCGTTTCTAGCGTGGTTGGCTCGGTAATTTCAGGCGAAATTGAACCCACTCGAACATCAAGTCCAGCTTGCTTCATGATATTGACTAGCTCAACGACATTGCGCAAATAATAGGTATTGCGTGTGTGGTTTTCCGGAATAATCAGTAAACGGTGCGCTTCAGGGCAGACTTTTTCTACCGCAACCATCGCCGCATGCACGCTTAAGGTTAAGAAGTCCGGATTGAGATTATTGAAACCACCGGGAAATAAATTAGTATCGACCGGCGCTAATTTGAAGCCAGAATTGCGTAAATCAACACTGGCATAAAAGGGCGAGGCATATTCTAGCCATTGTGTACGGAACCAATGTTCGATTTTAGGCATGGCATCGAGCATGCTTTTTTCTAAAGATAAAAGTGGGCCGTTTAGTGCGGTGGTTAAATGTGGAACCATAGATTCTCTTTTTAAACTGTTCGTAGGAGCGGTCTGTGACCGCGATAATTAGCTTTCGCAGTCACAGACAGCTCCTACAAGAGCGGCTGGTGGCTTGCACCCGCCAGTTAATGACATTTTAAACTATTACTTTGTGCGCCTGCTCATCAGCGTGATAGCTACTTCTTACCATGGGGCCACTGGCAGTGTTATTAAAGCCCATGGCATTAGCTTTTTCTTTAAGCGCGTCAAATGCGCTTGGTTCAACATAGCGCATCACCGGTAAATGGTGCACGCTGGGCTGTAAATATTGGCCTAGCGTGAGCATGCTGACATTATGCGCACGTAAATCTTGCATGACTGCTAAAATTTCTTCGTCGGTTTCGCCTAAACCTAGCATCAAACCCGATTTTGTTGGCACATTTGGATACAGCGCACCAAAGGTTTTTAACAATGTCAGTGAATTTTGATAATCAGAACCTGGCCGTGCTTGTTTGTAAAGGCGTGGCACGGTTTCCAGATTATGGTTCATCACATCTGGTGGCGCTTTACGTAAAATTTCCATTGCTACGTCTAGGCGACCGCGAAAATCTGGCACTAACACTTCAATCTTAATGTTGGGCGAATGTGCGCGAACGGCTTGAATACAATCGACAAAATGCTGTGCGCCGCCATCACGTAAATCATCGCGATCTACGCTGGTAATTACCACATAATTCAGCTTCATTTGCGCGATGGTACGGGCTAAATTTTCAGGTTCATCCACATCTGGCGGTAGCGGTTTGCCATGTGCAACATCGCAAAATGGGCAACGACGCGTGCATATGTCGCCTAAAATCATAAAGGTAGCGGTGCCGCTACTAAAGCATTCGCCTATGTTGGGGCAACTAGCTTCTTCGCAAACCGTGTGCAGCTTATTATCGCGCAATACTTTTTTGATTTCCTGATAGCGGGCAGAATCCGGCACTTTCATGCGTATCCATTCTGGTTTTCGTTGCATAGGTTGCGGGATAATTTTGATAGGAATGCGTGAGGTTTTTGCCGCATCTCGTTCTTTTACGCCGGCGATTTTAGGTGCGGGGGTTTTTTGTGTATTTACATCAGTCATGCGTGTGTCCATTAGCTAAATTAATGGTGATTTTTTCAAGCAACTTTTCAAGTAGCGCATCACCAATAGTTTGTAGGTCTGTATCTATGCCTAAATCTTTCAACTGCGTGACTTTTAAGCCTACATAACCGCAAGGATCTATCGCTGAAAATGGCGATAAGTCCATGTTTATGTTTAAACTTAAACCATGATAACAGCAATTATTTTTAATGCGTAAGCCTAGCGCAGCCACTTTTGCTTCTTGCACATATACGCCGGGAGCATCGGCTTTGGCGCTGGCTTCTACGCCGTATTCTGCCAATAAGTGGATGACGACATTTTCTAGTGCGCTGACTAATTTCCGAATGGTCAACTGCGCGCGCTTAAGGTCAAGCAACACATAAACAATGACTTGGCCTGGACCGTGATAGGTGATTTTCCCGCCACGGTCAGTTTCGATGACGGCAATATCATCACGCGTAGGCATGCGCACATTTTTACGATTTAGCCCCAGTGTATATACGGGATTATGCTCGGTTAACCATATTTCATCTGACGTTTCGCTGTTGCGTTCCGCAGTAAAACGTTGCATGGCGAGACTAGTTTCGGCAAAATCGGTACGGCCTAAGCGCCTGACTAATATAGGACTCTGCAAGATTAAAGTCGCTGGCATGTCAGCGTTATGGGCGCTTTTAATCAAATATTATCCAAATTAAATCGCAAATTAAAGCGAATATTTAACAAGTGGATGTGCGCTAATAACGCGATAAATATCATCTAACTGCGCCTGTGAAACTACGTGTATGGTACAAGTGAGACTGATATATTTACCGCCAGAACTTGCACGCATTTCAATATTTGCGGCATTAAAACTGGGTACTATGGTTTGAATCAGCTCGATAATAGTTTGTGAAAACGTATCCTGCGTTTCTCCCATCACCTTGATGGGAAATTCGCATGGAAAATCAATTAAAGGTGGGGCGGTATGTGGTTCAATTTCAGCCATAATTTTAATTACCCGATTGCTTATTTCTATTGTAAAAGTAACTTAATTGAATCCCACGCACGGCCTAAGATGCCTGCGCCTTCAATGGTTTTTGCTGCGACCAAATCACGCTGATCAATGACTTTACCATTTAGCATGAATTTTACATTGCCAATAATTTGGCCTTTTTTAATCGGTGCAATTAAAGGTTGCGTACTAGCAATCACCGCTTTAACGTTGGCATATTGGCCTTTTGGCAAGGTGATATATAAATCATTGGCAACGGTAGAGGCGACATGGTTCTCAGCGCCTTTCCATACTTTTAGCTGGCTAATACTTTGGCCTTGTTTGTAAACTAG
>CANFZA010000159.1 GCA_947451235.1 Methylophilaceae bacterium | reverse complement strand
GGGCAGGACAACTCGTAAAGTGCGTGAAATCCCCATTGTGCTTAGTGCGTCGATTTCATCTGTTACACGCATCACGCCGATTTGGGCGGTCATTGCAGAGCCTGATCTGCCTGCAACCAATACCGCCATTAGCACGGGACCGAGTTCGCGAATAATGCTAAGTCCTAGAATATTCACAATATAAACGTCAGCGCCAAACGCATGCAATTGTCTTGACATTAAATAGCCCATTACAATACCAATCATGAAGCCAAGCAGCGCTGTCACTGGCAGTGCGTTCACGCCACTTTTGTATACGTTAGCACTAAATTCTCGCCAAGGAAAATCTTGTGGACGGCGAAATAAATACGCAATCTCAAGCAGTAGTGACATAAGCAATCGACTGAACTCAATGAGGTGGTGAGCGATGTGGAGCACACCTTTGCCTAAACTATCAAGCGGTGAAAGCCAGTCACCGGTAGTTTTATTGCTGGGCGGTTTTGCTAAGCCAATTAGCGTGTTAAAAAGTGCAGTATGTTCAGCTTTTAGAGAGATATTGTCATTGAGTTTATTGCCCCATCCAGATAGCAGAGTAGCAGCGCCGGCGGCATCGAGCTGATCGACCTCAAGCAAATCCCACTTTGTGAAATTATCCATAAAAAATGGCTGTAATGATTTTTTCAGTTTGGCAAAATCATTAAGTGGTTCACGTAATGACCACTGTCCGAAAAGTTGGACATAATGTCGACCTTGGTCATCCTGAGCAACATGAAAGCTTGCTGCGACCATTCGACGTCCCCTTTAGCTAAGCAATAACAAGTGAAAATTGAAAATTGAAAATTCAAGAAAAGCGCTGTATTTCTAAATAAAATCAAATGGTTAGCAGTCGTAACTTTACTGATTTCAGGCTATAGGAACCACGAATTTGAGTTTATATTAAAGGATTAAGTTATCTTTATCAATATTAGAAAAATGCAGCTAGATGTCATCAAGATGAAGTGCAAGGTGTTAACAGTTGCGATCTCCAGCTATCGTGAGAAGTCCAGAGTTTGCTAAACAAAGAAAAACCCCATTAACTTATGAAGTTAATGGGGTTTGTTTACACTTTATGTCGCAGGTGTTCTTCAGAAGGGAATATCATCCTCAAAATCATCAAAACCTGATCCGCTAGCGACTGGTTTAGCGCTAGACTGCGCCGGCGACTGTTTTGCAGATGATGAACTACCTTGCGCAGGCGCTTGGTTGTAATCGTTACCACCACTACTTTGATCCATTGCGCCATCGTAACTGGCGTTTGAGCTACCAGCTCCGTCACGACCGCCGAGCATTTGCATTTGGTCGGCAATAATTTCTGTGGTGTAACGATCTTGGCCTTCTTTAGTTTGCCATTTACGGGTTTGTAAGCGGCCTTCTACATATACTGGGCGACCTTTTTTGAGGTATTCACCAGCAATTTCAGCTAATTTACGGTACATAACAATGTTGTGCCATTCAGTTCGCTCTTGCTTGGCACCAGCTTTATCTTTCCAGCTATCGGTGGTTGCAATACTGAAATTACAAACGGCCTCACCGTTCGGCATAAATCTAACTTCTGGATCTTTACCTAAGTTACCCACTAAAATCACTTTATTTACTGATGCCATTTTTATCCCCTCAACAATTGATACACTTTCGTTTGCAACTGGGCTTCATCGCCTGTTTGCGTTTTATCTATTTTCAATATAATTGTGCGCTCTTGCGGCAACACCACGGCTTCAACCACGCCAGCTAGTTTGGCTAGATTACTTTTCAGAATCTCAGCCTGCTCAGTTGTTAATTCTGGGCTAGCTTCATCCAAACTAAACATTTTGGTTTTTAGCGCGGGTGGCGCTTGCATTGAATATGCCAATATTAGCCATAAAAACATCATTACGCTACAAAAAATAAACACGCTAGCAAAACCTATTTTATGCGATAAATAGCCACCCAATGCGCCACCTACAAACACACCTAATGACTGCGAAGTGTTATAAACGCCCATCGCCGTACCTTTTGCCGCGGCTGGTGCCATTTTACTAATAATAGAAGGCAGTGAAGCTTCCAGCACATTGAAAGCAATAAAATATAACGTGAGTGAAACGACAATACCCCAAAAATGTTCGATAGAAGCGGCAAATGTTAGCTGCGCAACTAGCATCATGGCGATTGCACTAACGAACACCAACTTCATTTTGGCATATTTTTCAGCATAAATAATCGCTGGTACCATCAAAACAAATGAGGCGAGCAAAATAGGCAGGTAGAGATGCCAATGCTGGTTTTCATGCATGCCGCTAGATTTAATGATTGCAAATGGCACCACCACAAACATCGCCATTTGCGCAGCATGTAATGAAAAAATGCCGAAATTTAAACGTAATAACTGTGTGTTTTTTAATACCGTTTTTAGCTTTTCTGGGGCAGCACTTGCGTCAGAATGGTAATGGCTGTGGACAGGATCTGGCACCATGAACTTGACGACAGCAATAGCTGCCAGCGTTAACAATGCCGTCATCACAAAAATTCCCGGCACGCCTATCCATTGATTAAGTAATGGCCCACCGACTAAAGAAACTGCGAAAGCCACACCTATAGTGCCACCTATGCTCGCCATCGCTTTGGTACGATTTTCATCGCGGGTTAAGTCTGCCAATAAAGCGGTCACCACGGCAGAAACCGCACCAGCGCCTTGAATGGCACGACCAATAATAACGCCTTCAATATTCATCGCTAAAGCCGCCACCATGCTGCCAATAGCGAAAATAAATAGTCCGAGATAAATCATAGGCTTGCGGCCAAACTTATCTGAGGCCATGCCAAACGGCAATTGAAATAGTGCTTGCGTGAGGCCATAAGCACCCAACGCTAAACCTATCATCAGCGCGCTTGGTTTTTCAGTAAAAGCGGTTGAGGCGTAAATAGCAAAAATTGGCAATATAGAAAACATGCCAAACATGCGCAGACCGTAAATGGCCGCCAAACTAGCGGTGGCGCGCACTTCTGTTGGCGTCATTTTATCTAACGCTGCGCTGTCGATGACGGCCATCTCTGCCGAGGCGATTGTTTCAGCGACTGACTCGCTATGCGCTTGCTGAATAGGGGCTTGTTTATTTGATGCTTGCATGAAAAATTTATAAGCTAAATTCGTAAAAGTAGGTATATTAGCAGGTTGCCTTGAAGTTAACCTAGGTCTTAAAAAAAAGCATGATGGAATTCATAAAAATACGCGGTGCACGCACGCACAATCTAAAAAATATATCATTGGATATTCCACGTAATAAGCTGGTGGTTATCACCGGCTTGTCTGGTTCCGGTAAGTCTTCACTAGCTTTTGATACCTTGTACGCGGAAGGCCAGCGGCGCTATGTAGAATCTCTTTCTGCTTACGCACGGCAGTTTTTAGCGCGTATGGATAAGCCTGATGTAGATTTGATTGAGGGCTTATCGCCAGCGATTTCTATTGAGCAAAAATC
>CANFZA010000158.1 GCA_947451235.1 Methylophilaceae bacterium | reverse complement strand
TGGATATTTTTACATATTTGCTGGTGGATAAAATTCAATCCCTCTAGCAGTGCGTTTATGGAAGACCGCCTAGATATTATTCAAGAAGAAACCCCAGATGCGGAGCTTAAGCATAAGTGGGTAGATTATTCTAAAATTTCAATTAATTTGAAGCGCGCGGTGATTGCCTCAGAAGATGCAAAATTTATCGACCATGAAGGCTTTGATTGGGAAGGCATACAAAAAGCCTTTGATAAAAATCTAAAAAAAGGCAAAATTGTTGCGGGTGGTTCTACCATTAGTCAGCAGTTAGCTAAAAATCTATTTTTATCGACCAGGCGGACGCCTTGGCGTAAAGGTGAAGAAGCGCTGATTACTGTGATGTTAGAAAATATGCTGTCTAAGCGCAGAATTTTAGAGATTTATTTGAATGTCATTGAGTGGGGCAACGGCGTATTTGGTGCTGAAGCGGCCGCAAGACATTATTATAAAACAAGCGCTACTAAGCTTAGCAGCGGTCAAGCGGCTAAATTAGCCGCCATGATTCCCAACCCACGTTTTTATGATGACCACAACTCTACACGCTATTTAAATCGGCGCATTGCCACCATACAAGCACGTATGGGTTCGGCAGAAGTACCTAGGTAATTAGCGCTTACTAGATAATTAACGCTTAAAAGGTGAGCGCCACCACCATTTTCCTTACAATAGGGGCGATGATTAACACAGCAGGAAAAGCAATCGGCCAAGCATGAATAAAACCGTTCATCCAATGCGAAAAAAACTCATGGCTAATTCCAGAAAACACCGCAGTGAGTACGCCGGACATCAGCAAGGCCATCAGTAAAGACATCAAAAAAGCGAATAATATCGCGCTATATTTTTTAGGTATTTTCATAGAGATTTTCACGTAAATTTTTCACAGCTTTTACAACCATCAAGCTTTAAAACTTATAAGCCTTACAACTTGCAAGCCTTACAACATCGCTTTCAGATATTTTGCCGTATAGCTTTCCGTGCTTAGCGCAACTTGCTCAGGCGTGCCTTCGGCAATAATCATACCGCCACCATCACCGCCTTCTGGGCCCATGTCGACAATCCAATCGGCCGTTTTGATCACATCTAAATTGTGCTCAATAATCACAATAGTATTACCCGCATCACGCAAACGATGAATAACATCTAGCAACAATTGAATGTCAGCAAAATGTAGACCAGTGGTTGGTTCATCTAAAATATAAAGCGTGCGACCAGTATCGCGTTTGCTCAACTCTAAGGCCAACTTCACACGTTGTGCTTCACCGCCAGATAGCGTAGTAGCGCTTTGGCCTAGTGTGATGTAGCCCAAACCAACATCCAATAAGGTTTTGAGTTTGCGTGCAATAACCGGTTGTGCGCTAAAAAAGGTATGCGCTTGCTCAACTGTCATTTCTAACACTTCGCGGATATTTTTTCCTTTAAACTGAATCTCTAAAGTTTCGCGGTTGTAACGATGGCCTTTACATACATCGCATGGCACGTAAACGTCAGGTAGAAAGTGCATTTCTACGCGTAAAACGCCATCGCCTTGGCACGCTTCGCATCTACCGCCTTTGACGTTAAACGAATATCTGCCTGGGCCATAACCGCGCACGCGGCTTTCTTGTACGGCGGCGAATAAATCACGAATCGGCGTAAATAAACCCGTGTATGTCGCAGGATTAGAACGTGGTGTTCGGCCAATCGGGCTTTGGTCTACATCAACGACTTTGTCGAAAAAGGCTAAGCCGTCAATCTCGCCAAAAGCCGCTGGCTCGGTGCTACTGCCGTATAAATGCTGTGAAACTACGCGATATAAAGTGTCGTTAATCAGCGTAGATTTCCCGCTACCAGAAACACCAGTGATACAGCTTAATAAGCCAACTGGCAACCTAAGCGTCACATCTTTTAAGTTATTGCCTGTAGTGTTGCTGAGTTTGAGCCAACGCGCTGGGTCTGGCGGCGTGCGTTTTTTATTGTAAATAATTTGTTTTTTGCCGCTTAAATAATCGCCAGTCAATGAGTTTGGGTTGGCTTGTACTTGTTCTGGCGTGCCTTCTGCCACAATTTGTCCGCCATGTTCTCCAGCACCCGGGCCAATATCAATCACATAATCGGCCGCCATTATCGCGTCTTGGTCATGTTCAACCACAATCACGCTATTGCCAATATCGCGCAAGCGTTTCAAGGTTTCTAGCAAACGGTCATTGTCGCGTTGATGCAAACCAATCGACGGCTCATCCAACACATACATTACACCAGTTAAGCCGCTACCAATTTGGCTGGCTAGACGAATACGCTGCGCCTCGCCGCCAGACAGCGTTTCAGCTGAGCGCGAAAGCGATAAATATTCTAAACCTACATTGGTTAAAAATTTAAGGCGATTACTAATCTCTTTAACAATTTTGTCGGCAATAGCCAATTTTGCGCCGGTTAATTCCAGCGTATCAAAGAAATTAAGCGCGACTTTAAGTGGCACTTGGCAAACTTCATGGATATTTTTATTCCCCACTTTTACATGGCGCGCTTCTTTGCGCAAACGCGTGCCTACGCAATCTGGGCAGCTTTGTGAGTTTAAATATTTAGCCAGTTCTTCACGCACGGTTTGTGAATCTGTTTCATGATAACGGCGTTTTAAATTGATTAAAATACCTTCAAATGAATGGATTTTTTGAAAGAACACACCGCGCTCATTCAAATATTTAAACGGGATTTCTTCTTTGCCACTTCCGTTAAGTAATGTTTTTTGGATAGGCTCGGCCAATTGTTCAAATGGCGTATCTAAATCAAAATTGTAGTGTGTAGCTAAGCTACTGAGCATTTGGAAGTAAAACTGGTTGCGTCTATCCCAACCTTTAATCGCACCAGCCGCCAATGATAAATGCGGAAATGCCACCACCCGTTTAGGGTCAAAAAAGTTAATATTGCCTAAACCGTCACACACTGGGCAAGCGCCCATAGGGTTGTTAAATGAGAATAAACGCGGCTCTAATTCGGCCAGTGAATAGTCACATTCCGGGCATGAAAACTTGGCAGAAAATACATATTCTTTGTCGGTATCCATTTCTACGGCAATGGCTTTACCTTCAGCTAAACGCAGTGCGGTTTCGAAAGATTCAGCAATACGCTGCTTCATATCTTGCTTAACTTTAATGCGATCAATCACCACATCAACGCTATGCTTAGTAGTTTTAGCCAGTGTCGGCAATGCGTCTACTTCATAAATTTTGCCATCAATACGTAAGCGTACAAAACCCTGCGCCTTTAATTCTTCAATTAAATCAGCCTGTTCACCTTTGCGGTTGCTTACCACAGGCGCCAATATCATCAGTTTGGTATCTTCTGGTAAGGCTAATACATGATCCACCATTTGGCTCACGGTTTGCGCTTCTAACTTGGTGCCGTGTTCTGGGCATTCAGGGTCACCAGCGCGGGCGTATAACAGACGTAAATAATCGTGAATTTCTGTCACGGTACCAACGGTTGAACGCGGATTGTGCGAAGTCGATTTTTGTTCGATAGAAATCGCTGGCGATAAGCCTTCAATCAAATCCACATCTGGCTTATCCATACGCGCCAAAAACTGCCGCGCATAAGCAGAAAGCGATTCTACATAGCGCC
>CANFZA010000157.1 GCA_947451235.1 Methylophilaceae bacterium | reverse complement strand
GTTAATGTGAGTGGCGATAACGTTTTTCAGGGTGGTGGCAATGATATTTTCACTACTATGCGCAATTTGGTCACACTACTCAATACGCCGATGAACACCACCACACAGGCAGCCTTCACTACTCAGCTAACTACAGCAATGGGTCAGATGCAAACTTCTGTAGATAACGTACTTAACGTGCGCGCCTCTGTAGGCTCTAAACTGAATGAACTTGGTGCCTTAGAAACTGCAGGCTCAGACCGAGGATTACAATACAGTAAATCATTATCTGAGTTGCAAGACTTAGATTATGCCAGCGCGCTTTCAGACCTGACAAAAAACCAAACAATTATGGAAGCTGCACAAAAATCATTTGTTGCAGTCACGGGTTTATCACTGTTTAAATTTATTTAAATAGCTAAATGGCTTTAGTTAGTACGATGGCAAGAGGGATATAGCCGGCATGGCAATTTCAGCCAAGTTTATTAAGTTTGAATTTATTGGTTTTTAACACTAGAAACTTGCACTAGAAACTTACAGTAGAAACTTGCACGAGAAACTTAAAGCAAAACCTGACGCGTTGCTGCTAAAAAGCGATGAATTCCCTGTTCCACTTGCTCATCAATCATCACTACAGGCTTACTTCCATTTGGGCATGGCAAACGTGGTGTGGTAGCAAACAAACGACAGATCAGCGGTCGCTCACCATACACTTCACAGCCATTTTCGCCTAAATATGGGCAACTATATTCAGCCAATGCGGACTCGTGTTCTGCTTCAGTTTTAACAGGTAATCTTGATACTTCTTCTGAAGAAGCCGTGACAGGGCCGCAACAATCATGACAGCCCGGCTTGCAAGCAAATGACGGTATGCGTTCACGGTAAAATTTGATTATTTCGGTATTATCGAGCATTTTTAATGATGACCTAGAGTAGATAAATACTAAAGTAGCTAAATACTAGATTACTTAAAAACAAGACTACCCAATATCACTGAGCGTTTTGTTGCTATCATTTAAGATACACCCTTAGTTGCATTTCACCTAGCTAAAAATCTTTACAACTATCGCACGTTTTAACGAAGTATCTTGATCACCACTAAAACCGTGTAAGTTAAGACCTAATATCAATTAGTTATAAGCATTGACCAGCGCCACTTTTCTATTTAATTTATCTTGCATTAACGCTTTTATTTCCATAAATGGAATAGGATTTTTACAATAGACACTGACGTTGTCTGGTAAAGATCCAGCCTCTGAAATTTCGCCATTTTGCATGCCAGAAACCACAATAATCGACATCTGCGCAAACTCAGGCAAACTTCGAATCGCTTTAATAACAGCAAATCCGTCTAACTCTGGCATTTTAAGGTCGGTAATCAGTAAATCTGGATTACTTTGCGCTATGCCAACAATACCAGCCCAGCCATTGGCAATATACATCACATCAACAGCTAGCTTCCAAGACTCTATGGTCATGCGATATAGCGTGAGAATCTCAGCACTATCCTCAACAATGACCACTTTTAGCCTAGCATTAATAGCATGGGATTTTCCGTAGTTTGTTCGCCTTAGCGCCACCTTAGTAAAAGATGCTCGGGTAATGCGTCTGTGCCCGCCCGGAGTTTTCCAGGCATCGAAAACTCCCTGCTCAACCCATAACTGCACGGTGCGAATGGTTACGCCCAATTCTGTCGCAACGTCATAAGTAGTCATACACTCCAACGCATGAAAAGCAATAGTATCAACGTTATTCCGAATTACATTTAAGTATTCTTTTTTATTTATTGTCATTATTTTCTCAGTGAATTAATTACATCTGCTACCTAAGCGCTTAATCACTGTTGGCTTACTCTTTAATTAGCTTACTCACTAAGATGACGCGAAATTTCCTCAAGTAATATCGCGGGGCTAAAAGGTTTACTTACATAACCATCGGCACCAAAACGTTCACCTTCACTTATTTCTTCTGATTTATTAAGGGCACTCACCATAATTATTTTGATATCTCTACTTTTATACCAAGTTCTAATCATGGCACACCATTCCAAGCCATTAACGCCAGGCATATTAATATCTAAAAGAATTAAATCTGGGTTATATCTGGCTAATTGTATGCTGGCATTGCTTGCGCAATCAGCCTCCACCACCTGGTAAATTGGCGCCAAAATATAGCCAATTAATCGCCTAATTTCGATATTATCATCCACGACTAAAATGGTTTTCGCTATGGTTTTTGCCATGGTTTTCGTTATGGTTTCCACTATGGTTTCCAATGAGTAATTTTTAAAGCAGTTGATACTAAATAATTAGGTGAAACATAAGCATTAAATACAATATATTTACAAAAAATTGTTTGGAAACAATGCATTATCCTCAGCCTGGCAGTACCTACCGGCTAAATCATACCAATAATAATAGTGGCTATGACCTAGCTTGTTTACCCATATCTTCTCAGTCACGGTTTGTTTACTTTGCGAACCATCCTCCAGCCTAATTGATAGGCCAAAAGGTATGGTCATGTAAATATTTTGCATGCTAAGTTGCGCACACATCACAAACAAATGTCCGAGAAGATCATGTCGATAAACTACGAGTTAACCGAACCTTTTAATCCAGCACCTACAGCAAAACTCACTTGCTTACTTGCTTTAATCGTAAGCGCAGCGCCAGTTGAAGGGTTACGACCTTGACGCTCAGGACGTTGTGCAACTTTAAATTTACCAAAGCCAGTAATATTCACATCATTACCTTGTGCCAATGCGCTGGTAATGCCTTCTAAAACAATGTTTAACGCTTGATTTACTTCAGTTTTTTTTGCGCCAGATTGTGCTGCAATCAAATCAACTAAATCCATTTTTCCTAATACATTTTTTGCTGCTTGCGTCATGGTTGCTTCCTTTGGTGGGTGGGTAAATCTTAATTATTCAAAATATCAATGCGTTAGATTGTTTTTCTTCATCACTAGAAATTTAATTAATTGTGCTAAAACCTCAAAAGGCGCTGGTTTTGAAAAAATTTCAATATCATCCGGCAATCCGCCCTGCTCAATAATTTGAAACTTATCTAGCCCTGTTACCACAGCAATATTAGTATTGCTAAAGTGTTTGTTATTTCGTATATGCCGAATCATGTCAAAGCCGTTAATCCTTGGCATATTTAAATCGGTAATCACCAAGTCGGGCTTAATATCAGCAAAACTAATTAGCGCATCGTGCCCATTAAACGCGCGCCTAACCTTAAGGTTAAGCTTTAAATTTTCTACTAACTGACTAATTAAGTCAGCCGTGGCTTCATCGTCTTCCACATAAAGTAACGTGAAATCTGCATCTTCAAAAGCGACTTTGCTTGCAATTAAAGCCTTATCTTTAATTGCGACTTTTTGAATGGAGGCCAGCGTAATCCTTCTATGACCACCTGGCGTTTTCCAAGCTTTCAAGATGTCACACTCTATCCACAGCTGTATTATTTCAGCTGAAACACCCAGTATTTCAGCGGCTTTGTTTGTCGTACACATATCCATATTTGTCTTATTTTTAACTAATTTAACTCAATAACAACCATTTAACTTTTTGATTTTACGTAAAGCTTGCACTATTATGTAACCTATTAAGAAAAAATGATATTAAATTAATATACAAATGATAGTTAATATACTAACTAATATATAATCAAATTACTATTTAATAATTATTTTCAAAAGGCTTCTAAAGTGAAAATCTTGATAGATAACATTAATGAGCAAATGCTTGCATGGGAAAGCGTACAAGCAAAGATAACGCC
>CANFZA010000156.1 GCA_947451235.1 Methylophilaceae bacterium | reverse complement strand
CATTGGCACGTGATTCCGCGTTTTGAGCACGACAAACATTTTCCTAATTCACATTGGGCAGAAGCTTTACGTGAGGAAAATCCTTTGCCGCTGGATGAAAACAGCATCAATATGCTGAAAGAAAAAATCGCAGAAAATATACAGGGCGCAATATAGCTAACCCTATCAATCATGAGCCAGTGGCTTTTGGTAGTAGCGGCGCCCTCGCCGCGAAACAATGCTGAAGATACAAACACACATTCAAGCAAGCTGAGATATAGCTTCGCGGCGAGGCGCCGCTCCTACAATAGATTGTTACCTAGTTGATTAAGAGTGCATGCCGTTATTTGGCGCATAACTATACCTATAAGTAATGCGTAACTAGTTAAACCACCAATCGCTCCACCACTTTGCCGTGCACTAAGTGACTGTCAATTATTTCATCAATATCGTCATTATCAACAAATGTGTACCAAATGGCCTGCGGATACACCACCAATAGCGGCCCTTCTCCACAGCGATCAAAACATCCCGCGCGGTTGATGCGCACTTTATCTTGGCCGTTCAAGCCTAACTTTTTAACCCGCGCTTTCATGTGATCAAACGCCGCCTGTGCGCCATTATCCATGCAGCAAGATTGACCATCTTCGCGCTGATTTAAACAAAAAAATACATGGTGCTGAAAGTAATTGATTTCGCTTGGCTGCGTCATTTTTAAGGTTTCATTTGTAATATGCCATTTAATTGGCTAGTTAATCTTGTGGCTGTCTTTGGTAGACTATGATTTAAGCTACTTAAACTCACTCACCCGTAGCAACGCTATCTTCTTTGGTAAAAGTCCAAGTTCGCGTAATACTCAAAATATCAATTTCTTTTTGTACGTCATCCGGAAACCGCGCATAAGGTGCGGCGCGCTCAACAATATGCTTTGCCGATTCGTCTAATAGCTTGTGTCCAGAACTGCGATTCACCTCAATTTTTTCTACGCTGCCGTCGGCTCTAATAGAAACCGTCATTTGCAATTTACCGTAAAGCTTCAAATCTCTAGCGGCAGTTGGATAATTAAGGTTGCCATATTTCTCCACCTTTTGCCGCCATGAATCCACATACAGCGCATAACGATACTCTTTAGCACGCGCACCGACAAATTTACGCTTAGGCCGTTTTTGATATTCATCCTGCTGCTTAGAAATCAGCGCCTCTAGCCTATCCATTTCTAGTGCGGCAGCCGTTATGTCATTCATATCGAGCTTTTTGCTCGGTGTTGCCTGATTGCCAGTATCTAAGTCTTTTGACTTTGCAATTTGCACCGCTTGAGATTCAACTTTTTGCGATGAATTTAATTGTGTCATCAATTCTTGCGCTTGCTTCTCTAACGTCGCCACACGCTTTTGCTCTTTAGTCTGTTCCGCGGTTTGCTGGGCGGCTTTTGCACCTGATTTTTGTTCAGCCATTGGTTTAGCCGTTAATTCAACTTGCTGCTGCTTACGTGCAGGCAAGGCAGATTTCATTTTACGGTCTTGGTCGGTATTGCCGCCACGGTCTAAATTGGCTTGTGCGAAAGCATCGGCTTTATCAGGCTTACTATTGGTTTTTGAATTCACCAACATCACCTCTAACACAGGTAAAGTATCGGTGAATTTTTTTAGCTCAGGTTCAAAATGTATCGCTAATATCGCTGCGTGTATTGTTAAAGACAGCCAAATGGCGATACTCATCACACTCATATTGTTTAATTTAGCCAAGCTTGATTTAAACATGAGTGATGTGTGTGATTTTTTAATTATTTTATTACGCTGTATTGCCAATTTTTACGTCGCCGTAGTATCGTCTGCAAGATTATTCATGTTGAGCAGTTGCATTTAAAGTACTTCTTGACTAAATTTTACCTGCAAAGCATCAAGAATTTTTTGATGCACGCCACCAAAGCCGCCATTGCTCATGGCTAATATATAGTCGCCAGGTTTTGCTACCGAGACAATTGCGGTTACCATGGTTTCTAAATCTTCATAGACGCTGGCTTTATGTTGAATGGGCGCCATAGCTTCGGCGGCATCCCAACCTAAATTTGCGCCGTAGCAGAATACTAAATCTGCCTCGGCTAAACTCGCTGGCAAGGCATTTTTCATTACGCCTAACTTCATGGTGTTAGAGCGCGGCTCTAACACCGCTAAAATTCTAGCACCATTGTTCACACCATCACTCGCTTTGCCCACTTTACTGCGCAAACCTGCAACCGTGGTGCTAATGGCGGTTGGATGATGGGCAAAGTCGTCATACACAGTCACGCCATTCACCACGCCGCGAATCTCCATACGGCGTTTTACGTTTTTAAACTCAGCTAAAGCCTCAATCGCCACTTCCACAGAAACACCCACATGCCGCGCCGCCGCAATGCTGGCTAAGGCATTCATACGATTATGCTCGCCGAGTAAATCCCACGCTACATGACCTTGCAATTTTCCTGCAAACGTCACATCAAAACTACCATCACTTTGTGGATTAACGGCTTGCCAATCAGTGTCAGAGCCAAACTTTTCAACTGGCGTCCAGCAACCTTTAGCGATCACTCTTTGTAAACTGGCCTCTTTGCCATTGCTGACGACTAAGCCAGCTTGCGGAACGGTGCGTACTAAATGATGAAACTGTTTTTCAATGGCAGCTAAATCTTCAAAAATATCCGCATGGTCATATTCAAGATTATTTAATACTGCCGTGCGCGGACGATAATGTACAAATTTTGAGCGTTTATCGAAAAAAGCGGTGTCGTATTCGTCTGCTTCAATCACAAAAAATGGAGAAATACTTTTATGATCTTGAGCCGGCGCTTGCGGTAAACGCGCAGAAACCGCAAAGTTTTGCGGCACGCCACCAATCAAAAAGCCGGGCGCCAAACCAGCATATTCTAATATCCAAGCCAACATAGAACTAGTGGTAGTTTTGCCATGCGTGCCCGCCACGGCCAACACCCATTTACCTTGCAGCACATTTTCTGCTAGCCATTGTGGGCCAGAAATATAGGGTAAACCACGATTTAAAATTTCTTCCATCAAAGGATTACCGCGTGACACCACATTGCCAATCACATAAATATCTGGGTTTAGCGCAGTTTGCGACGGGTCAAAACCTTCGATAAGCTCAACACCTTGTGCAACCAGTTGGGTGCTCATCGGTGGGTAAACATTGGCATCGCAACCGGTTACTTTATGACCAGCCGCTTTTGCCAATACGGCAATGCCGCCCATAAACGTACCGCAGATACCTAAAATGTGAATATGCATAACTTAACCTACCCTAAATTTGGCGCTAACCAACGCTCTAAATATTCTTTAGTTAAACCTCTGCGTTTTGCCATATCTAGCAATTGGTCTTCCCCAATTTTATCCACGCTAAAATATTTAGCGTCTGCATGTGCAAAATAGAAGCCTGAAACAGCTGCGCCCGGAATCATGGCGAAAGATTCTGTCAGCTGCATCTCGATAGTTTCACATTGCAACACCTTGAACATGTCCGGTTTTACTGTGTGATCTGGGCAGGCAGGATAACCTGGCGCTGGCCTAATGCCTTGATATTGCTCTTTAATCAGCGCGTGTTTATCAAAGGTTTCATTGGCGGCATAACCCCAAAAATCTAAACGAATACGTTCGTGCATGTATTCGGCAAAGGCTTCGGCCAGGCGGTCAGCCAGCGCTTTGACTAAAATACTGCTGTAATCATCGTGCGCGTCTTCGAATTTTTTAACGTGTTTTTCTATGCCTAAACCGGCAGTTACAGCAAACATACCAATGTAGTCCGAGGTATTGGTTTCTT
>CANFZA010000155.1 GCA_947451235.1 Methylophilaceae bacterium | reverse complement strand
CGAAGGCGTTTCTTTTCGGTGAAGGAATAGCTCATTGCATCTCCTGGTGTTTGAAGGCAGAAATAAAAATACTATTTATATTAAAATATTATCTAGCAATAAAATCTGTATATAAAATTTCAAGTACTTTGATTTCTAACTTCATGTATGAATTTGAAATTATTACAACTTGTAACACATGCCGCCTTAGAAACGGCGAAGGCTGACGGTTTCCCGTCAGCCCAAGTCAACCATTTAAAAATGGTTTATTTGATTTCGCCAGTTGCACCAGCTTCGATCAATTTTTTCAACGCTGCATCAGCGTCAGCTTTTGAAACGCCTTCTTTAATTGCTTTTGGAGCGCCGTCAACTAAGTCTTTAGCTTCTTTCAAACCTAAAGCTGTTAATTCACGAACAGCTTTAATTACACTAACTTTTTGCTCGCCAGCTGATAGAAGAATTACGCTGAACTCTGTTTGCTCTTCAGCAGCAGCAGGACCTGCACCAGCAGAAGCTGCAACTGCAACCGCAGCCGCTGAAACGCCAAATTTTTCTTCGATTTCTTTAATGAATGCTGTTAAATCTAGCACTGACATGTTACCTACTGCATCTAAAATATCTGCATTTGAAATTGCCATTTGAATATTCCTTAAAATTTAATTATGTAGCTAATTGATTAAGCTGCTTTAACGTCACGAACTGCCGCAAGCGCACGCGCAAACTTGGTAGGCACTTCATTAAGCGTACGAGCAAATTTAGCAAGCAATTCTTCACGACTAAGCATAGATGCTAAGGCTTGAACGCCAGCAACATCTAATACTTGGTTAGGAACTGCACCTGCTTTAATTGAAAATTTGTCGTTTGTTTTTGCAAAGTTATTTAATACTTTTGCAGCAGCCACTGGATCTTGACTAATACCAAAAATCAATGGACCGACCATATCATTTGCAAGACCTGCAAACGCTGTACCTTCTACCGCACGACGTACTAAAGAATTTTTTAGTACGCGTAGGTAAACGCCAGCATCACGAGCATTTGCACGCAAAATAGTCATATCTGCCACACCAGTACCACGGTATTCAGCAACTACAATCACTTGTGCGCTAGCAACTTGTTCGCTAACATCAGCTACAACTGCTTTTTTCTCTGTAAGATTTAGACTCAAAGTCTTTACTCCTTCCGTTAGAATCTCTGTTTTATTGCTAAAACAGAATCCGCTTTTACTCTCAGCTAAGAAAATAAAAACATTTTACGGCGATCATTCATCAGGAAAATTATTCCTGTTTAGGGATGCGCCATCTGCGTAGGGTTCAGCAAAATTTAAATCAGAGGTTAAAGTAACCAACACTTCTTCACCCAATTTAATTCACTTACATTAAATCCGTATGGACACCTACGGTCTTTGATAACCTCATTAATTGTGTCAACTTATTCATTCAACAAAATTAACGAGCCCAAAGCCCTTTGTAAGTGAATCTAGTTAATCTAGATTCACTCATCATTCATTTATGCACTTAATGTTGATTGATCAACGCGCACACCAGCACCCATAGTGCTAGAGATAGCTAATTTCTTAAGGTAAACACCTTTAGTTGATGCTGGTTTTGCTTTAGCTAGAGCTTCAACCAAAGCAACTAAGTTACCTTGTAACTGCTCAATCGTGAAAGATGCACGACCAATTGTGCAATGAATAATGCCGCCTTTATCAGTACGGTATTGCACTTGACCTGCTTTTGCATTTTTAACTGCAGTGGCTGCATCTGGTGTAACAGTACCGACTTTTGGGTTTGGCATTAAGCCACGTGGGCCCAAGATTTGACCTAGAGCACCTACAATACGCATTGCATCTGGTGTTGCAATCACAATATCAAAATCCATAATGCCGGCTTTAACTTGCTCTGCTAAATCTTCAAAACCAACGATGTCAGCACCAGCAGCTTTAGCCGCTTCAGCTTGAGCACCTTGTGCGAATACAGCTACACGAGTTGTTTTACCAGTACCGTTAGGCAATACCAAAGCACCACGAACCAATTGGTCAGATTTACGTGCATCAATACCTAAATTGATAACAGCATCAATAGACTCATTGAATTTTGCAGTTGCATTTTCTTTAACTAAAGTTAAACCTTCAGCCACTGGGTACATTTTATTACGATCAATCTTCGCGCGAAGCGCGGTAATACGTTTAGAAGCTGACATGTTATAGACCCTCCACTTCAATACCCATACTACGGGCGCTACCAGCAATCGTTCTTACTGCTGCATCCATATCGGCTGCAGTTAGATCGGCATTTTTCGTAGTAGCAATTTCTTCAGCTTGTTTACGAGTAATTTTGCCAACTTTGTCTGTATGAGGACGTGGTGAGCCTTTAGTAATGCCAGCTGCTTTTTTAATTAAAATAGTCGCAGGAGGAGACTTCATCACAAATGTGAAGCTCTTATCAGCAAATGCTGTAATCACTACTGGAATTGGCAAACCAGGCTCTACGCCTTGAGTTGCAGCATTGAATGCTTTACAGAATTCCATAATGTTAAGGCCACGTTGACCTAATGCTGGACCAATTGGAGGACTTGGGTTGGCTTTACCTGCAGGAACCTGCAGTTTAATATAGCCAATAACTTTCTTTGCCATTTTTACTACTCCTAATATGGGTACAAACGCTTAATTAAAGATATCGCTACCTTAGTTTGGATTTCTCCAAAAAAGCTCCCCGTTGAAAAATACTGCCTTATACTTCTTTTTCGATTTGACTGAACTCTAGCTCAACTGGTGTTGATCTACCGAAAATAACCACAGAAACGCGCAACTTGCTTTTTTCGTAGTTAATATCTTCAACATTACCTGAGAAGTCTTTGAATGGACCATCAATAATACGAACTGACTCACCTTTTTCGAAGGTAAGTTTTTGTGTAGGGTTGCTTTTACTATCGTCGATGCGCTGTAAGATAATATCAACTTCTTTATCTTTGATTGGTGTAGGCTTTTGAGCACTACCGCCAATAAATGCAGTCACACGTGGCGTGCTTTTAATTAAATGCCAACTCTCATCAGTCATGGCCATTTGCACTAAAACATACCCCGGATAAAGTTTGCGCTCAGAAATCTTCTTAACGCCAGCTTTCATCTCGATAACCTCTTCGATAGGCACTAGAATTTGACCGAATTGATCTTGTAGGCCAGAGCGAACAATACGCTCTTCAATGCCTTTTTGTACTGATTTTTCAAAGCCAGAAAAGGCCTGTACCGCGTACCATCTCATACTCATTACGCGCTCCGTCCCATTAACCACTGCACCATGAAAGCAAATCCAATATCCACAACCGCCAAGAATGCAGCCATAATTATCACTAAAACAAATACAACTAATGTTGTTTGTATTGTTTCCTTACGCGTCGGCCAAACCACTTTTCTGGCTTCGGCAACAGATTCACCGATAAAACTAAGCGACTGCTGTCCGATAGGCGTGGTATAGAGCATAGCAATAGCTGCACCCAAACCTGCCAAGACAACGAGTATACGTAATACTGTCGCCTTATCCGCTAACAGATAGAATCCTGCTATACCTGCAACAAGTAGCAAAAATGCCACCAACAACTTAATTTTGTTGACCATAATTTACTTAATAAGCACTTAATTATTAGTGACTAAAATTTCACTAGATTCAAAATAAAATTGAAATAAGGCGCATTAATAAATGCGCCTTATTCAATACCACATTAAATCTTTACTTCAAATTTGGCAGGCCAAGAGGGTGTCGAACCCCCAACCCTCGGTTTTGGAGACCGATACTCTACCAATTGAGCTATTGGCCTGTAGCTTACAACTT
>CANFZA010000154.1 GCA_947451235.1 Methylophilaceae bacterium | reverse complement strand
TTTTTCTAGTGCTTGATAGATAGGCACAGTACCAATTGGCACTGGTGAATTGCGGATAATCCACTCGCGCGTTTCGTGAATATTTTTACCGGTTGATAAATCCATCACGGTATCGCCACCCCAACGCGTACCCCAAACCATTTTTTCAACTTCTTCAGAAATAGAAGAACCCAAGGCTGAGTTACCAATGTTGGCGTTAATTTTTACCAAGAAATTACGGCCGATAATCATAGGCTCGATTTCTGGGTGATTAATGTTCACAGGAATAATCGCACGGCCTAGCGCGACTTCGCTACGGACAAATTCTGGCGTGATGACTTTAGGGATATTCGCGCCAAAATCATGGCCTACATGCTGCGTTTGCAACAATTCGCTCATGTTTTCACGGCGTTGATTTTCGCGGATGGCAATGTATTCCATCTCAGGCGTAATTATGCCTTTACGCGCATAATGCATTTGGCTAACGTTTGCGCCAGCCTTGGCACGGCGCGGTAAACGCAATAAGTTGAAACGCATTTCTGCAAGTTCTGGATCAGTTTTACGCTCAATACCAAAGGCCGAACTTGGGCCATCTAATTGCTCAGTATCGTTACGTTCTTCAATCCATTTTGCGCGTAAAGCTGGCAAACCGTTGCGAATATCAATTTTTACAGCAGGGTCAGTATATGGCCCGCTAGTGTCATACACCATTACCGGTGGATTTTTTTCAGCACCAAACATTGAAGGCGTATCGCTTAAGCTAATTTCGCGAAAAGGCACTTGAATATCAGGGCGTGAACCTTCGATGTAAACCTTGCGAGAATTAGCAAAGTTAACCGTGGTTGCTGGGTCAATTTCAGCAGTTTCACTCACAAACTTAGTGAGATTTTTGTTTAAAGTTTTATCGGTGGCGTTCATGGTGCGTTCCTATAATTTGATTAAACATAGGAAGCCAATATAGAAGCTTTCCTACGGCGGCATTACCCGCATCAGGTTCAAAGGGTGATTCTCACTATAACTTAGCAAATACGCTAAATTATAGACCCCTAGCAATGACCGAAATATACCCTAAAGCGGCAGTAAAACCAAGCACTTAGCGTTGATTAATATCAGACTAATTACAAGGGTATTTTGTAAGTTATATTGCAACGATTTTGAATGTTGGTTTAGTACTTGGTTTATATTTATTTAAATTCAGGTTTAACACCCGGTTATATTTGTCCAATATATCAACTATTACAGGTCAAATTAGCCTTAAAACCAAGCTCTCAGTAAATCGTCAGAACCATTATTTTATTTTCTACTCAAGGTTATATAACTGAATATTGAGTATCAATATATTCATCAATTAAATAAGCGTAGTAAGCAATACCAAAAAACAGTGACTTAAAGAGGCGCGATGAATTCTAATATCAAACATCATGAAACCGTAGTCGGCATTGACGTAGGCGGTATTGTAAAAGGCTACCACGCAGTCGCCATTAATGGACAAGTGATTTTAGGCGTAAAAACCAGCACCGATCCAGCGGATATTTTAGCCTTTTGCCTCAGTCATCAAGCAAATGTGGTTGCGGTAGATGCGCCCTGTGGCTGGAGTTGCAATGGATCATCACGCGAAGCCGAACGGAAATTATTGCAAAAAAGAATATCCTGCTTTTCAACGCCGTCTGCTGAAAAAGCCAAGGAAAGCAGCTTTTATGGCTGGGTATTTAACGGCGCTGTTCTTTATCAAAAGCTACTAAGCCACTACGCGCTTTTTGATGGCAATAAAACCGCTGGCATGTGTTGCATTGAAACCTTTCCGCATGCTGTAGTTTGCGCCTTGGCAGGTTCTATTATTACAGCAAAACCTAAAGCTATAACAAGGCGACTAGCGTTAGAAAGTCAAAATTATAAAACTGCTTTATTAAGCAATGTGGACTTTTTAGATGCTGCGCTTTGTGCGGTATCTGCCAGCCATTTTAGATTGAATAATTATCAAGCTTTTGGAAATACTGAAGAAGGGTTTATAGTGATACCGAACGGTATATGATGGCAAATACAGGAATGACAACATTTTTGCTTGATTGAATGACTGCAATTGGCTGTAAACCTACGGTTTATTTTATTACCTATAACAACACACTTTAAAAAATGGTCCAAAAACATACTCAGAATTGCTGGGTAGTTGGTAGTAATGCATGAAAGATTTAATAGCTTACCCAATAACAAACAGCGCGAAAATAAATGCAAGTGTTTCACAAAAATCCTGCATTACACTATCGAAAAACTACTTTATTCAAATTTAAAAACTGCCTTAGGGCTTAATTTACAAAGGACATCATGCTCATTTTAACCAAAGTTTTTTTATTTAATTTTTTAATATTGACTGCAGTTAATGCATGCGCTGAGACAGACTTATCGTTTATGAAAAAAGGCACCTCTTATTATGATGCCAGAAAAGTTCTAGTAGATAAGGGTTGGAAGCCAGTAAAAAATATGAATATGAATAACTCCAGCCTCTATGCGCAGGAGATCTATCTTCAAGGATTAGAAGAAGTTGTGGATTGCATTTCTATGGAACTTGATGCCTGCACATTTCGATTTACTCAAAAAAATCAAGTGCTTGATGTTAAGACAATCACTAGGCAACTCAATCTGGAATCATTTAGAAATTATAAAAAACGCTAGCCATGTGTAAATCTTTATGCAGCCATTTCATAATAGCTATAATTAACACGTTAAGCGTTGATGCCCCTATTGCACTTCATGAAACCTTAGCCAGTCGATTAATTAAAACGTATCCACAAAGCATTAGCATTACGACTTATAAACTAACAGTGTAAAGAACCAATCAATATTCTTAATCTTGACAATATGAAAAACAACTACCTTTCAATAACGCCTAAATTACTCGGTTACTTTGGGTTAATCCCTTTTATTATCCCCACGGTTTTTTTGTACTTTGATGATAACCATCTTGATATTTGGCGCCATCTTTTGCTCAGCTACGGTGCAGTTATTTTGAGTTTTGTAGGTGCCTTGCATTGGTCATTTGCAATGTTGCTACACGAACTGCCAATCAATAAAAAACGTTGGTCATTTTTGTGGAGTGTAGTTCCATCTTTAGCCGCATGGATATCGTTGTCAATTCCAACATTCTATGGATTTATTTTGCTAGCAGTGTTTTTTGCAATCGCTCTGATACGTGATAATCAACTATTAGGCAATGTAGAATTACCATCTTGGTATATGCCACTACGCAGAAATTTAACTTTAGTTGCTATAAATTGTTTACTAGTTGGGGCATACTTAATTAACGGCAGACAACTTACACATGGAATCTGATTTACACTACGTCAGCTTCTAGTTTTATCGTAAAAGTAAGCACTAAAAAGTGAGCTAACTCGATTTATGGAAGTGAATGTTGATTACATTTCATCAACATTGGTTAAGATGAAGTGTGGAATTGTTGCTGGTTATTTTCCTTCACTGTCCCGCCAGCACCCTATTCTGCACAAATGGAAAAGGCCACATCCGAAGATGTGGCCTTAAAATGGTGGTGAAAGAGTCCCCCAAACAATTGTCTGGTAGCAATGTATTAAAAGGATTTCATGGTTAGATGAATTTAAGTTACCCCACAAAGTTACCCCAATTTAATTGGAGTTGCCAATTTGTAGATTAGAAAAACTATACCTAATAAATGCCTTTAACTTAGACTATCAGTTTAATTTTACTCCACCGCATCCTTAGCCTTACTTTCTTCAAGTGTCTGCCATTGCATATTACCTGGCGCATCTTCACCACCGCGCTTTAGTGGCACTACGTGGTCGATAATGTAACCTTCACAGCGACCTTTAGCTTCACCTGAAGATGGGCATGGATG
>CANFZA010000153.1 GCA_947451235.1 Methylophilaceae bacterium | reverse complement strand
CATTAAGGCTGATTGGAAACTGCGCCACGATGCAGTGTTAGCTGCAGGTGGTTTGCATATTGCTGGTACTGAGCGCCATGAATCGCGTCGTGTAGATAATCAGTTGCGCGGTCGTTCTGGTCGTCAAGGCGATGCTGGTTCTAGCCGTTTTTACCTTTCTTTAGAAGATCAATTGTTACGAATTTTTGCTTCTGATCGCGTTTCTGCGATTATGGAAAAACTCAATATGCCAGATGGCGAAGCCATTGAGCATCCGTGGGTAACGCGTGCGATTGAAAATGCACAACGTAAAGTTGAAGGCCGTAACTTTGATATTCGTAAACAATTGCTTGAATATGATGATGTTGCCAACGATCAACGTAAAGTCATCTACGAGCAGCGTAACGAGTTATTAGAAGCGGCTGATATCGGCGATACGATTCGTGCAATGCGCGAAGACGTGTTGATCAGCATGATTGCAACGCATATTCCGCCAAATAGTGTTGAAGAGTTATGGGATGTGCCTAGTTTAGAAAGAGAACTTAAAGCCGAAGCTGGTTTGGAAATTCCTCTGCAAAAAATGTTGGAAGATAATCCTGATTTGCATGAAGAAACTTTGCGTGATCGTATTCTTAGCGCGGCAGAAAGTACTTATGTCGCTAAAGAAGAGCAGGCTAGCCCAGATATTATGCGCCAGTTTGAACGCTCAGTCATGTTGCAAAGTTTGGATAATCATTGGCGCGAGCATCTAGCTGCGCTGGATCATTTGCGCCAGGGTATTCATTTGCGTTCTTATGCGCAAAAAAATCCTAAACAAGAATATAAACGTGAAGCGTTTGAGTTGTTTGAAGGATTGCTGAACTCAGTTAAAAGCGAAGTGACTAAAGTTACAATGTTGGTACAGGTTAAAACTGAAGCTGATGTTGAAGCGGTGGAAAGGCCGGTTGAGCTTGAGAATGTACAATATCAGCATGCTGGGTATGATGAAGCTTTAGGTGTTTCAAGTAGTATTGATCAGCAGGGTGCTTCGGCTGATTCATCACAACCTGTGATTCGTGAAGGCCTAAAAGTCGGTAGAAACGATGCTTGCCCATGTGGATCAGGCAAAAAATACAAACAATGTCATGGTATTTTGAGCTAAGCTTTTAAATCAAAAATCAAAAATCAAGATTCTAAGTTGAGTATTTACATATTTAGAGTCTTGATTTAATGTTTGATTTGAGTCCTTCGAGATGCTGTTATAGAACAGTTTTACCAATCATTAACCAGTAGCGTGCTACGTTAGAAAATACTATGTCAAATACCAAAACTGAAGTTAAATCACCTTGTATTAGCGTTTGTGCGATGGATGACATTTCTGGTTTGTGCCAAGGTTGTTATCGTACAGTAGAAGAAATTACTGCTTGGTGGGATATGAGTGTTGATGAGCAAAAAAAATTGCTTACAGTGCTAGAAGAGCGAGAGTTGCAGCAAGTGAGTTTTGATTAGGCTCTACTATTAAGCCTATTTAAGTGCTTTTAAGCGCCTAGTAACACGTACTTAGTTACAAGCGCCTAATATGATGCCTTGCACTCGCAAGTCATTTAAAATTTCCAAACCAAACTGAACGACACTTTCTGGATGCGGATGACTTAACTCATTGGCAATAGTGGTCAATGCTTGTTGTCCTGTGTTTGATTGCCCTTGCATCAGCTCAATTAATCTGTATGTAACTGGGTTTAACTCAATAAACTTTACCTGATAAGCTGCATTTCTATAGACCAAAAGCTGCGTGTTGATTTTTTCTTTAGGTTTATGCTTAGGTGAGATTTTATGCACTGCATAGGCATAATTCAACAACTGCATGCTATCCGTAAACGCAGCTTTGTTTGCTAATAAATCTCCTTTAGGATTGATCCGCTGAATATTACCAATGATAAGCGCGTCAGAATCGACCATCGCAGAAACCTGTAATTCAACGCATTCATAATGGCAAAGGCTAGCTAGATATTCTGGCAAATTGCTTTCATCACTTAAGTTAGGCTTATTCAAAAAGCTAATAAACTCTTCAGGAATCTGCCTGAATATCGGGCTGTTTGAAGCATGTTCACGAAAGAATCTTCGTACTAAGTGCAGCCATGCACGCTTGCCCAGTACTTTTTGTGCAACGGGAAAACATGCTGAAACTGACTCAAATAAATTGTTAAAGACAATTTCTTTATAGATGCCCATTCGCTTTGCAGGTACGCCATTTGGACGTGGCTTGCCAGACGGGTCGCGAAGATGAGCCGTAAATGCTAATTGATAAGCTTGGAATGAGGGAGTGTCGCTAATCATACTTATAGGCTAGTCATGCTCGTTTATTAGCGATACGATTTCGCGCTAGCGAGTAAATATTGCTGCTTACTTTGAAGATCTGCAATTTGGTTTATTTCACGCATTAATATATCCAGTGGAGGTATATTGTTATCGCGTTCAAGTAACGTAGGGAACGTGCCAAAAAGTTGATAAGCTTCTTCTAATAATGCCCAAACTGGGTCGATGACATCTTCGCCATGTGTGTCTATCAACAAGTCTGGCGCTTCTTGGTAATGTCCTGCAACGTGGCTATATACAATGCGCTCGCCTGGAATGCCGCGTAAAAATTCATGAGCATCAAAGCCAAAATTAACGCTATTCACGTAGATATTATTAATATCTAAATGCAGTAAACAATCTGCTTCGGATAATACGGCTTTCAGAAAAGTAAGCTCATCCAACGTTGAAACCGGTGCTTCTACATAAAACGAGGTGTTCTCAATGGCAATTTTTTGCTCAAGAATGTCTTGCGTTCTACGAATACGTTTTGCAACGTAATGCACGGCTTCTTCAGTGAATGGAATTGGTAAAAGGTCATATAAGTAGCCGTGCTGACCTTTAAAGCCGTCAGTGGAATAACTTAAATGCTCAGTATAAAGTGGGATGTTGTAACGATTTAAGAATAGTTTAACTTGGTGTAAAAACGCTTCATCAAGTGGACTTAACCCACCTAGCGATAAACATAAACCATGACAAACAATCGGGTAACGCTCTGCAAACCAATCTAGTTGAGCTGCCATTTTTCCGCCAGCGCCTATCCAGTTCTCAGGGGCAATTTCCACAAAGTTGATATTTGAAATTAAATCTTGCCCAAAAGCGGTTTGGATTTGAGGTATAAGCTCACGCTTTAACCCCAAACCCACGCCTTGAATTTTACGTTCTGCTAGATCAGATCTAGTCATATTATTGCCCTAAATTACACGCTAGCATGACGTGTAAACTTCATTATTTACTGCTGCATTTGCCTTCTTTAGCTTTTGCGGCACTGCATGACATTTCTTTAGCTTTTTCGGTACTGCATTTACCTTCTTTAGCTTTTGCTGCGCTACATGATGCCTCTTTAGTTTCTTTAGTTTCTGTAGCTTTTTTAGTGGCGCCACATTTGCCAGTAGCACATTTTCCATCTTTCATTTTTGTATCGTTATCAGCCACTTGGTAGCCACTAGTAAGTGTTTTCATTTCAAATGGGTTTGTAGCTGCGTTTACTGAAGTCGCTGCAATTGATAATGCAAAAGCGCCGCCGATTGCAAGTGCGATTGTTTTTTGTGTTTTATTCATGGTAAGTCCTTTTAAAATAATCATAATTAATAAGTTAGTATAAGTTGTCGTACAGTAGCATTTACGTAAGCTAATGCGTTTTAGATTCAATAGAAGCAGAAATTCTTATTTTTGCATCTATAGGAAGCTTTATAGCGCTGTCATTTTCAGTCAGTTGTGTCACACGATTTACTGCTAGGCGTAATTGATGTAACTGACGGTTAAATCGACTACACGCATTGCAAATAAACAGATGAAACCTTAACTTCATACGGTCTGACCACGACAATGGCATATCTAAAGACTGTGAAATAATCTTGCT
>CANFZA010000152.1 GCA_947451235.1 Methylophilaceae bacterium | reverse complement strand
TAAACCGCGATGGTGTAGCCATGATCGGCAATGTTTAGGGCTAAATTCTGCCCCATTACAGCTAGGCCTACTAGGCCAATATCAGCATTCTTGTTGGTAGTCATTTATCTTCTCTTTTGGAGTTGTTTAATGGAAAGGGTGGTTTTGTAGGCAAGATTATAAAACTTTTAACGAGTTAAATCGTTAATTATTCGGGTAGATTAAGCGTTTATTTTAGCTTGAGATGAAAATATTATGCCAAACAGCTACTAAAGGTAACCATTAGCAATAAAAACGCTTCAGTACAGTGAAGCTACCAACCAGAAACTTACTAATGTGACGATCTAGAACTCGCTACTTCTGCCTGTTGAATAGCCTTGCGGAATATCACCTTGCCACTCACCGCAATCTGCACAGAGATGGTCGTGCATAGTCGGGCTTAAAGCCAAGGATGCACCGCCACAAAATTTACAATGGCTAGCATGAATTGCTGTCACTTTATGATGCGTTTCATGATGCCCGGTCGCCACTTTCGTGCTGCCTAATCCGTATTTATTATCCATGGTTAGCTCCATAGGAATGCGTATTGAAATGTTAAATTACGCCTTTTTAAAGCTGCACGCAAGTATTAAAATATGCGAAGTGCCTACAAGGAATTTTCATTAATATGCACCAACTATAAAGACTGCTCACGTATCGTTTTAGGTTTACTTGTTGAAAAACACTTATCTTACTTGGAGTTTTCAACCTTTTTTACCCATAATTACGGCATCTAGCGTAATACTACATTAATACTAATAGGCTAATGTTAGACTTAAATACTGTTAAAATTTTGTAAAACTTGCAATCGAGAATCAGCATGAAAAAACTTCTAAAATATTCTGCGTACGGCCTAGGCGGCTTAATCAGCCTAATATTAATTGTGCTCGCCATTGTTGCGGCTACTTTTAACCCCAACGACTATAAGCAACAAATAATCGATTTAGTGCAGGCCAAAAAAAGTCGCACTTTAAAACTAGATGGCGACATCAAGCTTTCTTTTTGGCCAAAAATTGGCGCTAACTTAGGCAAGGTTTCACTTTCAGAACATAAAAACAGTGCTGAGTTTGCCTCGGTAGATAGCGTTAAAGTATCGCTAGCTTTACTGCCCTTGCTCAAAAAAGAATTAATTGTAGATACCGTTTATATTGATGGCGCACGCGCAAACGTTATTAAATATAAAGATGGCACTACCAACTTTGACGATTTAATGAGTCCAGATGATGAAGAGTCGCAAGATATAAAATTTGATATTGATGGCATTAACATCACTAACTCAGCCGCAAGCTACACAGATGAAGCCACAGGCGCTAAATATAGCATTGCAAAATTAAACCTTAAATCAGGCCATGTTGCTTTAGCTGAACCGATTGATTTAGCGACAGACTTTATGGTGAGCGCTAACCAACCTGCAATTGCCGCAAGCGTGAAAGTTAAAGGAAACTTCTTAGTTGATCCAAAAACAAAACATTTTGCAGCCAAAGGTTTAGACGCGGTCATTAAGGGAGATTTACTGGGCGGAAAAGCGGTTGAGATTTCGGCTACTGGTGACATTGATGCCAAATCAGACACTAGTGAGTTTTTAATCAACCGCTTAAAACTAGCGGCTTCTGGCCAATTTAGCGGCGCAAAAATAACGATAGATTTAAGCGCACCGGCTTTAATTGCACAAAAAGATGAAGTTACCAGCAAACAAACTACCGTGAGCTTAACGCAAGAAAAATCGGGCGACAGCTTTAAAGTCAATATGATATTGGCTGATATCAAGGGCACGCCGAAATCATTACAAAGTAGCGGCATCACCGGCGACATTGCCGCAGTACAAGGCAAACGCACGATCAATGGAAAATTCTCTTCACCATTTAGCGGCAATCTTGAAGCCTTGATTTTTGATTTGCCAAAACTTGCTGGCAACCTTGATATTAAAGACCCCAGTTTGCCTAACGGTGGCATGCAAGCTAACTTCAACTTAGGCATGCATGCTGACATTAAAAACGAGTTGGCGAATAGCCAATTTAGTTTAAATGTTGATCAAACCAAATTAAACGGTGACGTGTCGGTGGCTAGCTTCAAAAAGCCTAATATCAAATTTAATTTAAATGCCGACAAGCTTGATCTTAACAAGTTACTGGCAAAAAGTAGTGCTCCAGCTAGCACCGCAACTAAAATCAACGATAAACCGGCTGATTTGAACGCACTAAAAACGCTACTAATTTATGGAAAGCTCAATGTGGGTAGCATTCTGTACGATAAATATCGCGTCTCTGGCCTTAACGTAAATATTAAAGCTGATGGAGAAAAGTTAGTATTAAGTGGTCTAAATGTTAAATTGGATGATAGCCAAATTAAAGGCAGCGTGGGGATTAGCCAATTTGCCAAGCCGCTTTACACCTTCAATTTAGATATTGATCAGCTAGATGTGGATAAATATGTGGCGGCCGCAGCTCCTAATGGGAATAAACCTAGCGCGGATAAAAAAGCCAGCGATAAACCGGTAGATTTAAGCGCACTTAAAGCTTTAAATGCGGATGGTAGCTTGCACATAGGTAATCTTAAATATGGTAAAACTAAAGCGTCTAATATCCGCATAGATTTAAAAGCAGATGGCCAAAAGTTAAGCCTGAATCCACTTTCAGCCAAAGTAGACGATAGCCAAATTAATGCCAATGTCGGTATTTCACGTTTTAACGATCCGGTTTATACCTTCAACATTAATATTGATAAGTTAGACGCCGATAAATACATCACCAAAAGTGACCAACCAGCGGTTAAAAATACTGGCGATACGCCGATTGATTTATCTGCGCTAAAAAAGTTGAACGCTTCGGGCGAAGCGAAAATCGGCTGGCTTAAATTAGCAAATGTTAAAACTGAGCACGTGAACATCGGTTTGAAGGCCGAGAATGGCCTTGCAACACTTTCGCCATTTTCAGCCGATTTGTATCAAGGCAATATGAGCGGCATGCTTAAAGTGGATGCGCGTACTACGCCCAGCATTGTCTTTAAGCAAAGCATGAAATCTGTCGCTATTGGCCCGTTGATGGTTGATGCGATTAATAACAATATGTTGGATGGCAAAGGTAGCTTAAATATAGACATCAGCACCGCAGGCAATAGCGTAGGCGCGCTTAAAAAATCACTCAACGGCAACGCCTCACTTAATTTGGCCGATGGTGCGCTTAAGGGCGTGGACATTGCGGGCAGCATTCGCGAGCTGAAAAGTAAGGTTAATTTTCTGAAGGCAAAAGATAGCGTAGCCGATGCTAAGAAAAAGACTGACTTTAGTGAGCTAACCGCTAGTTTTACGATTAAAAATGGCGTTGCGCATAACGAAGATCTAGCCATGAAAGCACCGATTTTGCGCTTAGCGCCTGGCGATAGTCGCGGTGATATTGATATCGCCAATGAAACGATTAACTATACGGCCAAGCCGACTATTGTTAAATCACTCAAAGGCCAAGGCGGGGCAGATTTAGATGCGCTTTCTGGCATTGGTATTCCGCTCAAAATTACTGGCTCTTTTTCTAGCCCTAAATATGGCATGGACTTCGCCTCGCTTGGTACAGCCATGGCTAAATCAAACTTACTAGATAAAGTGGCTGGTGATAAAGGCGCTGCGGTTAAAGACTTACTCGGTAGCGGTAATAAAGCAGATGCTTTGAAAAATTTATTCGATAAGAAAAAACCAGCAGAAACTGCTACCGATACTAGTGCAGCGACGACTCCAGCTCCTGCAGAAGCCCCAAAATCTGCTGAAGATCAGGCAAAAGAAAAAGCCGCGAACAAGCTTAAAAAGTTACTTAATTTTTAATTGCTTAGCTAAAATTGATCAGTAAATTCTGATCAATCTACGATTAACTTTAAATCAACTTTGAATCACCTTTAAGAATAAAAAAATAGGAATAAATTAGG
>CANFZA010000151.1 GCA_947451235.1 Methylophilaceae bacterium | reverse complement strand
GCAATAATTTTAGTGATGCCGCGATTAGCCAAAATTGCCGCTAACACGCCGGTACCAGTACCAATATCAAACGCTACATTGCAAGGCACTGGCAGTGGTGCTACATCCATTAAGTCTAAATATTCACCACGAATCGGTGAAAACACGCCGTAGCTAGGGAATATTTTATTATTCATGACAGGAATATCTACGCCACTTTTGCTCCATTCGTAAGCGCCAACCAAGCCTAAAATTTCACGTAATGAAACCACAATGCCATGTGTACTTTTACCGTAAGCGTGTTCGCAAGCGGCTTTAACATCAGGGGCGCGGCGTAAACTAATGTTGTAGCCTACGTTTAATTCAATCACTAACATACCTAAAATACGCGCTTTTTGCGATTGCGCTTGGCGATGCAAATGAAATGACTGCAACATGGTTTCGCCAGTTTTCTTTGGTTTTTTGCGCGGGCGATCAATTCTGCGTGAAAGCGCTTGCATGAGCAGTTTTGCATTTTGAAAATCACCGCGCCAAAGTAGGGCAGTGCCTTCGCAACAAAGTTTGTACGCATCATCTGCTTTGATGGTGTCGTCGGTAATTTGTACTTTTTTAGGTACAGGGGCATCGTTTTCAGAATGCCATACGCTGGTTTTTGTTTTGCCTGCTTCTTGCCAGCTAATGGTTTGGCTGGATGTTGGGGTGATGTTCAAAATATGATTGCCTAAGGTAACTATTGATTTGGTATAACTTTAAAAATTTGTGTAACTTTGAATTTGTTGTAATTTTAAACAATAAAAATGTAATGCGTAAAACTCTAATCGCTCTATGGTATTTATTCTAACTGCGATTTTGTTAGTAAAAATACAAACTCATTGCCAGATGAAACTTCTAGCCAAGTAAAGGCTATGTCTGGATAAGCGGCTTCTAAGGCTTCGCGATTATGGCCGATTTCAACGATCAGTATGCCATCTTCGTTTAAATGTTTAGCCGCTTCGCGCAAAATAGTGTGCGTGTGGTCTAAACCAGCCACGCCACTGCCTAAAGCTAGTTGCGGTTCATTTTGATATTCTGCTGGCAATGCCGCCATTGAAGGTGCATCCACATAGGGTGGATTGCTGATAATAACATCATAGGTTTTGCCGTTTAACGCGCTAAACATATCAGATTTAATCGCGGTAATTTGTTCTTCTAAGCCATAGTTGGCAATGTTGATGTTAGCGACATCAATCGCGTCTTGTGAAATATCAATCACGTCAATCGCCGCGTTTGGGAAGGCATTAGCAAGCAAAATACCTAAACAGCCACTGCCAGTGCAAAGGTCAGCCGCGCTTTCTATCATTTCTGGAAATTCAATCCAGGCGCTTAGGCTATCCGTATTTAAATCACTCGCGCCCAAATCGCTATTGAGCAACTCAGCAATAAATGAACGTGGAATAAGTACGCGTTCATCTACGTAAAATTTCAGGCCATGCAACCAAGCTTCATTCACCAAATATGCGGTAGGCGTGTGATTAGTAATGCGTTGCTCAATAAAACCAGCAAGCTTAGTGCGCTCAGTGGTGGTTATTCTGGCATCTAAAAAATTGTTCAGCGTGTCCATAGGCAAATGTAGGGCGCTCATCATCAGCCAAACTGCCTCATCGTAAGCGTTATCTGTGCCATGGCCATAAAATATATCTGAAGCCTCAAACCGGCTAACGGCGTAGCGAATCCAGTCGCGAATGGTGAATAGCTCTGAGATTACAGTTTGATTATTTGGGTTGTCGATTGTCATTGCTTGATTTTCAATAATTTTTTATTAAATGATTTACTAAAATATTGGGTCTAATTTTTTAAGTTAGCCCAGCAGTTTTTGCATGGTCAATTTGTAAGTTTCTTTTAGAGGTTCAATATCTGCGACGCCTACGCATTCATTTAATTTATGTATCGTTGCATTCAGCGGGCCAAATTCAATCACTTGCTTGCAAATGTCGGCAATAAATCGGCCATCAGACGTGCCGCCTGTAGTCGATAATTCAGGCGTTACACCATAAGATTGCTGAATCGCTGCGCTAATCGCTTCTACCAAATTGCCACGTGGTGTGATGTACGGTGGTGAATACTCCCACTCTAAATCGTATTCCAGCGCGTGTTTGTCTAAAATCGCGTAAGTGCGCTCTTTTAAATTAGCCTCAGTGCTGGCGGTACAAAATCTAAAGTTGAATAGTATTTCTACTTCTCCGGGCACCACATTAGTTGCGCCTGTGCCGCCATTCATATTGCTGATTTGCCATGAGGTTGGTGGGAAATATTCGTTGCCAGTATCCCAAACCGTATCGACCATGTCTTTAATGGCAGGGGCGACCATGTGGATAGGGTTTTTAACTAAATGCGGGTAGGCAATATGGCCTTGCACGCCTTTAACCACCAACTTACCTGAAAGCGAACCTCGGCGACCGTTTTTAATCATATCGCCTACTACTTTATTGCTGGTTGGCTCGCCAACGATGCAATAATCAATCAATTCACCACGTGCTTTTAAGGCTTCTACCACTTTAATAGTGCCATCAACCGCCACGCCTTCTTCATCCGAAGTAATCAACAAACCAATTGAACCGCTATGGTTGGGGTTTTCTGCAACAAATTCTTCAATACTGGTGACGAAAGCGGCCAGCGATGTTTTCATATCTGCCGCGCCACGTGCGTAAAGCATGCCATCTTTAATCGTTGGCTCAAACGGAGGCGTGTGCCATTTTTCTAGCGGGCCAGTGGGCACAACATCGGTATGGCCGGCAAACACTAACAAAGGCCCTGTGGTGCCGCGTCTAGCGTAAAGATTATCCACATTACCAAAACGCATACGCTCAATTTTGAAGCCTAGTGGTTCTAGGCGTGAAATCATTAATTCTTGGCAACCCGCATCTTCAGGCGTGTTTGAGCGGCGCGTGAGTAAATCAATCGCCAAGCTTAAGGTTTTGCTAGGTGTGTTTATGTTGTTCGTCATATTTATTTACGGTATTTTTTTAAAGTAGTTCTTTATGCTATTTCTTTCAGCAGTTCTTTGTAGCTGGCTTCAGTAAATCCTAAGGATATGATTTTTCCATCTTTCACCAACACTGGACGCTTGATGACTGAGGATTTCTCAAGCATTAAATTAAGTGCAGAATTAGCATCAATGACCGCAGATTTCTCTGCATCGGTTAAATTCCGCCAAGTCATGCCTGCGCGGTTCACTAGTTTTTCCCAAGGCATTTGGCTCAGCCAGCCTGCTAGTAAATCATGGCTAACACCGTTTTTCTTAAAGTCATGAAAGGTATAAGCCACGCCATTATTGGCCAGCCAATCACGGGCTTTTTTAACGGTACTGCAGTTTGGAATGCCGAATAGCTGCATGAATGTGGTCTTAGCGATGGGCGATTTAAGCCATCTTTTTTAATAAAGCGGTATTTTAACAGTATTACAGTAAAGCGCCGAAATTATGAGCAATTAGCAACTGATAAACTTCGATTAAGTATTTGCCAAACAAGGGCTTAAGGCTTTTAATCGAGAGGTTTTATTGCGTTAAATAATGC
Organism: Methylophilaceae bacterium; assembly: GCA_947451235.1. Lineage (GTDB taxonomy): Bacteria > Pseudomonadota > Gammaproteobacteria > Burkholderiales > Methylophilaceae > Methylotenera. The sequence goes on along the minus strand of CANFZA010000151.1, from coordinate 547 downwards.
GCACTAAAAACAAACACCCGCACAGGGCGGGTGTCAGGGGCATGCTTTTAAATTACTGAATACATTTAATTTATTTAGCGTAGGGTTTTTAAAACGCTACGCTAATTTTAATTTAGCACTCTATTAAAACTTAAATACCGCGCAATAATTCGTTAATACCCACTTTGCCACGTGTTTTTTCGTCTACTTTTTTAACGATCACAGCGCAATAAAGACTGTAAGTGCCGTCTTTAGAAGGCAAGTTGCCGGCAACGACTACTGAACCAGCCGGTACGCGACCGTAAGTCACAGTGCCAGTTTCGCGGTCGTAAATTTTAGTGGATTGGCCGATGTAAACGCCCATAGAAATCACGCAGTTATCTTCAACTATAACGCCTTCAACCACTTCAGAACGTGCGCCGATAAAGCAATTGTCACCAATGATCGTTGGACCAGCTTGCACAGGTTCAAGCACGCCGCCAATACCCACGCCACCTGATAGATGCACGTTTTTGCCGATTTGCGCACATGAACCTACCGTTGCCCAGGTGTCGACCATGGTGCCTTC
>CANFZA010000150.1 GCA_947451235.1 Methylophilaceae bacterium | reverse complement strand
TACAATAATATTTATGACAATTTTTTCCAGTATTGTTTCGTTCTTGTTTTTTCTTATTTTGAAAAAATATCGAAAGAATTCCCGCGGTTCGCAAGAGCTTGTTGGCTATAAGCCTAGTATTACTTTTGTTTTCGTCGCGTTAATATTAGTCGCTATCAGCATTATTTTTGGAATATTAATGGCACGTACAAATGCTACTGATAAAGCTCAATTATTAGCATTGGAGGCTCAAGTTGCAAAATCAACAAAACAAGCTGCAGAATTAGAGGAAAAAAGGCTTGCAACAATGACTCCAAAAGAACGTGCTGACGTTTCGCATAAAGATTTGGCGGCAAAAGCCCTATTACATGCAGATGCTGTGAAATCAAGTGTGAAGTGGATATCATTAAGTACCTCTATGTGGACTGGTGTGAAGGTGTATACGGGAAATAATAAAATTTACGGATTTGAGGTTCTGGGAGGTAGTAATAATTGCAAGATGCTTGATGGGAGTGGGGTAATGGTCAGATATAACAACGACGTAACCGAGTGGAAAAGTCGTAAGGCACTTAGAAATGAAGATGTTTATTTTGTTAGAGAAGACGATCTTGCACTTCAGAAGCACGAATGGTACGAAATTAAAGGCTGTTAGCACGTAGGGTGTGCAAGCCTACTTCTAGCACACCGTTAAACCAACGTAATTTAAAAAATTAATGAGGTGTGCAAATAAAATAATTTTGCACACCCTACAAAATTTAAGGCGATCCATTTGTTTTTAACCAATGCCGAAATTAAAATCAAAGGCGAAACGCTCACACAGCTACCGCATGATTTATATATTCCGCCAGATGCCTTAGCGGTTTATTTAGATACCTTTGAAGGTCCACTAGATTTACTGCTGTATTTAATTCGCAAGCATAATCTCAATATTCTTGATATTCCTATGGCCGATCTAACGCGCCAATACATGGTTTATGTCGAAAAAATGCAGGATATCAAGCTGGAGTTGGCCGGCGATTATTTATTGATGTCGGCCATGCTAATCGAGATTAAATCACGCTTTTTATTACCGAAACCTGCCGATGTTGAATCTGAAGATGATCCTAGAGCTGAATTAGTCCGCCGTTTAATGGAATATGAAGCCATTAAATTGGCCGCGCAAAAAATTGATGAAATGCCAAAAGTAGGCGAAGATATTAGTGTTGCTAGTGCTTACTATCAACACATTGCTGAAGTAAAGCCACCGGAATTCAGTTTAGATGATCTAGCCGAAGCTTGGCGTAATGTGCTTAAACGTGCCAGCCACTTTCAGCATCATAAAGTGGGCAAAGCCGAGCTTTCTGTGCGCGAGCACATGAGTATTATTCTACGCCGCCTAAAAACCGATAATCTTCTAGAGTTTTCAGAATTATTTGATGTGGTGCAAGATGGTATTCCTAAGTTAGTGGTTTGTTTTTTGGCGATATTAGAATTAGCCCGTGAAGGTTTGTTGCGCATTACTCAGCAAGCGCCTTTTTCACCCATTTATGTACAATTAAATGTACAAGAATAGCGGTTTTTTATTGGGTTCTTAGCAATGGATAAGCCAGAAAACACCTTACAAACCAAACAAGTGCTAGAAGTGGCCTTGCTGACCAGTGCACAGCCCTTAAGTTTGGATGACATGCTCAAACTTTTTGCTGGGCGCATGGAACGCACCACTTTGCGTATGGTGTTAGACGAACTTAAGCAAGACTGGGAAGCGCGCACAATGGAATTAGTGCAAGTTGCAACTGGTTATCGCTTTCAGGCTCGCCCGGAATATTCGGTATTTTTGGCGCGATTAAACCCTGAGAAACAGTCTAAATATTCGCGTGCGGTGATGGAAACCTTAGCCATTATTGCTTATCGCCAGCCTGTTACCAGAGGCGACATTGAAGAGATTCGCGGTGTTGCGGTGAATCCCAATGTGATGCGCCAACTACTGGAACGCGATTGGGTCGACATTGTCGGGCAGCGCGAAGTGCCGGGGCGGCCTTCATTGTATGCAACTACTAAACACTTTTTAGATGATCTAAATTTACGGTCACTAGCCGACTTGCCTGAGATGGAAGTGTTTGTTCAGCAGGATGCTCAACTAAACCTGTAATCAACTGAAGTTAAAGCTGCAAACAAGCCCGTAAGTTTAGAGTCACATAAGTTTAGCCTTGATAGCAAAAAGGCATGAGTAAAACCATTTAAAGTGCGGCAATTATCACTAACTGCGGTAAAATGCGCTATTACAATCAATAGTTTATCATTATGGCACGTCCCTTTAAGACCCAACGCGACCCGCAAGCAACGCCGCGCCGCGCAAAAACCAGTTTCACTAAATTAGCCGTTGATGAAAATGCCGTTGCAGAACCTACGCAAAGGCTACACAAGCTATTAGCGCTGGCTGGTTTGGGTTCGCGCCGCGACATGGAAGCGCTAATCGCTAGTGGTCGCGTTACCGTAAACGGTGCGCCAGCAACAACAGGCCAAGGCGTTACGCAATTTGATGTTGTGCGTTTAGATAGCCGTATTCTTAAGTTGCCATTTGTCGCAGAACTGCCACAAGTGTTGATTTATCATAAACCAGAAGGTGAAATCGTTAGTCAAGATGACCCTGAAGGCCGCGCTAGCGTGTTTGATAAATTGCCAAAAGTTAAAAATGCTAAATGGATTGCCATTGGTCGTTTGGATATGAATACCAGCGGCTTGCTCATTTTTACCACTTCTGGCGACTTAGCCAACCGCTTTATGCATCCACGTTACGAAGTTGAGCGTGAATATGCGGTGCGTATTTTTGGCGAATTGACTGACGGTCAAATGACACAGCTGACTGAAGGTATTGAGCTTGACGATGGCCCAGCCAATTTTGATAGCATTAAAGCGCAGGGCGGCGAAGGTGCAAATCATTGGTATCAGGTTATTCTGCGCGAAGGCCGTAATCGTGAAGTACGGCGTCTATTTGAAGCGTTTCAATTACCAGTAAGCCGATTGATGCGTGTACGTTTTGGCCCAGTAAACCTACCACCGCGCGTTAAACGCGGCACCATGTTGAAGTTGGAGCAAAAAGAAGTCGTTGGCCTATTGGAATGGGCTGAATTGCCAGTGCCAAGCGCACCACTTAGACAGCTTACACAACGTGAAAAGTTAAAAGCCACCACAGTATTTATGCCAAAAGTACGCAGACAACGCGTAAGTGCTTTAGACAGACCGCCACGCGACGCTGCCGATGGTTCTGCTAAACCGTATCGTACTAAATCTGATGCAGCTAGAAACACAGCGGCTAAAAAGCCAGCGCCACGTAAAAATGAAAACCGTCGCGTTAGACAAACGAGTGATTTACCAACACCAGATACACAAAAGAAAAAGCGATAGAAATAGAGGTTCGGCTTAGGTTGTACGTGTTAGGTGTAGTTAATGCATTAAAGTTAATAAGCCGTACTTAATAAACCGTACCTAATAAACCAAACTTAATAAAAAAGGGTGTGCAAATTTCAATTTGCACACCCTTTTTATTTAATTCAAGTACTTACGCTCAGTAGGGTGTGCAAATGTTTTACCTGCACACCGCCTTAAACAACTTTATCTTATTGCTTAGCCAAACGCCATAAAGAAGTCACTTCAGCTTTACGCGCAGCATGTAGCGGATCACTGGCATCTAAAGTTTTGCCGTGTCTTGCTTTGGTATCGGCTCTATCAAGCACTTTTAAGCCCGCAGCCTCAATCCAGCCTAATAGCTCTTCACGCGTTCTTAAGCCTAAGTGTTCAGCAAAGTCTGAAAGCACTAACCAGCCTTCACCAGTATCGTTTAAATGTGCGCTTAAGCCATTTAAAAAGCCTTTAAGCATTTGGCTTTTTTCATCATAAATTGCTGATTCTAAGGCTGAGCTTGGATGCGCAGGCAACCAAGGTGGATTACATACAATTAAATCTGCTTTGCCGTACTCCGCTTTCGGATATAAATTAGCTTCAAGCAAAGTGACATTATTTTTTAAACCTAGCAGATTCACATTTTTAAGTGCGCAATCTAAAGCACGATGTGAGTTATCGGTGGCAATAATTTTAGTGATGCCGCGATTAGCCAAAATTGCCGCTAACACGCCGGTACCAGTACCAATATCAAACGCTACATTGCAAGGCACTGGCAGTGGTGCTACATCCATTAAGTCTAAATATTCACCACGAATCGGTGAAAACACGCC
>CANFZA010000149.1 GCA_947451235.1 Methylophilaceae bacterium | reverse complement strand
CCTTGCTCCATGTCGATTAACAACATTTTGCCTGGTTCTAAACGCCATTTTTTAACGATTTTTTCTTGCGGAAATGTCAGCACGCCCATTTCAGAAGCCATCATCACAATGTCATCATCAGTGACTAAATAACGCGCTGGACGCAAACCGTTGCGGTCTAAGGTTGCACCTATCATGCGGCCATCGGTAAACGCTACGGCGGCTGGGCCATCCCAAGGTTCCATTAACGCTGCGTGATATTCATAAAACGCACGACGCTCTTCGTCCATTAGCGGGTTGCCAGCACCATCTTTTGCGCCCCAAGCTTCAGGAATCAACATCATCATAGCGTGTGGCAATGAATAACCACCTGCCACTAGCAATTCTAAACAGTTATCAAAACAGGCTGAATCTGATTGGCCATCGACAATTAAGGGCCAAAGTTTTTCTAAATCTTCGCCTATCACGCTAGACTTCATGGTCTCGTGACGTGCGGCCATCCAATTGACGTTGCCTTGTACGGTATTGATTTCGCCATTATGCGCAATCATGCGGAACGGATGGGCTAAATCCCAAGCTGGGAAAGTGTTGGTTGAAAAACGTTGATGCACTAGCGCTAAGGCTGAAACCACGCTTTCATCGTTTAAATCTTTGTAATAAACGCCTACTTCATTCGCCAGCAACATGCCTTTGTAGACTATGGTGCGTGAAGATAATGAAGGAATGTAAAACGTAGCTGGGTCTTTTAAATCAAGCGCACGAATCGCATGCTCAACACGCTTACGAATGACGAATAATTTACGCTCAAAAGTATTTTGATCGGCAGAAGTGCTGGCAATCATCACCTGACGCATGGTCGGCTCAACATCACGTGCCGCTTGAGCTAAATCGCGGTTATCAACCGGCACATCGCGCCAAGCTAGTAAAGTCTGATTTTCTTCAGCGATAATTTTATTAATTAAACTAACGCACGCCTCAATGTTTTTTGCTGCTTGCGGTAAAAACACATTACCCACTGCATATTGGCCAACTTCTGGCAGTGTGACGCTGAGTTTTGCCGCTTCTTGACGCATAAACGCATCTGGCATTTGCATGAGCAAGCCAGCGCCGTCGCCTAATTTAGGGTCGTAGCCAGTGGCACCGCGATGGGTAAGATTGGTCAGTAACTCCAAACCTTTTTGCACAATATCATGGCTTTTTTTGCCTTTAATATGCGCTACAAAACCAACACCACAAGCATCACGCTCGTTAGATGGCCTGTATAAACCTTGTTTGCTTGGTTTAGCGGTACTTACAAAGTCAGGATTCACCATACTTGAATTTACGTTATTTGAATTTACGTTATTTGAATTTACGTCGTTTGAATTTGCAATGCCAGAATTAATTAAAGCTGAGTCATTCTGCACGATTGGGTTACTTAACACTGATGCCATATTATCTAATCACAAAACATTTAGCGGAACCTTCAAGTTTACCGTTAAATGTCTATGTGTTCAACAAGATAGACGCTAAAGATACAGATTATTTATAATAAATCATGCCCGTCAACTATTTTCCGGCTAGTTTAAATATAAAAACCAAAAGCAACATTGCTATGCGCCACGGACACTCTAATTTTCTAAGCATTGAAAGTGCTTCAGAAAGTTGTATGTAGGAGCGGCGCCCTCGCCGCGATAGCGACGGTGAAAATTGCGCCATTTTTCGCGGCGAGGCGCCGCTCCTACCATTATTTTTCCATCATCCCACCTAGTTTTATTGGGTGTGTAGCTTGCCAAGCTGGGTTAAATTCCAGCACCTCTTTTTCAAATAACATCACCACGATTGTATGTAGGAGCGGCGCCCTCGCCGCGAAACGATGGTGCAAATGTCTGGCATGTTTCATTGCATCGCGGCGAGGGCGCCGCTCCTACGATAGGATTTAAGGATTAGCTGCCAATAATTCTTAATGGGCAGTCGCCACCAAGGCAAATGCTTTTTTAGCCGCAGCAATGGTAAAGGCAATATCTGCATCACTGTGCGCAGCCGAAACAAAGCCAGCCTCAAACGCTGATGGCCCAAGATAAATGCCGCTATCCAGCATACTGTGGAAAAATTTATTAAAATGCTCTTTATTAGATTGCATCACTTCATGAAAGCTAGCTGGGCATTTTTCGCAAAAATATAAGCCGAACATGCCGCCCACGCTTTGTGCATTAAAGATTACACCAGCTTCTTTTGCCGCTTCAATGAGGCCATCGACCAATTTTTTGGTTTGCGCTGTTAATTTCGCATGAAAATCTGGCGCTTGGATTAATTCTAAGGTTTTTAAGCCGGCCGTCACTGCTACCGGATTACCCGATAAAGTACCCGCTTGATACACTTTACCCAATGGCGCTAGGCAACTCATAATATCTTTACGACCACCAAAAGCACCTACAGGCAGACCACCGCCGATGACTTTACCTAGCGTCGTCATATCCGGCTTGATATTGTATAAAGCTTGCGCACCGCCTAAATGTACACGGAAGCCAGTCATCACTTCATCAAAAATCAACACAGCGCCATGCTTGGTGCAAAGCTCGCGTAAAGTTTGTAAAAACTCCATGTGTGGCACTACCAAGTTCATATTACCCACTACAGGCTCAATAATCACACAGGCAATTTCATCGCCCATCTTGCTAAATAAATCTTTAAGCGCTTGCGTGTTGTTGTATTCTAAAGTTAGCGTGTGAGCGGCCACTTCTGCTGGAACGCCCGCAGAATCAGGTTCACCGAAAGTCAGCAAACCTGAACCAGCTTTCACTAACAGCGCGTCAGAATGGCCGTGGTAACAACCTTCAAACTTAACCAGCTTGCTTCTACCAGTAAAACCACGCGCCACACGAATCGCACTCATCGTTGCTTCGGTACCGCTACTCACCAAGCGCACTTGCTCCATGCTAGGAACTAATTTATTAATTAGCTCGGCCATTTCCAGCTCTAAACCAGTCGGTGCGCCAAACGACAAACTGTTTTCCGCCACTTCCTGCACCGCTTTAATCACCACCGGATGCGCGTGCCCAACAATCATCGGCCCCCATGAGTTGATGTAGTCGATATATTCTTTACCATCCACATCCCACAATTTAGAACCCAAGCCTTTTTTGAAGAATACCGGCGTACCACCCACGCTACGAAAAGCGCGTACCGGCGAATTTACACCGCCCGGAATAAGTTGTTGAGATTTTTCAAAAAGCGTTTCATTGATTGATGTCATAGTAATGGCCATGTCTTATTTAGGTGAATAATCAGGAGTATGTAAGTGTTAAAAAGTGTCGAAAAGTTGCGCGAATTGTTGAGTGCCTAATTTAACGTCAGAGGTATTAAAAATCGCATTAATCACGGCAATCGCGTTCGCGCCAGCGTCAATTGTCAGCGGCGCATTTGCAAGTGTAATGCCGCCTATCGCCACCGTGGGGATATGTAATTGCATTTGCGCCAGTCTAAATAAATCTAGGCTAGCCACAGGCGCATTGGGTTTGGTGCTAGAGGCAAAGCAAGCGCCAAAGGCGACATAATTGACGCCGGCTTGCTGCGCATTTAAGGCTAAATCTAAGCGGTTGTAGCACGATGCACCTAAAATCTTACTTGGCCCTAATCTGGCGCGAATTTCGTCTAAATCGCCGTCATCTGCGCCTATGTGTACGCCATCTGCATCTAAGGTTAGACAAAGTTTAACTGAATCATTAATAATAAGCGGTACATTATATTGTCGACACAAAGATAAAATAGCGCGCGCTTGCTGGGTCTGTAACTTATGATTCGCCTGCTTGTTGCGATATTGCAGAATATTGATGCCGCCTTGCAACGCAGCTTCAACCTTGGCTAATAGCACATCGGTATTGGGTTCATCCGGTGTAACCGCGTAAAGACCTTTTATCATGCAAATTATACTTAACGATTAATGCGCTTTAAGAATGCCGTCGCCACTATTTACCACGGCATCTTCTTCATCGCGCGCCCAAAACATACGATCAGGTATAAATTGCCCCATGCCAGGCCTGAAACCATTTTTAAGCGTTTGCCAAGTGTAGTCTTGCGCTTCTTCTATCGCTTCTTCTAGCGTTAAGCCATGCGCCATACAGGCGGCAATGGCACTAGTTAGCGTGCAACCAGAACCGTGATAACTGCCTACCAAACGCTCCCATTTGTAATCTTTAATGCGTTTGCCATCGCCGTACAGAGTATTCGTTACTTCTAAAGTGCGTTCATGCGT
>CANFZA010000148.1 GCA_947451235.1 Methylophilaceae bacterium | reverse complement strand
TGACAGCGGCTACAAAAGCTTGAAAGAAAATGATCGCGTAACTTTTGATGTAACAGACGGACCAAAAGGTAAACAAGCTTCTAACATCCAGAAAGCTTAGTAACTAAGAATCCAAAAAAATGGCCCTTAATTGGGCCATTTTTTTGGCCAAAATTTAGGCTTTAATCTTAAAGCGATTCAAATGTTGATTATTTAAAGTAATCATCTCAAGCAATTTTCAGCAGTCTTTCGTTATAATTCAGCGATTAGAATTTAATATCCAAAACACCTCATTCAGGACGATTCAACATGGCCGGTGCCAGCCTTTTAACACTTATCGATGACATCGCGGCTATTTTGGATGACGTATCAGTCATGACCAAAGTTGCGGCTAAGAAAACCGCAGGTGTGCTTGGTGACGATCTTGCGCTTAATGCTCAACAAGTTTCAGGCGTTAATGCAGATAGAGAGCTACCTGTTGTTTTTGCTGTGGCTAAAGGCTCAGCTATCAATAAATTGATTTTGGTGCCTACCGCACTAGCTATTAGCACTTTTGCACCATGGGCAGTGATGCCGCTACTGATGCTCGGCGGTTTATTTTTATGTTATGAAGGTGTTGAGAAGCTTTTACATCACTTTCTCTTACGACATGAAACTAAGCATCAAGAACCTAGCCATTTAATTGACAAAGATGAAAGTATCAACACAGAAACTACAGATAACGAAAAAGATAACGAAAAAGAAAAGATTGCCGGCGCAGTACGCACAGACTTCGTTTTATCTGCTGAAATTATTGTCATAACATTAGGCTCGGTGGCCGCAGCGCCTTTCAGCCAGCAAGTTCTGGTGTTAACAACCATTGCTTTTATCATGACTATCGGCGTTTACGGTTTGGTGGCAGGCATTGTTAAATTAGATGATGGCGGGCTTTACTTGGCTAAATGTAAGGGTAAAAGCTTATCCTCTGCTGCTAAACGTAAGCTCGGTTTTACTATTCTTGCTTTTGCACCATACATGATGAAATGCTTATCTGTAGTAGGGACCGTAGCTATGTTTTTAGTGGGTGGCGCAATTCTCACGCATGGGTTTAGCGTTTTGCATCATTGGATTCAGCACTTTTCAGCTGGCTTAAGTAGCGGATTTTTACAGGCATTTATGCCCGTAATACTTGATGGTGTATTTGGCGTTGCCGCTGGCGCTATTGCGCTACTGGTAATCAGTATGGCTAAAAGACTGCTTCCAAAAAAATTACCTCAATCAATATAAATATGAAACCAATCGCTAAAATCAATGCTTTTGAACGAAATCTTACTTGGTGGGTTTTGGCCTGCATCGTGGTTGGAGTAATACTAGGCCAGCAGATTCCGAGCTTTTTTCAGGCGCTAGGCAATATGAAGTTAGCGCAAGTTAATTTGCCAGTGGCTTTGTTAATTTGGCTGATGATAATCCCGATGTTGCTAAAGATTGATTTAACTAAAATGATGGAAGTGGCGCAGCATGGCAAAGGCATTGCCGTGACACTAGGTATCAACTGGCTAGTTAAACCGTTTTCTATGGCGATTTTAGCTTGGCTATTTATTCGCCACTGGTTTGCACCCTATTTACCTGCAGATCAAATTGATAGCTATATTGCCGGGTTGATATTACTAGCGGCCGCGCCGTGTACTGCAATGGTGTTTGTTTGGAGCAACTTATGTAATGGCGATGCCAAATTCACGTTATCGCAGGTAGCTGTGAACGATATCATCATGCTGTTTGCGTTTGCGCCTCTGGTGGCCTTATTACTAGGCGTGTCGAGCATTCATGTGCCCTGGGATACGCTAGCCTTGTCTGTGGCATTATTTATTGTCATACCACTGCTGATTAGCCAAATTTGGCGTGCTGCATTAAAAGCCGACGTTATCGCTTTAGAAAAAACTAACGCCAGATTGCAGCCATTTTCGCTAGCGGCTTTATTGCTTACACTGGTTTTGTTATTCGCATTTCAAGGACCGCAAATATTAGCGCAGCCTTTGGTGATTTTACTGCTGGCGATTCCTATTTTGATTCAGGTCTATTTCAACGCGGGTTTAGCTTATTGGTTGAATAAAAAGCTGAAAGTCGCCCATTGCGTCGCGGGGCCATCAGCTTTAATTGGTGCGTCTAACTTTTTTGAGTTGGCGGTGGCAACCGCTATCGCGATATTCGGCTTTAATTCTGGCGCCGCGCTTGCGACTGTGGTTGGTGTGCTGATTGAAGTGCCGGTAATGTTATCTATTGTGGCAATTGTGAATAAAAGCACGACATGGTACGAAAAGTAAATCAGATAAAAACAGGTTAAAAATACATGAACAGCACAGAATTAATTGGTTATTTTTCCGCTTTTTTAACTACTTTGGCATTTGTGCCACAAGCACATCATTCTTGGAAAACGCGTGATCTATCAGGGGTGTCTTTACCCATGTATAGCCTATTCAGCTTGGGTGTAGTGGGCTGGTTATGCTATGGCATTTTGATTGTAAGCTGGCCTATTATTGTGGCCAATAGCATCACATTAATATTAGCTTTCGTGGTACTTTGCTTAAAGCTAAAGCACCGCTAGCAATAAAAGCAATAAGCTAGAAAATTATTAGATTTAAACTCACTGCCATCGTTACTCGAAGTGAGTTTAAGTGATACTTACTTTTTACCTAGCGCATACACCATCACGTTATCACCAATCGCATAACCGAATATAGAGTTACCGCCTGCCACTACCGCAACATATTGCACGCCATCAATTTCATAGCTAATTGGCGGTGCGTTAACGCCAGCATCGGCCTTTGTTTGCCATAACAAAGCACCAGTATTACTGTTATAGGCGTTAAAGTTGCCACTGCCTTCGCCCATAAACAACAAGCCGCTGTTGGTCGCTAATAAGCCACCCATTAAAGGCTGTTCGGTTTTCACTTGCCAACGCATTTTTCCGTTAGCTAAATCAATGGCTGAAATAACCCCCCAACGCGGGTCTTTTGTGGGCTCAGAGGACGCATATCGGATGGCAGGCGCACCATTTTTAGCTGGCTCTTCAACTAAGGTATATTTAATGGGCGAATGTATGCCAGCAACATAACTGGTTTGTTTACCCTCATCCAAGGCACTTGGACTCCAATTAGAGCCGCCTAAAATACCAGGGTAAAGAACCGTTCCCTCTTTGGTCGCTTTGGCGAATAAGTTTTTTTGCGGCACAAATGCGTCTGATTTCATGAGTAATTCCCCCGTCACGCGGTCATTCACATAATACCAACCAGTTTTGCTGGCCTGACCTACGGCGGCTATTGTTTTGCCCTGCGTTTTGTAATCAAATAACACCGGCGGACTAGCCAAATCGTAACCCCAAACATCATGCGGCACTTGTTGATAATGCCATTTAATTTTGCCAGTTTCGGTATCTAAAGCCACCAATGAAACCGTGTAAAGATTATCGCCCGGGCGTGAAATATCATTCATCTGTGGCGAAGGATTACCTGTGCCAAAGTACAAAGTATTGGTTTTGGTATCAATCGCCGGCGTACTCCAAGCCGAGCCACCACCATAACGCCACGCTTCTTTATTATTTTTTAAATTAGCTTTTTCGGCGGCAATGTCACGATTCAACGAAATGCCATCTGAAGTTGTTTCTACAAAAGCGCCCTCCCAGCCTTGCGCCGGAATCGTATCGAACTGCCAAACGCGCTTACCACTTTTAACATCGTAAGCCGCTAAAAAACCTGGGCGACCATAACGGCCATCTACGCCCACAACTGCACCTAGCGGCGCATCCAAGGTTGGGGTGTCTAAATGCAAGCCATAACCCACACCAGTAATGCCGACAATCACCTTGCCATGAAACACCACTGGCGCCATCGCCACGCCTACGCCAGTGCCGCCATATATATCTTTGCCACTTTTAGCATCCGCTTTACTCAGCGAGCTGGTATTTTCTGTCAGAGCGGTATCGTCTGCGACATCAATATCCCAAAGTTTTGCGCCAGTTTTTGCATTCAAGGCAATTAAACGCGCATCAACTGTGCCGATAAAAACCTGCCCATCGCTCACCGCCACGCCTCTATTGGCTGGACCGCAACACATTTTCCAATTAGCTCTGCGCTCATGTTTATAACGCCACAGTTCTTTGCCTGTTTTTGCGTCTAATGCCACCACGTGGTTATAAGGCAATGCCACGTACATTACGCCGTTGGTCACTATTGGCGTTGCTTGAAAACTAGCAGACACGCCACTTTTAAACTGC
>CANFZA010000147.1 GCA_947451235.1 Methylophilaceae bacterium | reverse complement strand
TCGTCATTGCGCAAATATCGCCACTGCCCTACTGGTAATTTACCTAAGTTTACACTGCCGATACGCACGCGCTTTAAACCCACCACATGCAAGCCCACCATTTCACACATGCGGCGAATTTGGCGCTTTTTGCCTTCACGCAAAACAAAGCGTAATTGGTCTTCATTTTGCCAGCTTACTTTGGCTGGTTTGAGTCTTTCACCATCTAAACTCAAACCAAAATTAAGGCGTTGCATATCAGCATCGCTAATTTCACCTTCAACGCGCACTAAATATTCTTTCTCAACAGTAGAATCTTCACCAATTAAATGGCGCGCCACGCGGCCATCTTGAGTAAGCACTAACATGCCGGTAGAATCAATATCTAAGCGGCCAGCAGGTGCAAGGCCATGTAAATATCTACGCTGAAACTCTTTAGTATGATGCGCATTTAAATTAGGGTCATCCAACCATTCGTTATCTGGATGCACCAACACAATCGCCGGCTCGTATTCATCTTCCGCCTGACCGCTCACATACCCCATAGGCTTATGCAAAATAATCGTCACCGATTCAGCCTGAACCTCATGCGCATAACTACTAATAATAATTTCTGCATCTGGGTTTATGCGTGAACCTAGCGTGTCTATAATCACGCCATCCACCATTACCCAACCATTCACAATCCATTCGTCGGCTTCACGGCGTGAGCAAATACCCAGCTCAGCCATGCGTTTAGATAAACGTGGCAAGTCGTCATTTTCACTGGTAGATTTATAAGCCGCACGCGCTGCTGGGCCATAACTCACGGCGGTTGCATCATACCCATCACGCACCTTGCCACCACGACGCGGCGCTTGACGGTATTGCGGCTCGTCTTTGCTCGCTTTTGGTGAAGTGCGTGTATCAACGCCAGCCGGTCTAGCTTGCCTTACCGCAGGACGCTCGCCAGAACGATCTGGATACCAAGGTTTTTCTTTTTTATGATCAGCCGGTCTGCCATCTGCTGAATCGCCATAAACATTATCTGACGATTCGTCACGCAATTTACCGTCGTAACGGTGATTACGCTGGCTAGTTTTAGCCGCTGGCGACTCAGTTGCATTAGAAGAGCGCTCATTATTATCTGCTTGAGATTCATCTCTAGCCGGCGTCGCCATTTTAGCTGGCGCCACGCTACGGTCGCGCTTTGCAGTATCGGTGCGACGCACAGGCGCTTTAGTCGCCTTAATCTGCGCATCTTCAGGTTTTTTGTTTAGTTTAATTGTGGTCAAAATAGTCTGTATTCATGTGGTTTGTTAGCTATTTTACCAAAAAATCAGCCATGCCACTATTGATAAAATTTTAGAATTCTGAGATGCCACAGTTTTTTAAATATTCATAAGTATCAGCATAAAATGCAGGCGTTCTCGTGGCATCTTGCATGTCGCCGAGAGGTACGAAAATCACCATGCCTTGCCTAGCTCTAGTGAGTAAAACTCGGTATGAATTCTCTAAATACCGTTGTTGAGATTCATTATGGACGTGCATCCATTTACTACCTTTGAAGCTCCAATGTTCAAAAGCATTATTCTTATATCGGTAATCTGCATCCCACGCTATCAGGCACCAGTCTAACTCTAAGCCTTGAACTAAAAATTCCGTTCCAGCGTCTTCTAAGAAGTGGCAAGAACGAACATCATCTTGTGAATTTAAGAACCAATGGGCTGCATCTACTTCATTATTGACAAACACTCCCTCTGCTTTTAGTCTTTTTGCGCCTGACGATGCAATCAAGCCACAGCTTTCTAAGCCCCTTTTTTTTGCTTTAATCCACGCTTTAGCTTTAGATAAATCACGCGTCACAAATATCGGGTAATCAGCTTTAATTTTTTGGTAGATTGCAAATGCTTCGCTTGCTTGGTTATGAATAAGATAATGTACAAAATGAGATAATTTATCTGCACGAAACGACCGCATTGATGTGGCTAAATGCAAACTTGTCTCACTATAAGATTTTGTTTCTTTCAGCAGACTTAACTCTACATTCTGGCCAGCGTACTCTTTTTGCTTAAGCTTATCTGAATAGTAAATATGCCATTCTGAGTAATTTTTTTCTAGCGCTGAGAACCAGCCATTTAAACCAGCTTCGCCGTCATTAATTTCTTGGCCACCGCCAATCAGTGCGATGACAACACACCATTCATCATGCCTATCCATTACGCTGACTAAAAAGTCTGGTTCCGATTGGTTGAAATCGGCTTGATTACGCTTTTGACGCATAAATTTAGATGTTTTTTCAACATCCCAAGCCCGTTGCGCCTCATCAAAAATAACAATTTTGTCTACTGGCGGCCGGTTGCTATCTCTTAAATATTCGTCCCTAAAATGATGGATGTTTTGTATTACGCTTTCAGTCTCCCTACGCGCATCAGCTATGGATATATCCGCATTTCTTGATTTACTATCTTTTGCTAATGCTTCACGAAGCACATCTACCAGAGGGCCATTTCCAGAAAGAAATACTGCATGTTCTTCATCTTGAGGGTTGTTATGCATAGCGGCTATATTTAAGCCAACCAAAGTTTTTCCCGCACCAGGAACTCCAGTGACGAAACAAATCGACTTTTGCTTTTGAATACGCGATTGATGAATAATTTCATTAATGCGACCAACTGTTTCAGCTAAATTAACGGCATCAGCATCTGAGCGCGCGATATCGTTAACATTATGTTTTGCATACAAAGCCTGTGCGGCCTCAATAATCGTTGGTGTAGGTTTGTAGCGCCCATTAATCCAAGTAGTTGGTTCAATTACAATGGTTGATTTATATGTTTCCAATATTTGGCTAAGTATTTTAGTTAAATTGGCTGCGTTAGCTTTTATTGGAGGAAATACTCCGGTAGCTTGCTTTTTGTAATCTAAGATTTCATCTGGGGCATTTGTTGCCACTAAAATTGGAAAAATAAGTTGGTCATGGCTAGTCTCATGAAAGCAACTTAAATCCATTGCATAGGATTCCGCTTGCCTTAAATCATGGGCTTTATATTCTGTTTCACCTACTTTAAATTCCAATACAAAAACAATACCATCGGCGATGTAAACTACGTCGGCGCGTCTGCCCATTCTAGGAATCAACATTTCAAAAAACACATAACCTGTTTGAAGTTTTTGTAGTGTTCTTTTCAGGATTTCAATTTGTGAAACCCATGCATTGGCCTGTAAATGCACTAAATCTTGGGCGTGTTGACTTGTGATTTTCCCAACAATTTCATCTGACGAAGTTAGAAGGAAATCTTGGATGCTTGCCGCGTAATACGCGCGATTAGACAAACTAATGCTCGCTAAAATTTAACAATTCGGCGGGCTCAACATTTAGCGCAATGGCAAGCCTTTCTAAATTAATTAAACTGACATTACGTAAACCACGTTCAATTCCACTGATATAGGTTCTATCAAGCTCAGCAATTTGACCTAATTGCTCTTGGCTCCAACCTTTTTGTAGCCGAAGTGATTTAATGCGAAGACCAAAATCTTTTAAAAAAGGATTATTCATCACAGCGATTCAATAAATTAACTGTGATGAGTGTGATGGATATGTGACGTTTAAATCTACGGACTATAAGTCACAATATTCAGGTATTATCCAAAACCATGCATAAATCAAGGTTTGTAAAAAATAAAGTGATGCCGGATTTCGATAATAGCGAATTCAAGGGAAATATTTACTACATTATGAGTGAGCAACCAAATTGCTGTCCTCATTGCCAGTGGCGTTTAGATATTATTAATAACATTGTGATTGAGAATGAAATTGTTCAGCTTAATTACTGCCATCAATGTAATTTAAAGATTCTAATGGTTGAGTAAAAGGCTACGACGATTTAAGAAATTTTGTAGTAAATATAATCTTTAAGCCACAGTCTTGCGGCAAGTCATCAATGTAAAAAGCCAGCTTACGCCGGCTTTTTAGTGTTCGTCATTCCGTGCTAGACACGGAATCTAGTGACTTAAAAGCCACCTAATTCCGCCAACACACTAAACGTTATAAAGACGTTTAAACCTTCTGATAAACCTCGCTACCTTTTTTCACAAACTCAATGGATTTTTCCTGCATGCCTTTTTTAAGGGCTTCTTCATCGGTAATGTTTAACGTGGCTGCGTAGTCACGTACATCTTGCGTAATTTTCATTGAGCAGAAATGTGGGCCGCACATTGAGCAAAAGTGCGCTTGTTTTGCGCCATCTTGCGGTAGTGTTTCGTCGTGAAATTCT
>CANFZA010000146.1 GCA_947451235.1 Methylophilaceae bacterium | reverse complement strand
TTGGGCGCGGCTGGCAATTTTGAAACCACGCTAAATACCATGGGCGCCTCAGAAGGCTTGCCTATGCATTTAACGCATATACAGTTTCATAGCTATGGCACTGAAGGCGATAAAAAATTCTCATCTGCCGCCGCGCAGATTTCTGAAGCTTTGAATAAAAACAAACATATTACTGCCGATGTTGGACAAATTTTGTTTGGCCAAACCGTCACCGCATCAGGCGATAGCATGGTGCAGCATTTAAATTCCAAGCATGGTAATCCTAAAAAATCCGTCATTATGGATATTGAGTGTGATGCAGGCTGCGGCGTGGTGCCGTTCAAATACAAAGATCAAAACTATGTCAATGCGCTGCAATGGGCGATCGGCTTGGAGATATTTTTATCTGCCGAAGACCCTTGGCGCATCTTTTTAACCACAGACCACCCAAATGGCGCGCCGTTTACTAGCTATCCGCATCTTATTCGCTTGCTGATGGATAAAAGCTTTAGAAACGAAACCTTTGCCAAATTAAATTTAGACGCACAAGGCATGAGTAATTTAGCCAGCTTAGACCGCGAATATAGTCTGTATGAAATCGCCATTATGACGCGTGCAGGCGCGGCCAAGCTTATAGGCTTAAATGATAGAGGCCATTTAGGCGAAGGCGCTGGCGCGGATATTACCGTATACACTGACCAAGTCGACCGCGAAGCCATGTTTAGCAAACCTGATTATGTGTTTAAAGATGGCGAATTAGTCGTTAAAGACGGCAAAGTGGTCAAAGTGACTTGGGGCGCAACGCATACAGCCAAACCAGCCTTTGATATTGGCGTTGAAAAAGACTTAAAAGAATATTTCGATAAATATCACACCATGCAACTGGATAATTTCAAGATTAGCGAAGATGAAATCAGTAATGACGGGCGCGGTAGCGTAATCGTGCATGAGAATAAACCAACAGCTTAATAAGCAAATATAAGGCGATTAATGATGAGCAGATTATATGGCGAGCAACACCGCAGCATTCAAGATGACTTCGGCACCCGTGGCATGGCAGATCGTGTGGAAGAACTTGTTTGCCGCACAGAATTTGACGATGGTGCTAAAAGCTTCATTGAAAGCGTGGAAATGTTCTACTTGTCATCCATCGACCATCAAGGCCGCCCTACGGTTTCATACAAAGGCGGCGATGCCGGTTTCATAAAAGTATTAGACAGCACCACTTTGATATTTCCGAGCTACGACGGCAACGGCATGTTTTTTTCTATGGGCAATATCAGCGGTAATCCGCAAGTTGGGCTATTGTTTATCTCTTTTGAAACGCCTAATCGCCTGCGCGTGCAAGGCACCGCTAGCATTTCTAAAGACCCGGCTTTACTGGCACATTACAAAGAAGCTGATTTTGTAGTGACAGTAAAATTGTCTGAATTTTGGCAAAACTGCCCGCGTTACATCCCGCAATATACCAAAGTGCGCGATTCACGCTACGTACCTAGAGAGCATTGCGAAACGCCTTTAGCTGGCTGGAAACAGTTAGATTTAGTGCAAGATATATTGCTAGAAGCAGACCTAAAAAAAGTAGAGCAATTATGCACCATCAACATTGAAGAATGGGTGGGTAAAATTCAAACTGGCGATCCGACTGCTTAAGGCTTTGTTATATTGAGAGCTTTCCACGAAACAATTTGCAATCCAAAGCTTTAGACTTTGTCATCCCGACGAAAGTCGGGATCCAGTGACGTTCTTACCAAATTATCGGGAATACTGGGTGTGTTCACAAACGCGCTGCGTTTGACTGGATCCCGACTTTCGTCGGGATGACGTTATTTTAATGTTTTTGAATAGATTTTTGCTTCGTGCAAAGATTTCACATGCTGTTATTTACAAAGATGATGACTAAAAAATATGTTGATTAATGGCGTACAAATAGATGACACCTTTGCTGAAGCATTTAATATGCGCGGCACACGGGTCATTATCACAGCACAAAACCTCAAATGGGCGTATCACGCGGCTAATGCGATGACAGGCTTTGCCACCTCAGTGATTGGTTGCGGGGTGGAAGCGGGCATAGAACGCGAACTTAGCACAGCAGAAACGCCAGATGGCCGACCGGGCTTAAGCATATTGATGTTTGCAATGGGCAGCAAAGTGCTGATGCAACAACTTGAAACGCGCATGGGCCAATGCATACTAACCTGCCCCACTGCCGCCGCGTTTGCTGGCATAGAAAGTGAAGACCGCATCAACTTAGGTAAAAATCTACGCTTTTTTGGCGACGGCTATCAAACCTCAAAACTATTCTCTAACGCCAACGGCATGGCCAAACGTTACTGGCGCATTCCGGTGATGGATGGCGAATTTCTGTGCGAAGAAACCACAGGCATGGTGCGGGCGATTGGCGGCGGAAACTTTTTGATTTTAGCCACCTCGCAACCCGCCGCACTAGCCGCTGCTGAGGCGGCAATAGAGGCAATGAAGCTAATTCCTAACGTCATTATGCCGTTCCCGGGTGGCGTTGTACGCTCAGGTTCAAAAGTTGGCAGTAAATATAAAACCATGTTTGCTTCCACCAATGATGCGTTTTGCCCGACTTTAAAAGGTGTCACCAATACCGAACTTTCGCCTGAAATAGAAAGCGTGATGGAAATCGTCATCGACGGTTTAAACTTTGAAGACATCGCAGAATCTATGCGCGTTGGCATACAAGCTATATGTGATTTAGGTGCAGCCAGTGGCGTAAAGCGCATTTCAGCCGGTAATTACGGTGGCAAACTAGGCCCACATCATTTTAAATTACATGAAATTATGGGTAAAAAAGCATCATGAATGCACTTACGTTCAACTTAAAAAAACCACTTCAGTTCAGCTTAAACTGCCAGCTGCTTAACCCTACGCATTTAGCTGACAAATCACCGTCAGATATTGCCAGCATGTTACTCAACTATGGTAATAGCCAGTGCCGTGTGGACGAAATTTTTGAGATTTCTGGCAATGATGCACAAAATATTTGCTTTAAAAACAGTAGCGACAAGCTAGATTATTTGGGCGCAAATATGGCGTCTGGCAACATGCTCATTGAAGGCAATGCTGGTGCTTACCTAGCTTATAACCTTAAAATAGGTGAGATTCACTGCCTAGGCAATACCTTGGCTTATGCCGCCTGCAATATGGTGAGCGGCCTGCTAACAATAAACGGCAATACTGGTGACTTTTTGGGTGGCGCAAGTGCGGGCTTACGCAAAGGCATGCGTGGCGGCACTGTGATTATTAAAGGCAATGCCGGCGACCGCGTGGGCGACCAAATGCGTAGAGGCTTGATTTTAATTGAAGGCAATGCTGGCGATTATTGCGCCAGCCGCATGATCGCTGGAACCATAGGCGTATTAGGCAGTGTTGGTGAATATGCTTGTTTCAACATGAAGCGCGGATCTTTATTACTCACTAAAATGCCAAAACTACACGCGACTATTCAAGATTGTGGCTCTCATACTTTGCCATTTTTAAACTTGATGTTCAAATCATTTGCGCAATTTAAAACAAAATTTAGCAGCATTCAAACGTTACGCGTACAACGTTTTGTCGGCGATGCCGCCTGCGCTGGCAATGGTGAAATACTGCTTATTTTGCCCGCACAATAAGACCAATTCAGGTTAAGCATCGCGCAAGTGATAAAATAGCGTTTTATAATTTTCACTATTGCCATGACCACGCCTTTAATGCACCAAAATTCAACGCCAGCAACACAGTTTCTAACTGCCGCACTCTATAAATTCGTCAGTCTGCCAGACTATAAAGCCCTACAAGCACCGATTCTAGAAGCTTGCGAAGTCAACAATATTAAAGGCACGTTGCTTTTGGCTGAAGAAGGCATTAATGGCACCATAGCTGGTTTGTCAGACAATATTCATAATCTACTTCATTTCTTGCGCACTAATCCTTTGTTTGAAAATCGGTTTGCTGATTTAGAACACAAAGAATCATTTGCCAGCGAACATCCGTTTTACCGCATGAAAGTAAAGCTTAAAAAAGAAATTGTCACGCTAGGCGTTCCTGGCGTAAGCCCCACCAAACTGGTCGGCACCTATGTAAAACCGGAAGATTGGAATGCGCTTATTTCTGATCCTGAAGTACTTTTAATTGATACCCGCAATGATTACGAAGTGGATATAGGCACATTTAAAGGCGCGATTGACCCAAAAACTACCACATTTCGTGAATTTCCAGCGTATATCGCTGAGCACTTTGATAAGACCAAGCATAAAAAAGTGGCGATGTTTTGCACCGGCGGCAT
>CANFZA010000145.1 GCA_947451235.1 Methylophilaceae bacterium | reverse complement strand
GGAAGGTTTTAGTTTCATCTGTTAAACTGTTCGCCTATATAGATCAATAAGATACTTAAGAAGAAACCTAAGTGAATTCAAAACAAATTAGCTACTTACGTAGCCTTGCCCACAATTTAAACCCTGTCGTTATGATTAGCAATAAAGGCTTATCAGAGGGCGTTTTAAAAGAACTGAACGTATGCCTCGACGCGCATGAACTCATTAAGATTAAAGTGATGGTGGATGATAAAGCGGTACGTTCACAAATGCTTACTGATATTTGCGAACAAACAACGGCAACTGCGGTACATCATATCGGTAAACAATTAGTGATTTATCGTCAATCAACTAAGCCAAAAATCGTTATTCCAAAATAAAGATATTGTAAAAAATATGCTAAAAACAGGCGCTCAATTCATTTAGCGCCTTTTTTATCGCCTAAAAATGGTTATCTAGCGCGCAGCACCACTACAAAACCAAGTAAGCATTGCACCACGTAAGCGATACTTGCCACTCCATGCCAAGTTTTAAATCGATTTGCAAATACACTCTGCATTACGTCACCCGGCATGGCATCTATTTTTAATTGCGCCAATATTGGTTGAATGCCGAAATGGCCAGCAAGCACTAGCAACAACATGAACAATACTGCCCAAAAATACGATTGTTTAAGTGCGAGTGTGCCGTTAGAAAACAAGCGATGTATCAGCAAATAAAAGGCAGAAAACAGGCCTAAGTAAGAAACATAATTAAAAAACTTACCTGCCAGTTGGCCTGCCAATTGGCTGTCAGCTAAAGTATTGAACAACACGTAAGCTACTGCTCCGGTAGTCCACAATGCTCCAACCCACATGGTGATGATAATAAGTGAAAATTTATCTGACCAATTATTCATTAGCGTCTCTTTTTATCAACATTATTTTCTTAAGATTTGACTTCAGTTAAATATATTGCACATCCAAAATTTCATATTCTTTAACGCCGCCTGGCGCCATTACTTCAGCTACATCACCTTCAGACTTACCAATAAGCCCACGAGCAATCGGGGAACTAATAGAAATTTTACCGTTTTTAATATCAGCTTCGTCATCACCTACAATTTGATAAGTGATCATGCTACCGCTATCTAAATCTTCGATTCTGACTGTTGAACCAAATACGCAGCGACCTTCAGCATGCAAAGTCGTTGGGTCAATAATCATGGCATTAGAAAGTTTAGCTTCAATTTCTGCAATACGGCCTTCAATAAAGCTTTGACGCTCTTTAGCTGCTTCATACTCAGCATTCTCAGACAAATCACCCTGCGCACGCGCCTCAGCAATAGCCTGAATCACATCAGGTCTATCCACACTACGCAAGCGTAGTAATTCTTCTTTAAGTTGCACTGCACCTTTTACGGTAACGGGTATTTGAGTAACTGCCATGTTGCCTAACCTTGATATAAAAAATAAACCACACCCAAACTGAGTGTGGCTTTAAAGTTTAAAATTAATTAATGTTGTTAAAGTGTATTTTAAGCGAGCTTTTTATGCAAGTCTTGCAATGACTCTACAGTCAGTTCTTGCATGTGCGCCATACCAACACAAGCGGCTTTTGCACCCGCCATTGTCGTGTAGTAAGTCACTTTATTTTGTAAAGCACTGCGGCGAATCTCGTAAGAATCCGCAACCGCACGCTTGTCTTCAGTGACGTTCACAATAAAGCTAATATCGCCATTTTTAATCATATCAACAATATGTGGGCGACCTTCAGCTACTTTGTTCACTGAAGCGACTTTTAGACCGCTTGCATTTAAAGCCGTTGCGGTACCTTTTGTGGCCACCAAACTAAAACCTAGTTGATCTAAGGCTTGTGCAATTTCAACGGCTTTCAAATAATCTTCCTTACGCACGCTAATAAATGCTCTACCGCCTTCGGGTAATTTAGTCGATGCGCCAAGTTGTGATTTTAAGAAAGCTTCTGCAAACGTAGCGCCAACACCCATCACCTCGCCAGTTGATTTCATCTCTGGGCCTAAAATAGTATCTACGCCTGGGAATTTAATGAACGGGAATACCGCTTCTTTTACTGAGTAAAATGGCGGAATAATCTCACGCGTCACGCCTTGATCTTTAAGCGACATGCCTATCATGCAGCGTGCTGCAATTTTAGCCAGTTGCAAACCGCAAGCTTTAGATACAAACGGCACTGTTCGTGATGCTCTTGGATTTACTTCAAGCACAAATACGGTTTCGCCCTGAATTGCAAACTGCACATTCATTAAACCAACAACGCCTAAAGCGCGTGCCATTTGTTTAGTTTGCTCGCGTAATTCATCTTGTAACTTGGCAGACAAGCTATATGGTGGCAATGAACAGGCAGAGTCACCAGAATGCACACCCGCTTGCTCAACGTGCTCCATAATACCGCCGATAATCACATCGCCAGTGTTATCACAAAGCGCATCCACATCAACTTCAAGCGCATCGTTCAGGAATCTATCAAACAATACTGGTGATTGATTTGAAACTTTTACCGCTTCACGCATGTAACGCTCAAGTTGCGATTGCTCTTGCACGATTTCCATTGCACGTCCACCAAGCACGTAAGAAGGACGCACTACTAGCGGATAACCAATTTCTAAGGCTAAACGCACAGCATCTTCCGGCGTTCTAGCTGTACGATTTGGTGGTTGTTTTAAGCCTAGCTCTTGCAACATTTTCTGGAAGCGCTCGCGATCTTCAGCTTTATCAATCGCATCTGGCGTAGTGCCGATAATTGGCACGCCGGCTTTTTCTAAAGCACGGGCAAGTTTTAGTGGCGTTTGACCGCCGTATTGCACAATTACACCCACTGGTTTTTCTAGCGCAACAATTTCCAACACATCTTCAAGCGTGACTGGCTCAAAATACAAGCGATCTGAAGTATCGTAATCGGTAGAAACCGTTTCAGGATTACAGTTCACCATGATAGTTTCATAGCCATCTTCACGCATGGCAAACGCCGCGTGTACACAGCAATAATCAAA
This sequence comes from Methylophilaceae bacterium, assembly GCA_947451235.1. GTDB lineage: Bacteria > Pseudomonadota > Gammaproteobacteria > Burkholderiales > Methylophilaceae > Methylotenera. The sequence continues at coordinate 1,291 of CANFZA010000145.1, read as the reverse complement.
CTCAATACCTTGGCCGATTCTATTCGGACCGCCACCCAAAATCATGATTTTTTTGTTATTGGTTGGCGCAGCTTCGCACTCTTCTTCATAAGTAGAGTACATATAAGCGGTGTTGGTAGAAAATTCTGCCGCACAAGTATCTACGCGCTTATAAACAGGGCGCACTTGCAAAGCTTGACGATAAGCACGCACTGCATGCTGATCTGTATTTAACAAAGTTGCTAAACGACGATCTGAAAAACCGCTACGTTTTAATTTAAGCATGGCTGATTTATCTAAATCAGCAATTTGCTTACCTTTAAGCGCTTGCTCTCTATCAATAATGTCTTTAATTTGCACCAAAAACCAAGTATCGATTTTAGAAATATCATACACTTCTGCAATCGTCATACCCATTCTAAAGGCATCACCCACGTACCAAATACGCTCTGGTCCCGGTACGCCCATTTCTTTAGTAATAGTATCTAAATCTGTGGTTTTCTCATCTAAGCCATCAACGCCAACTTCTAAACCGCGCAACGCTTTTTGGAAAGATTCTTGAAATGTGCGGCCAATCGCCATTACTTCGCCAACAGATTTCATTTGCGTAGTTAAACGTGAATCTGCCTGCGGGAATTTCTCGAAAGCAAATCTTGGAATTTTGGTAACTACGTAATCAATCGAAGGCTCAAATGAAGCTGGTGTAGCACCCCCAGTAATCTCGTTGCGTAGCTCATCTAAAGTAAAACCTACCGCTAATTTTGCGGCAATTTTTGCAATAGGGAAACCAGTTGCTTTTGAAGCCAAGGCAGATGAACGTGAAACGCGTGGGTTCATCTCGATGACTATCATGCGTCCATCAACAGGATTAATCGCAAACTGCACGTTAGAACCGCCGGTATCCACGCCGATTTCGCGCAACACTGCCAATGAAGCATTACGCATGATTTGATATTCTTTATCAGTCAGCGTTTGTGCAGGCGCCACGGTGATTGAGTCACCCGTATGCACACCCATTGGGTCTAAGTTTTCAATAGAACAAATAATGATGCAGTTATCCGCTGAGTCGCGCACCACTTCCATCTCGTATTCTTTCCAACCGAGTAGCGATTCTTCAATCAACAATTCTTTGGTAGGCGAAGCGTCTAAGCCGCGCTCACAAATCGTCATGAATTCTTCACGGTTATAAGCAATACCACCGCCGCTACCACCCATCGTGAATGATGGGCGAATAATTGCTGGGTAGCCAATTTGCGGTTGCAATTGCAAGGCTTCTTCAATGCTATGCGCAACCACTGAACGGGCAGAAGCT
>CANFZA010000144.1 GCA_947451235.1 Methylophilaceae bacterium | reverse complement strand
GCATCAAAGCGCTTGCCGTCTTCAGCCACCATTTGGTAGGTGCCATGCATTTCGCCCATAGGCATGCTAATAAGCGTACCGCTACTATATTCAAAAGATTCGCTAGGTTGAAGTAGCGGTTGCGCGCCCACCACACCTAAGCCCTGCACTTCTTGAATCGCACCATTGGCTTCGGTAATAATCCAATGACGGCTGATTAATTGAGCTGCAATGTTGCCTGTATTGGTAATTTTAACGTGATATTCAAAAGCATATCTATTATGCTCAATATCTGACTGCTCTGCGATAAACACCGCCTCAACAGTCACCGTACACTCGTAATGAGTAGCGCTGCTCATAATTACGTAATCAAGCCGGCACTAGGCGAGCTTGGGCTGGCAGAATATAGCTTTTTAGGCATACGACCGGCCAAATAGGCTTCACGCCCAGCTTCAACGGCTTTTTTCATAGCGCTAGCCATTAACACAGGGTCGCGTGCGGCAGCGATTGCTGTGTTCATTAACACGCCTTGGCAACCTAACTCCATCGCAATAGCTGCGTCTGAAGCAGTACCAACGCCAGCATCTACCAACACAGGAATATTGGCATTGGCGATGATAATTTGTAGATTCCACGGATTTAAAATGCCCATGCCTGAACCAATCAACGAAGCGAGCGGCATTACGGCACAACAACCAATTTCTTCTAACTGTTTAGCGATAATCGGGTCATCTGAGCAATACACCATTACGTCGAAGCCATCTTTCACCAATACTTTAGCGGCGGCAATCGTTTCTATCATGTTCGGATACAAGGTGTTTGGGTCGCCCAACACTTCTAATTTTACTAATTTATGGCCATCTAATAACTCGCGCGCTAAACGCAAAGTGCGCACCGCATCATCGGCAGAATAACAACCTGCGGTATTGGGCAAATAGGTAAATTCTTCTGGCGGTAAAAAATCTAACAGTGATGGCTCACCTGCATTTTGGCCAATATTAGTTCGGCGAATCGCCACCGTAATAATTTCAGCACCACTGGCATCAATCGCTGCGCGGGTTTGCGCAAAGTCTTGGTATTTACCAGTACCTACAAGTAGGCGTGATTGGTAAGTTTTACCTGCAATATTTAATAAGTCTGACAACTTTTATATCCTTCTTTATTACTTCGATGAGGCCTTTAAGTAAGGCTGTTCAATCATATTTTTTATAGTTTTTAAACTAATTTAGTGCGCCTAATAGGCTATTACCTTGCGAACTAACTAACCGCCGCCCACTGCACCCACAACTTCAAGCTTATCACCATCCATCAACCGCTTTTCAGCAAACTGGCTACGTGGCACAATTTCGCCGTTGCACTCAATTGCAAGGCGTTTGCCTTCTAAAGCTAACACGCTCACTAAGTGCGCCACACTGAAACTGGCTAAATCAAAAGTCTTGGGTTTACCGTTAATAATAAGTTGCATATGTTGTTGTAGCAGTCGTTTTAATAGTCGTTTTAATGCTGGTTAGAATGAGTTCTTGCATGAGTACTTGCAACAAAAAACGTCTACATCTAAAACACCATTTTACGAAATTAGTAGTGGGCTTAGCAAACCTTATATCGTTTATTTAGCTGTCATCCAATAATTAGGCTTGTGCGTTTGATTTGGGGCTAGGTTGATAGCATCAAGAAAGATATTCTTAACTTAATGATATTCATTAGGAATTTTTTAATTTAAAGCGATGTCGAATAGCAAGAAAATCAACGTTGAAACAAAATTTCAGCGCACACAACTCCCAAAAGGAAAACACATGCAAGTTGCAACACAACAATTAGATCGCCAAACTCATTTACAATCGCAAGTAGGTCTGCAAAAAAACATAATGCAAGATTCAGGCTCGAATACCATCGACAACAATTCAAGCTTGGTCATTTCATTGCAACCAACTAACTTCAGTCTTACTAGGTTACTTGCCTCTTGTGGCGACTGCGTTTAATCAGCAACTGATACCTTGATAAAACAGCTTGCCACCCAGCAGAATTTTAGGGTGCTGGCTTAGGAATCAGGCCTAAATCAATATTATAATCTTCGGCAAAATCAGGGTCTATTGCCGCTAAATCTTTGCCGATTTTATGCGCTTCACCCATATCACTTTGCGCGATAGCAATAACGCCCAATTGATAAAAGGCACTGGAATGCTTAGGCGCTAAGGCAAGTACTTTGTTAAATGAGTTTTTTGCCTTTTCTAAATCTAGCAAGCCTTCTTGCGCCATGCCTAAACTTAGCCAAGCCTCTGGATTATCTTTTTCGACATTCACCCATGCTTTTGAGATTATTTCTAAAGTTGCCCAAGCCTCGGTTTGCATAGGTTGCACCACCTGCATAAAGAATGGGCGATCTTTCTCAGCCACATCCCAAAAAGGTCGCTCAGTTTGGGTAGTAAGCGATATATCCGGTTGTTCGAGTAATTTCTTTACCCATTCAACGGGCAAGCTATAGTAGTTTCCATGCCGACCAGGGCTTTTAAAGGTCGTAAAACCTACTAATTTACCTTCGTAGTCTAACAAAGCGCCACCGCTAGCGCCCATTTTAAATCCTGCAGTAGTACGAATTAGCAATCCATCGTCGAGGGGAATCAACGCTTTAACCGTACCGAACGACTCGACTGGCCTAGGTGAGTTTCCAGAAAATCCTAGTGCTAATATATGTTGCTCATATTGCAGCTTGGCAGTTTCACCAAACTCAAAGGGTATTAGCGGTAAATCGTCAAATTTTAGTATGCATAAATCATGGTGCCAATCCGCTTTAAGTGCGATGGGCGCATAGCTATTTCCCAACTTATTCACTGCAACACCGCGCGCATTGGCTATAACATGACAATTAGTCGCCACATGATTAGGTGCAACCACCACGCCAGAACCAACGCCATGCTGGCCATTTTTGTCCTCAATATGCACCTTAGCCACTGAGTGACTAAGCGCCAATACAAATTCTGGTTTAGGCGCCTGCGCGTAACTAATATTGGCTAAAAAAAGGAGGCTAACAAACAATAAGTGACAATTCTTTTGGCCCATAATTTACCCCTAAGCAATTTATTTTGGCGTTATAAGTTTTGTATGGATAAGCTAAATCGTAATAAGTTCTATTTAAGTGATAGATCAGCATTAAAGCAGCTGCACCAAAATGACTGGCACCGTTGTACAATATTACCTAAAAATTACCCACGTACTAATTTGAAAGTAAAAATAAGCCATGAAAGTTCAAAGCCTAATTGCCGACATCAACACACCAACAGGTGTAATGCGCACATATATCCACCGCCCTGTCGGTGGCAAAAATGCTGCTGAAGCCAAATACACTGAAGCAAAATATCCAGTAATTTTGTTTTATTCAGAGATTTTTCAGCAAACTGGCCCAATTGAAAGTGCGGCTAAAATCATGGCCAGTCACGGTTACGTAGTGCTAGTGCCTGAAGTATTTCATGAGCTTAACCCAATAGGCACGATATTGGCTTATGACGATGCTGGCCGTGATAAAGGCAATGCTGATAAAGCCGCAAAAGATGTGCAAGGCTACGATACCGACAATGCTGCGATGATAGATTTTATTAAGCAACAAGCTTGGTATAACGGCAGCATAGGCGCCATGGGTTTTTGCATAGGCGGCCATTTAGCATTTCGCGCAGCGCTTCAACCTGAAATTAAAGGCACGGCTTGTTTTTACGCGACTGATCTTCATGCGCTGACCATACCGAACAAACCAGGCCAACACAGCATGGAACGTTTAAATGATATTTCTGGTGAAATGTTAATGATATGGGGCAAGCAAGACAATCATATTCCAACCGTAGGTCGCGCCCAAGTGTATGCAAAAATGACTGAAGCAGACTTAACGTTCACTTGGCATGAGTTCAATGCACAACATGCTTTTATGCGTGATGGTGATGAGCGTTACGATGCCCAAACAGCGTTATTGTGTTATCAACTTGCGCTTAATTTGTTCAGCAGAACGCTTTAAATAAAGCCAAAAACTAGACTTAATTAAGTATCTGTCGGCTTAACACCCGACTGCAATAAAAAAAAGGGCAGAATTTCTGCCCTTTTTTCGTTTTAAGTTATTAGCTAACTTAATTTTACTGCTTTAGATCTCTAACTGAGGACGACCAGCTTCAGGCCAATCCAAGTGGTAGAACTGACCACGCGGTTGATCAACACGCTCATAAGTATGCGCGCCAAAGTAATCGCGCTGACCTTGTAGCAAGTTAGCTGGTAATACTGCACTGCGGTAGCCATCGTAATAGGCTAATGCTGCCGCAAAACCTTGCGCCGGAATACCATTGGTGACGGCCAAGGCAATCACTTTACGCCAACCTGCTTGGCTTTCATTTAAAGAGTTAGTGAAGTATGGGTCTAACATCAAGTTTTTAAGACGTGAGTTAAGCGCATAAGCATCCG
>CANFZA010000143.1 GCA_947451235.1 Methylophilaceae bacterium | reverse complement strand
TGCAAGCCATTACTTCGCACCGTATGCGTAGTTTTTTAACGCTGCTTGGCATTGCCGTTGGTATTGCCGCCGTTATTTTGCTGACTTCTATTGGCGAAGGCGTGCATCAGTTTGTATTGGCCGAATTCACGCAATTTGGCACCAATGTGGTTGGCATCACTCCGGGTAAAGTTAAAACTGGCGGCCAACCGCCCACGGGTATCCCAACTACCGCGCGCCTGCTAACCATGGAAGACGCTAAATCACTGAAACAATTGCCGCATGTCACCGGCGCATCGCCAACCGTGTGGGGCAATTCCGAAGTGGAAAGTAATGGCCGCTTACGGCGCAGCACGATTTATGGCGTAGATGCAGATTTTTTGCATGTATTTAGCGCCAGCGTGCAAATCGGCAGTTTTTTGCCCAAAGAAGGCGAAGGCAGTTCACGGGCGCTGGTGGTGTTAGGCAGTAAGTTACGCAATGAATTATTCGGTAGCCTTAATCCTTTAGGCGCGCGGGTGCGTATCGGCGGTCTGCATTTTCGGGTAATCGGCGTGTTGGCCCCCAAAGGTCAATTTTTAGGAATAGATTTGGATGACACCGCATTCATCCCCGCCGCGCGTGCGCTAGAACTTTACAACCGCGAAGGCTTGATGGAAATTCACGTCAGTTATGCGGAAGGCGTTTCGTCAGCCACAGTGGCCGCGGCAGTTAAAAATCGCCTAAAATTACGTCATGGGCATGAAGATTTTACCGTCGTCACGCAAGAAGACATGCTCAAAACCTTGTCGAATATTCTAAATATTTTAACCATGGCGGTGGGCGCGCTTGGCGGCATTTCCTTGCTGGTAGGCGCGGTGGGCATAGGCACGATTATGACCATTTCAGTCACCGAGCGCACCAATGAAATTGGCTTGCTAGTGGCGCTGGGCGCACGCCGAAGCACAATTTTGGCTTTATTTTTGAGCGAATCGGTCATGCTGGCAGCGCTGGGCGGCGCACTAGGTTTATTGCTAGGCACGGGCTTGGCGCAATTGCTACGCTTGTTATTGCCTACTTTGCCGGTACATACGCCGTGGAGTTTTGCGATTGGGGCATTAGTGATGTCGGCCATTATTGGTCTGCTGGCTGGAGTTTTGCCTGCGAGGAGCGCATCTAGACTAGATCCCATAGAAGCGCTACGAGCAGAATAAGCTATTATGAAGCCTATGCGTAAACACAAAAAAAACCATTCAAAAAAAATCGGCATGCCGCCGGGTTCGTTAATCTATGTAGGGCGGGCTGATAATGACTTGAGCCAATTAGCCAAACCGACCATTAGCCTGCTTGAGTATGATGACGCTGACTTTGCCGAGCGCACGCTGAGTATTGAAGAATTGACCGCATTGAATATTCACGAAAATGCGAATAAAAAATTCTGGCTGAATATTCATGGCGTGCATGATGCTGCGCTAATCAAGCAAATTGGCGATTTATTTAATTTACATCCGCTAGTGCAAGAAGATATTCTCAACACCCAGCAACGACCCAAAATAGATGAATACGATGATTATTTATTTTTAGAAGCGCGTAGCTTTAAATATGATCAAACCAATATGGCGGTAGATTCTGAGCAGATTAGTTTTGTGCTTGGCCGTAATTATTTGCTCACTTTTCAAGAGCGCTCGACCGGAATTTTTGAGCCTGTGCGCAGTCGCTTGCGTGTTAGTCGCGCGCATATTCGTGAGCTTGGCGTCGATTACCTGGCTTATGCTTTGCTGGATAGTATTGTTGATAGATACTTTAAAGTGCTCGAAGATGTGGGCGACGATAGCGAGGCGCTTGAAGATATTTTGCTGCACAAACCGACCAATACCGAACTGCATAGTATTCATCAGCTAAAACATGTCAGCATAGAACTACGCCGTGCCGTGTGGCCTTTGCGTGAGGTGATTAACAGTTTAACGCGCAATGAAAATGACTTTTTTAAACCCAGCACCATGCCGTATTTGCGTGACGTATATGACCACACGGTTAATTTTATTGAATCACTAGAATCAATACGTGATTCACTCAGCGGCATGATGGATATTTACATGGCCAGTGTAAGTAATCGGGTCAATTTAGAAGTGCGCGCCTTAACCGTAGTTGCCATGCTATTCATGCCAGCCACGTTGATTGCCGGAATTTTCGGTATGAATTTCCACGAAATGCCTTGGCTTGCGGATAAAAATGGCTTTTGGTGGGCGATGGGATTAATGGTTGCTATTGCGCTAGTGATGATTATGATTTTTTGGCGCAGGCAATGGCTGAGTAGTAAGACTTAGAAAATTCGTCATTCCCTAATAAGCGGGAATGACGCTCAGTGTTTATCAATACACCAAAATCCAGAAATTTTATTGAATCAAAGCCGCATACTTAGCCCGTATCTTCGCCGCTTTAGGTGCCGCCACCGCCATACAATAAGGTTGGTTTGGATTTTTTGCAAAATAATATTGATGATAATCTTCAGCGGGATAAAACAGTTCCGCGCCATTAATTTGCGTCACAATTGGGGCGTTAAACATTGAGGCCGCATTAAACCTAGTAATCATTTCAGCGACTATTTCTCGTTGTTCAGCATTTTGGCAAAACACTGCAGAGCGATATTGCGTGCCAACATCGTTACCTTGGCGGTTGGGCGTAGTCGGGTCGTGCGAGACAAAAAATATCTCTAGTAAAGTTTCAAAACTCACTATTTCGCTGTCAAAGGTAATTCTGATGGCTTCGGCATGACCCGTATCGCCATTACAAATTGTTTTGTAAGTAGGATTTTTTGTATGGCCACCAATGTAGCCAGACTCTACTTTACTTACGCCTTTTAGTTGGGTGAAAACCGGTTCGGTACACCAAAAACAGCCTCCGGCAAAAATTGCGATTTGTGCATGACTCATGTTGCTTTTCCTTTATTTATTTTTTGAATTTGGCTTAAAGTTTTCAGTAAAAACAGTCTTAATAAACCTTACAATACTTAGTCAACGCGCCACTCAAAACATTACATCAGGTTTAATAATTTTTAGCCATGGCCTTAAACGCTTTATACGTCGATTTTAACTCCTACTTTGCTTCGGTAGAGCAGCAACTTGTGCCAGAACTGCGCGGTAAGCCTATAGGCGTGTTGGCGGTAATGGCTGAAACAACTTGCTGTATTGCCGCCAGTTACGAGGCTAAAGCGTTTGGTATTAAAACTGGCACTGGCGTGCGCGACGCCAGAAAATTATGCCCAGACATGATTTTTGTAGAGGCACGGCCGCCGCTCTACGTGGAATTTCATCACAAGTTAATCCAAATTGTAGAAAGCTGCACGCATGTTGAGCAAGTGCTTTCTATTGATGAAATGGTTTGCAAGCTGACTGGCAGCCAGCAGATGCCAGAAAATGCACTCAAACTTGCGGCTAAAATTAAGCGCGAAATGGCCAAGCAATTTCCTTTTATTAAATGCTCCATTGGCATTGCGCCTAATACATTTTTGGCTAAAACCGCCTCCAATATGCATAAGCCTGATGGTTGCGTGCTGATAGACTCGCACGAGCTACCGCAACGATTATTTGCTTTGCGCCTGCGCGATTTAAACGGCATCGGCAAGCAAATGGAAGCGCGCTTAAGTCGCTACAAAATTACCACCGTAGAACAATTGTATGCGGCAAATAGAAGTCAGTTGCAAACTGCCTGGGGCAGCGTAGAAGGCGAGCGCATGTACGATAAATTGCGTGGGCTAGAGCCACATTATGTGAAAAATGCGCGCAGCAGTTTGGGGCATTCACACGTGATGCCGCCTGAGCAACGCAACCCAATTGGCGCTAAAGCTGTGTTGCATCGGCTATTGCAAAAATCTTGTATGCGCATGCGTAGTTATGAGTTGCTCGCGTCAAAAATTAGCATTAAAGTCAAATTTAGAGAGATGCCGAGTTGGGGCATGGAAAGCGCAATTTCGCCTACCGATAATACTTTACGGCTAATTGAAGCGCTGGAAACTTTTTGGCAGCATTATCCAAACACAATATACGAACCGTTTGCGGTGGGTATTTCATTTTCTGGCTTGGTCACGGCCGATGAAGTTGCGCGCGATTTGTTTCAAATAGAGCCGCTGGAAAACGAGAAAAAACTCAATAAGGCCATTGATACGCTGAATTTAAAATTTGGTAAAAACACCATTTATTTTGGTGGCGCACATGATGCGCTAAAAGATGCGCCCATGCGGATTGCTTTTGGCCATATTCCTGATTTGGTGGTGGAGGGTGACGTTTAGTTTTACCAGTCAAATTAGCCTGCCGTTCATTGCAAGGTCTAGTGGTTTGCACGTATTCCCAGTCTGTACTATTGTGAATTAGTATTCACCATGCGCATTATCGATAAAAACATTATTTGGATGGCTAGTTTCCTGCTTATGTTGGGATTTTGCCTAGAGGCATTTTCTGCTGATCAGACTTCTGCAACTAAACCTTATTACGTGAATGAAGGCGTTAGTTTTGCCTGCGATGCCGCTAGTCTTAGTCAAATAAAATCCGACATGAATGCTTATTTGGTGTCGCTTGGGGTTGCATCTACACTTGTCGTC
>CANFZA010000142.1 GCA_947451235.1 Methylophilaceae bacterium | reverse complement strand
GCGTTGCTTTGAAATTGAACAGTAAATCAGAAACAATCTTGATTTTAAATAAATCAACTGAAGGTGTTGTTACCGCTGGTGATTTTGAAACTGGACATGATGCTGAAATTGTTAATCCTGACCATGTGATTGCCCATCTTACTAAAGGTGGCAAACTTAATCTAGAAGTTAAGGTTGAAATGGGTCGTGGTTACCAACCAGTTCCAGCTCGTCAAAAAGCGAATGAAGAAGATCGCGTACTTGGCTTTATTATGGTGGATGCGTCATTCAGCCCTATCAATAAAGTTAGTTATCAAGTTGAAAGCGCCCGTGTAGAGCAACGTACGGATTTGGACAAGCTAGTAATGGACGTTGAAACTAACGGTGTTATTGAGCCTGAGCAAGCAATACGTGATGCTGCACGGATTTTGATGGGTCAGCTATCTGTTTTTGCTGATTTAGAGGGTGCGCCTAGTGAAGTTGAAGTTAAATCAGCTCCACAAGTTGATCCAATCTTACTTCGTCCAGTCGATGATTTAGAGCTAACAGTTCGTTCTGCAAACTGTTTGAAAGCTGAAAATATATTTTACATTGGTGATTTGATTCAACGTACAGAGAATGAGTTGTTAAAAGCTCCTAATCTTGGCCGTAAATCATTAAACGAAATTAAAGATGTACTTGCGACTCGTGGCCTTACTTTGGGCATGAAATTAGAAAACTGGCCACCTGTTGGTCTTGAAAAAGCTTAATTATTAAGCTCAAATATTAAGTTAAGAAACTTTAAGGAATTACTATGCGTCACGGTAATAGCAATCGTAAATTAAATCGTACCAGCAGCCATCGTGCAGCTATGTTTCGTAATATGACAGCTTCATTGCTGCGTCACGAAGTCATTAAAACAACTTTGCCTAAAGCAAAAGAGTTGCGCAAGTTCGCTGAACCTTTAATTACATTAGGTAAAACACCAACTTTAGCCAATCGTCGTTTAGCGTTCAGTCGTTTACGTGATCGTGAAATCGTTGGTAAATTGTTTGGTGAATTAGGTCCTCGCTATTTAACACGTAATGGTGGTTACTTACGTGTTTTAAAATGTGGTTTCCGTAATGGAGATAACGCACCTATGGCTCTAGTTGAATTAGTTGATCGTCCTGATTCAACTGCTGAAGTCCTAGTCGCAGACTAAAAATTACTTAGTTTATAAGTATTAAAAAGCCAGCATAGTGATGCTGGCTTTTTTTTGGATTTCTTATTGCTGGCTCTTACGGTTTAATTACACGCTGTTTGACACAAGATGAGTTTTTTAATGTCTTCCTTAATAAACGGCCAGCCTATTTCTTGATTATTATCTAATCTTTTTAAAACAGGTATTCTTCTCTCATAAGTAACTTCTAGATTCATGTCGTCTGCTATATCAATGATTATGAAAGAGATGTCGTAATCTTTTTTAAGAGAATTTATCAACTCCTCAGCTTGTTCGCATAAATGGCAATATGAAGTGGAGTAAAGGTTAAATAATATCGTCATAATTCTTACCCCAATAATTCGTTGTTGACATTTAGCTAGGTAGAAAACCTTCTGCTTAATTACGTTTAATACTTTATGGATTGCAGTTTAACGCTATCTATAATTATTTTTCTATATTTCTAATGTATCGTCCCTAGACTATTATTTATTATAATTTTTGTGCACGTGTTAAAATTTAAAAAATGTAGTTTGTGATTTTATACAAAAAGGCAGCCCTTATGAGTGATATTGAAAGCGTTCAAGATCAGCGTGTAAAAGTAAAAGCTATGATTGAGCGTCATAAGTTAGTTGAAAATCTAGTACACCGTCAAGGTATGCCGCGCCATGATATTGTTGAGAGTATGGTTCAACAAAATAACTTTTCTGAACTAAGGCGGTTCTTAGAAAAGCTTGATTTTGCCGCAATTGCAAATATCCTTGAGTCTTTATCTATCACAGATTTGCATATTATTTGGCCTTTGGTTAATGAAGACCGCAAAGAAGAGATATTACTTGTGGTTTCTGATTCTGTGCGTGTAGAGCTGGTTTCAGATCCTAAGCCTGAAAATCAGAGCATGGTTATTCGTGTATTTGATCTTCATGAAGGCCGTTTGCGTCAAATACCCATATATAACAGAGAAGATCTCGCGCAGGCTAAGCCTATTTGGGTTGACCTTGTGACGCCGGAAGATGAGCAGCTCGAGTGGGCAAGGGAAATCTTTGGCGTTAATCTTCCTAATCCAAAAGAATTAACTGATCTAGAAACCAGTGCGCGATTTTATGAAGAAGAAAATGGTGAAGTACATCTGCATTCAGCTTTTCTACTAGAGCGCGAAAATGAATCGCGAAACGTTGCCGTTGCATTTATATTGAATAAAGGAACGCTATTTTCGGTTCGTAGTGAAGAATTGCCCGTATTCCGTTTACAGCGTTTACGTGCTAGAGCGCAAGCTGGTTATGTTTCTGAAGCTAAAGACGTTTTACTCGATTTGTACGCAGCAGATGTGGAATATTCTGCCAATGCATTAGAAGATGAATATGTGAGGCTTGAAGAAGTTGGTCGACAAGTGTTTAGATCGCACATGACCAATGAGCAGGCCGCTAAAATTCTTACCGCAATTTCTGTTGAAGAAGATCTTAACGGTCGAATTCGACGTAATGTGTTGGATACGCGTAATGCCTTATCATTTTTGATGCGTCGAAAATTCCTTTCTATTGCACAGCATGAAGACGTGCGCGAAATTCTTCGCGATATTGAATCGCTTGATGGTCATACAACCTTCTTGTTTAACAAAATTAACTTTCAAATGGATGCTACTGTTGGTTTTCTAAACGTTAATCAGAATAAAGATTTAAAACGCCTCACTGTGATTAGCGTAGTGATCATGCCAATTAATGTATTGGCCGGCATCGGCGGGATGTCAGAGTTTTCAATGATGACGCATAACATCCCTTGGCCCATAGCTTATAGTGTATTTATTATTGGCATGATTGCTATAGGAATCATGACCTATATTGGGTTACGTCACTTAGAAGATAGTAGAATTAAAAATCATCGCATTGAAAACAACTAGGGATAATGTCGGTTTAAATCGCTGATCAACCCACACATCTTCCACCAATTTATTCTGCTACTGAGACTGTTGTTCGCAAATGAATCCCGAAATTCAATTAGTTTGGCATGAAGTACTTTCCGATTTTTCTACACCGGTAGCACTTTGGCAATTTTCAGTAATTGGAATTGCTTGTGTGCTTGCATGGGCTATTAATGGCGCTTTACGCAGTTATGTATCGAAAAGTGCTCCAGAAAGTTGGAAGCTAGGTATTGGTAGCTTTAATAGGGTTATTTTTCCACTTTCTGTACTTATTTTTGTTCAAATAGGTAAGGTGGTACTAGCGCATTGGCAGCACACAAGTTTTCTACATCTAGCAAGTACACTTTTGTTTGCAATGGCTGTGATTAGATTGGCAGTTTATGCCGTTAGGTACATTATTGCGCCCGGTGGTTTGCTCAAGACTTTAGAAAGTACTTTGGCTAGCACTATTTGGATAGTGTTGGCTTTGCATTTAAGCGGATTATTGCCACAATTTTTTGACGTACTAGAAGAAGTGAAATTCAAAATAGGTAAATACCCCGTTGATTTATTGTTGGTTTTGCAGGCCATATTTACTATTGTAATCACCATCTTCATCGCCTTATGGATTAGCCGGCTTATAGAAAATAAAGTCATGCGAGCTGAGCAGCTAAATGTAAATGTTCGCGTGGTAATGACTAAATTGCTGCGGATTTTATTGTTGTTTATTGCCGTCATGATTGCCTTATCTGCAGTCGGATTAGATATTACTTTTCTTTCAGTATTCGGCGGCGCACTTGGTGTAGGTTTAGGTTTTGGTTTGCAGCGTATTGCCAGCAATTACGTCAGTGGTTTTATTATCCTGCTAGATAAGTCTATGCAAATCGGTGATGTCATTACCGTAGATAAGCATTATGGTGTGGTAAGTGATCTACGTTCACGCTATATGGTTTTAGCGAAAAGCGATGGTGCTCATGTAATTATTCCTAATGAGGCCTTGATTACAACCTCTGTAGTAAATCATTCTTTAATTGAACATAAAGGCAGTGTGCAAATTAATGTATGCATTACCTACGAAAGTGATTTGTATTTAGCTATAAAGCTAATGCAGGAAGCAATTAAAGACAATGACCGGATATTAAATCACCCAGTTGCAGATGTATTTGTTAAAGGATTTACTGAGTATGGCGTTGATCTAACGCTGAGTGCCTGGATAAACAACCCGGAAGTTGGCAAGCTAGCCTTTCAGTCCGCATTGCATTTAGCTATTTGGCATGCATTCAAAGTAAATAACATTGATTTTGGTAAATTACTGCCAGCTAAGGAAGCTTAGACAAAGTTGCTTGGGTTAGATCTAGGTGGCCACAGGCTTCGTGCTACTGATGTGCGATCACAAATTAAGTTAAGGCTCTGCAGCTCAAGACCATAAAAGCTGTTTAAATGTAACTATTATGTAACAAATGAAATAAGCGCTTGACCAATGTTCAAAGCCCTGTAGAATGCGGCCTTCGCTAACGAAACAAGTGAAACGAAGCAGTAAAAAGCAGTAAGTAATAGGCAGTAAAAGGTAATAATTAGCGCGAAAAG
>CANFZA010000141.1 GCA_947451235.1 Methylophilaceae bacterium | reverse complement strand
TAGCACTTCTAGCACTGATATTTCAGCTGGTGGAGATGTAAGCATTAAGGAAAGCAAAGGCAAGCAAGTCATTAAAGCCGGCGATGTATCAATCTCTATAGACAATTAATTCATAAGACCATGAATTCTTAAAATACATAAACAACATCTTTCACTGGAATCAAAATGAGCAAGCTTCTAAAATTTCTATTATTTACACTATTAGCTTCACAAACTTACATTGCCAGCGCGGAAACAATTAGCGCAAAGGGTAGCGCAGAAGTAAGCGTTAAAGCGAATAAGGGCGATTTAATAGCAGCTAGACGTGTAGCAAGAAATGCCGCTGAGGCTGACGCGATTGTTGCCGCGATTAAATTAAAACTTAATGTGAACCCTAATGATCCAAAATCTAAGGCGGCCATTAGTGATTTAGTCAAACAACTCACCGATAATTTAAAAACTACTTATGTGACTGAAGGAGACGTTTTAACCGCCAAGTCATCATTAGAAGTGGATAGTGGCCAGATTTTTGACTTGGCAAGATCATTAGATCTTGGTTCTAAAATTCAAACAGCCTCAGCGAGAGTTTTATTTATTATCGATGAGTATGTTGGCATTGCCACTTCGCTTGACCCTAGCCAGCCTTTAGAAACTTCTATGGAATATTCTCACGATAAAAGCTCTTTTTCAGATAAAAGTGCAAAATCAAGTGCGGCAGATGCCAGTGCATCATCGAATAAATCTGCCAATGCTTATGCTGCTAAAGAATCTTCCGCGGTGTCAGCAAGAGAGTCCGCCGCAGTGAATGCAAAAGATTCAGCCTCTGCAAAATCTAAAAGTGCAGTAGCCGTTAATGCTAAAGAATCTTCTTCAGCAAAAGCAAAAAGTTCGGCCGCAGCTTCAGCTAATGATCAAAACGGCAGCGCCTCTGGCGCAGCATCATCGCAAGGTTCTGCCAGCCGTTCAGGTAGTTATTCTGGCGCAGCCTCTGCAGAAGATTCAGCAAGCAGATCATCTAGTTATTCTGCAGCTAAAGCTTCTAAGTATGACGCTGCGAGCGCTTCAAATAAATCAGGTTCGGCCTCAGCGCAAGGGGCGTCTTCATCGTCTTCTTCATCTTCTTCTGACCAAAAAGACATTGCTGAGCAAAAAGATATTGTAAATATGAAGGTGACGACAAAGTTTCCTGATGTTAACAATGCAAAACCTAGCGAAGGTGGTGACGAGTTGATAGCCGCTAGACTTGAATCTGTTTCACAACAATTTGGCTTAGAACTTACCAGTGAACGAGATTTCCGTGTTGAGGGTGGCCGGAAATTATTGATAAAAGACATTGAGAAATTAAGTAAATTTAGCTATTACACGCAAAAAGCAGCTAAAGCGCCCTATAACGCTAAATACTTTGCTTATGGCACTGCCGTCATGAATAGTGAAGGTAAAACTTCTAGCGGCGATGTTGCCTGTGCTGGCCAACTTAAAGTGCAGTCTTCAAATGTGGATACTGGTGCAAATTTATTCAGTGACACTATTGTAAAAGGTGCTACTGGTTCTTCTGACCAAGCTTGCCGAGCTAATTTATCTAGCGCACTTGCAACCGCGCTGGCTGAAGCGGTTGGTACTAGAGCGCAAAGAGAAATACAAAGAACCGGCACGCAAGGACAAAGCTACGAAATTGCATTGTATAGCGTGTTAAAAGTGCCATTTAAAGTTAAAAAGAATTTTGCTGAGCAATTGCAAAAAATGTCTGACGAGTTTGTGGAAGGTAATGCCACCGACACATCAAGAAACTTTACAGTACAGGCAAAAGGTAACTTTAAAACTAAAGTTGAAGATTTGATGGAGGAAATGAAGGATCAGTTCCCAGATATGAAAGAGGCGCGCTTAGAGTCTAAAGGCAATCGCCTAGTGGTGTGTATTGAAGGAAAGTGCCCGACAGAATGAATAACGTTAAAAAAATAGCGCTCATTTCAGCTACATGCTTACAGTTATTTTCTGCAATCTCATTCGCTGCAGACTCGCAGTTTTACATCTTCCCGATTAAGGAAATTGAGGGATTAAAAGCAATTGAGAAAAAAAATCTACGCCCGCTGGTCGATGAAAAAGCCGTTGCTTTTATTGCTGGGGAGCAAAATGATGCGCAAAAAGAGTTACTGGGGTATTTTAACGAGCAACTGATTAAAACCTATGGCCCATCAATTGTTCATGTAAAGCAAGTACGCGAGAACTTTAAAGGCCCGATATCCCTAGTAGACGATGACAATATGGATTGTGGTAGCGGTTCTACCGTGCCTATGCAGCAAGCTTATGCCGCAGTTTTAGGCGTATCAAGAGCCTCTGTTTACCAAGTAAATAAAGGTAGCATTACTGAAATATTAATACCGGTAACGCTGAATCTACAAATCATTAAACCTGATAAAGCAAAAATAATCTTCTCTACAAGTAATACAGCGTATACACCGTTTTTGTTTGCAAGCAGTGAAATTGATACACCTGCCTATAAAAATACGATTAAAGCTGCGATGGTGAAGAATATAAAATCGCAAATTGATGAGTTGATGAATACCGTAAAAGTGAATTTTTCGCCTAAAGCCAGTAGCGTAAAAATTGTTGGTAAAGAAGGTCCATTTTTTGTTGTTGATAAAGGCTACGAAATTGGCTTTAAAGATCGTGACGAAACTTCAGCCAAAGATGCAGACGGCAATGAAGTCATTTTCTATGTGGTAAATGCTGATGATGGCTACTCAGTTTTAAAAGTGCTCGCTGGCAATGTAAAAGTGGGACAAAACTACCAATTTTACTTCGAAACCAAAGCTGATGACTCTCGTAAACCTAGAGTGATGCCGGTGACCACAGATGACCCAAACAAGGCTATATCAAATGGCGTGATTGATGTTTTTACCAAAAGCATAGGATTTAAAGCGCCCTTCCAACTCACTGCGGTTGATGTAAATTTCGCGCAAACTATGGATGTCATTCGCCATCGTGCCGAGTGTGTCGCTTGGGATAAATATCCAAATTCTACAACCGTGAAAGATAGCCGAACTGATATCCCTCAATTTTTACTCACGGTAGATACAGGCGAAACCTTGACCTTTAAGCAATCAGGCAAGAATGAAACAAAAACAAAAGAAACATTCACCACCATTGTTCAAGGCAAAGTTTCAGATCTAAACGGTGTTGTTTATGGCTCCGCCATAGGCTTTGATAAATATGTGATAGAAAAAATCGCAGGCGTTGGTTTATCTGCCGAGAATGCTAGAGAGATTTCTTTTCAGAATGCAACTAAGGTCATGACGGAAGATTTTCTAAAGAATATTAATTTCTCGCCAAAAGTATTCAAGGTTAAAAACGTTGCGTCGCAAAAAGATTTTAAAGGCCTTTTAGTCATAGAAAATCTACCGGTAGAAGCTGGTTTTGAAGTGACTGGCGTCATCGTAAGAAATCTTGGCATAAAGGTAGGTACAAAAGATACGATAGTTCGACTACCCATTACCACAGATGGGCCAGTCACAAAACAAAACAGTGATATTGCAGTGCCATATCAGCAAACCGATATAGATCAAGAATATTACAAACCTAAAGCCGGCGATTCGCTGGTGATCTATGCGCTACCGAAGGGCAATGCTAGAAACGCAGATTTATGTGACAGCGAATATATAGGTAAAAACAATAGCGTCACTGGTAGCTTTGCAAAACCGCTTGTATCTAACCTTATTTTAAATTCAGCAAAATTTCAGGTAAAAGAAGCCACACCAAAGCTCGTTAGCGAAGTGAACAGTTTGCTAGAAGCGGCCTATTTCAAGCGTGATTTGATGATGAAGTTAGAAGCACCTAATGCAATGTGCTTACAGACTGGTTATTTAATTCGGGAAGATCTAATTGATTGCGCCGCAAATGATTGTAAAGCAAGCACTACAAATGCGTTGGTGGTTAAGGAAATTGAAGCTGGGCAAAGTAAGAAGGATTATATTTTGGCACGCAAAAGCCAGCTACAAGGCTTTGATGTCAGCCAAAAAGATAACTACTGGACTTCCCCCAATAATGTAGACATTTTTCAATGTCCGAATTGTTGTTGTTCAAACTGAACGGGGCTTAAATAATTCAAATAACTATGCCTGCGAACACGATTATAAAACACTTCGATGTAATCAAATATCTCTGCTTTTAGCTCCTCTCTTGTGTTGTAAATTTTACCTCTAGTTTTCTCTTTCTTTAGGCTACTAAAGAAAGACTCCATGGCGGCATTGTCGTAACAATTGCCACGGCGACTCATGCTGGTCACGAAGTTATTTTCCTTGCACCATCGATTAAAATCATCACTGCCAAATTGGCTGCCTTGATCTGAGTGAATCACTACAGGCTGTTTAGGCTGTCTACGCCATTTAGCCATCAGCATCGCATCCAACACCAATTCGGTTCGAATGTGCCCCTGCATGCTCCAGCCCACTACCGCCCGTGAGTACAAATCAATCACAGCTGCTAAATAAAGCCAACCTTCATGGGTGTAGATCTGGGTGATGTCCGTGACCCAGACCTCATCAGGTGCAGACGCTACAAATACTTGACGCAAGCGATTGGGTGCAGCAGTCGCAGGCTTACCTGCTTTATAGCGTGCACGGCGATAGCCACGCACAGCATGAACCTTGGCTTGATGCATCAACCTAGCGACACGGTTCTCACTGCACGCTAAGCCGG
>CANFZA010000140.1 GCA_947451235.1 Methylophilaceae bacterium | reverse complement strand
GCAGAATATACCGACTTGATGGATATGTACAACAAGAGCCGTGCCGAAGGCTTTGGCGCAGAAGTTAAACGTCGCATATTAATTGGTACTTATGTGTTAAGCGCCGGTTATTACGATGCTTATTATTTAAAAGCGCAACAAATTCGCCGCTTAATCGCCCAAGACTTTACCGAAGCATTCAAAAAATGCGATGTCATTATGGGCCCAGCAGCGCCTTCTACCGCGTTTAAAGCCGGTGAAAAAGTAGATGATCCAGTCGCTATGTATTTGCAAGATATTTACACGATTTCTACCAACTTAGCCGGATTGCCCGGCATGAGTGTGCCTGCCGGTTTCGCCCAAAGTGACGATGGCACATCATTGCCTGTCGGCTTGCAAATTATCGGTAATTATTTTGATGAAGCACGCATGCTAAATGTGGCGCACCAATATCAACAAGTAACAGATTGGCATGTGCAAGCGCCAGATTTGAGTCTGCTAGAAGGAAAAGCATAATGGAATGGGAAGTCGTTATTGGGTTAGAAACACATACACAATTAAGAACCAATACTAAGATTTTTTCTGGCGCGGCGATTAAATATGGCGCTGAACCCAACACGCAAGCTTGTGAAGTCAGTATCGCTTTACCCGGCGTGTTGCCGGTGTTGAACAAACAGGCCGTGCATTGTGCGATTAAGTTTGGCTTGGCGATTCACGCAGAAATTGCACCGCGTTCAGTATTTGCGCGTAAAAACTATTTCTACCCAGATTTACCTAAAGGTTACCAAATTAGTCAGTTTGAGTTGCCTGTGGTCGGTAAGGGCGCGGTGACGATACAAGTGCCAGCGGTAGGCAAAAATGCCGCCTATGAAAAAGTGATTAATATCACCCGTGCGCATTTAGAAGAAGATGCTGGTAAGTCAGTACATGGCGCGGTTGAAGGCATGAGCGGTATTGACTTAAATCGTGCAGGTACGCCTTTGCTAGAGATTGTCACTGAGCCAGATATGCGCTCAGCCGCAGAAGCGGTAGCTTATGCCAAACAATTACATGAATTAGTGCAATGGATAGGTATTTGTGACGGCAATATGCAAGAAGGCAGTTTCCGTTGCGATGTGAACGTTTCAGTACGCCCAAAAGGCACTGAAAAGTTAGGCACACGCCGAGAGATTAAAAACTTAAACTCGTTCAAATTTATGCAACAAGCCATTGAATACGAAACCCGCTGGCAGATTGAAACGCTAGAAGATGGCGGCAGTATTCATCAGGCAACGGTGTTATTTAACCCCGATACTGGCGAAACGCGCGCCATGCGTAGCAAAGAAGAAGCCAACGATTATCGCTATTTTCCTGATCCTGATTTATTGCCTTTAGTCATTACCGAAGCCGATAAAGCCTTAGTGCAAGCAGAAATGCCAGAATTGCCAGACGCCATGAAAGCGCGTTTTGAAACGCAATATGGTTTATCTAGCTATGATGCCAGCGCGCTAACAACCTCACGCGAATTAGCCGATTATTTTGTGGCAACCGTAGATGCGGGCGCTGATGCAAAACAAGCGGCTAACTGGGCAATGGGTAGCGTTTCGGCTAAATTAAATGTCGAAGCTAAACCGATTTCAGCTTCACCAGTCAACGCATTGCAGTTAGCGCAATTGCTTAAACGTATTGGTGACAACACGATTTCTAACAATGCCGCTAAACAAGTATTTGAAGCAATGTGGAATGGTGAAGGTGAGGTTGATGCAATTATTGCCGCCAAAGGCCTGAAACAAGAATCTGACAGTGGCGCCATTGAAGCGATTATCGATGAAGTGTTAGCCGCAAACGCCGCAATGGTGGAAGAGTTTAAAGCCGGTAAAGAAAAAGCCTTTAATGCGCTAGTTGGCCAAGCCATGAAAGCCTCAAAAGGCAAAGCCAACCCTACGCAAGTGAATGATATTCTTAAGAAAAAATTGACTAGTTAATATTAGCTTGCTGAGTATTTAAGAGATATTTATTAAATACTTTGTTTTTTTAAAGCTACTCTAACAAAATCTGCTTTATTTTTTTAATTCGATAAAGCGGATTTTGTCATCATTAAAACGTTTTTTGGTTTTTTCCATCATTGCTTTGCGTTCGCTGATGAGTTTGTTTTGCTTAACGACTTCTGCCTGAGTGTTTTTAATTTCAGCACTTAAATCTGCTGGAACAGGCTGGTGTTTTTTGACTAGACTGTCGGCGAATTTCTGGTTTTCTGCCAAGCGTTTTAGGTTATTGCTTCGCTGTAATTCCAAACCCTCTATAGAAATTAAATCCAGTTGTAAATTACGATCACGCGCCAGATCGATTTCTTCCGCATTGGTAAAAGAATTGAGCAGTGCCTTGTCTTTTTTCTCCTGCTCTTTTTTCTCCAACTCTAAATTCTGCGCCTCAATCACTTCGCCCTGATGGCTAATAGATTTATTGTGCTTTATTGTGATGCCTTGCTGATTAATCACAGAATTATCGGTGCCGGAATATTGCGCTGGCACGTTGTCTCCGTAGTTAGTATTGCCTTTTTCGTCTTTCCATTTAACGATTTTACTCGCGCTATAGGTGGGAATTGAAAAAACACATAGCAATACCAAGCCAGAAAATAACGCAGGCAATAACATTGAATCCAAGACGCCGTTTTTATTCATTTTAACGCCGTTTCATTAAAACATGGGCAGCCAGAAATTTCATTTTCGCGCACATCGTTACCAATCTAATATTAATCAACACCATACTTTTGGCGATACGCTTTTACTGCATGCAAGTTTTGCGCCATATCTTGTTTGTTGTTTAAATAATTCATGAGGTCACTTAAATTTGTGATGGCACAAACCGGTATTTGATTGTTTTTAATCACTTCTTGCACGGCAGATAATTCGCCTAAACCTTTTTCTTGCCGGTCTATCGCTATCGCAACACCGCAAGCAGTGGCGCCGTTAGCCTTAATAAGCTCAACAGATTCACGCACCGATGTGCCAGCTGAAATTACATCATCAATAATCAGCACGCGGCCGCTTAATGGGCTACCGACAATTAAGCCACCTTCACCATGGTCTTTGGCTTCTTTTCGATTGTACGCATAGGGCACATTGTGACCATTTTTGGCAAACGCGATGGCAATACTGGCCACTAAAGTAATGCCTTTATAGGCTGGGCCAAACAACATATCAAATTCAATGCCTGAGTTTTGAATGGCTGCGGCGTAAAATTCGCCTAGCTTCATTAAACTTTCGCCATCATTAAAAAGCCCTGCATTAAAAAAATATGGGCTTAAGCGGCCAGCTTTGGTAGTAAATTCACCAAAGCGTAAAACCTCTTTTTGGATGGCAAATGCGATAAACTCTTGTCTAAAATCATTGCTGGATTCTTGACTGCACGCTTGGCCAGAGACTTGGCCAGCGGCTTGACTAGTATTTAGATTCATATATTTAATAAATTAAGGAATAAGTTTTGAAGATTATATCGCTAAACCTAAACGGCATACGTTCTGCAACAAATAAAGGTGTGCAAGCTTGGCTACAAACGCAAAATGCCGACGTGGTTTGTATGCAAGAAATTAAAGCGCAGGCAGCGGATATGACGCCAGAAATGCATAATCCGGCGGGCTATTATGGCAATTTTCACTATGCTGAAAAAAAGGGCTATAGCGGCGTGGGTATTTATTCTAAAGCCAAGCCGGATAGAGTGATTGAAGGTTTAGACATTGCCGATATTGATAGCGAAGGCCGTTATTTAGAATGCCAATTTGGCAATTTAAGCGTTATTTCTCTGTATTTGCCTTCAGGCTCTAGCGGTGAAGAGCGTCAGACGTTTAAATTCAGCGTAATGACACGCTTTATGTTGCATTTAAAAGCCTTAATTGAAAGTGGCCGTGAAGTAATTATTTGTGGTGACTGGAATATTGCACACAAAGAAGCCGATTTAAAAAACTACAAAGGCAATAAGAAAAACTCAGGCTTTTTACCTGAAGAGCGTTTATGGCTCACTGAATTATTTGACCAAGTTGGTTGGGTGGATGTTTATCGACAATTACACCCCAATACCACAGACGAATGTTATACCTGGTGGAGTAATCGTGGCCAAGCGTGGGCTAATAATGTGGGATGGCGCATCGATTATCAAATTGCAACGCCAGGCATTGCGGCCAAAGCCGTTTCTGCAAGCGTTTATAAAGACGAACGCTTCAGTGATCATGCGCCTTTGATTATTGACTACATTAACGACATAGCTAGTTAAATTGGGTGTCCGTATTCCATGATTGATTTGACAATTTTTTAAGCAAAAACATATTGTATGATGGATTTGGCAAATTCACTCGGAGATTAGACTGCCATATTGCGGACACCAGTGTAGCGTCACTATCAACCCACTTCTGTCAGCCATATATTTTGTTGTCAGGCAGCAACGGGGGACTTTGCAGTCATTAATATATCTATCTTAAAATGCAAAACGGAGCTTAGGCTCCGTTTGAACTCACTTCATTAAAGCTTAAGTTATGCTGTCGTATTGACATTGTTTCCGATAGTTGCAGACACAGGTTTTGCTGGTTGCTTAGCTTCAACACTGCCTGACTTTGTGCCATCATTATCGCCATCAGCGTCTTTTTTAACTGTCTGAGCGCTGATGTTAGGAATGTACTGTTGCGATGCCGATACGCTTGTTACTGATGTCATTTCATTACTCCTTTAGATTAAGTGTTTGTATTTTGATGCGTAATACTTTATCGGCAGAAGTTTAGATTTCTGAAGGCATTGCTTATGCTAAAACCAATTTATAGATTAGATTTTTTTTGAGTCTTGATTTAAATTAACATCACTGAGCTCTACTCTAACTGATGCGAAGCTG
>CANFZA010000139.1 GCA_947451235.1 Methylophilaceae bacterium | reverse complement strand
CCGTTTGCGGTAGAGTTAGGCATGAGCTACGGTAACCCCAGTATGAAATCAGCGATTGATAAATTACGTGCGCAACATTGCGACCGCATTTTAGTGTTTCCACTCTATCCGCAATATGCCGCCAGCAGTACCGGCAGCGCGTTAGATGCAGTTTGGCGCGTATTACTTAAAACGCGCAATATGCCTGCTGTTCGCACTATTCGCCATTATCACGATCATCCGGCTTATATTGCGGCCTTGGCTGGCAGCGTGCGCGAACATTGGCGGCTTAATGGCAAGCCCAATAAATTAGTCATGAGCTTTCATGGTCTGCCAAAGTTTCATTTAATGAAAGGCGACCCCTACCACTGCGAATGTCATAAAACAGCGCGACTTTTGGCTGAAGCTTTGGAATTAAGTAAAGATGAATACACCGTCGCTTTTCAATCTAGATTTGGTAAGCAAGAATGGTTAAAGCCTTATTTAGCCAGCACTTTAGAAGATTTAGGCAAAGCCCAAACCAAACGTATTGATGTCATTTGCCCAGGATTTAGCAGCGATTGTTTAGAAACGCTAGAAGAAATTGCCATGGAAGGTAAAGAAATATTTACCCATGCCGGTGGCGGTGAATACCATTATATTCCTGCGCTTAATGAAAGCGAGCCGTGGATACACGCAATGACAACGATTGCGCTTGAAAACCTGCAAGGCTGGGTTAGTGCTGATTATGATGTCGATGCCGCTAAAAAAGCAGATGAAATGACGAAATTACGCGCACAAGCTATGGGTGCAAACAATTAGGCGTTATACTTTTGCTTTAAGCATTTCTGAAGCAATATTATGATTGTAATTACTGGCGGCGCCGGCATGATAGGCTCTATCATCGCATGGCAACTTAATCAGCAAGGCATTGATAACATAGCCATTGTTGATCGAATCACGCATGAAGATCAATGGCAAAACTTAGTCAAACGTCAATACGTACAATATTTGGATAAAGACCAATTATTGCCTTGGCTAGAAGGAAGAACAGACGTTGAGGCCATTATTCATATGGGTGCCATTAGTGCCACCACTGAACGTGACTTCAATAAACTAGTTGAAGCCAATATTCATTATTCACAAAATTTATGGACTTGGTGCGCCAATAACAACGCCGCGTTTTTCTACGCCAGTTCTGCCGCCACTTATGGTGATGGCGAGCATGGTTACGACGATGCTTCCATAGAAAATCTACGTCCACTCAATGGCTACGGCTATTCAAAACACTTTTTTGATCAATGGGCCTTACAGCAACTTAACAAAAACCTAGCCACTCCAAAATATTGGGCAGGCTTTAAGTTTTTTAATGTTTATGGTCCCAATGAATATCACAAAGAGCGCATGGCCAGCGTGGCGTTTCACAGCTTTAACCAATTTAAAGAAACTGGCGCAGTTAAACTTTTCAAAAGCCATAAACAAGGTTATGACGATGGCATGCAACTACGCGATTTTGTCTATGTAAAAGATGCCGCTGCGGTAGTCATTTACTTTTTAACCGCCGCCTTAGCTGGCAAAACTTGCGCCAACAGTATTTACAATGTGGGCACAGGTCAAGCACGTGCTTTTAAAGATTTAGCCACAAGTGTGATGACTAGCATGGGTAAAACACCCAATATCAGCTACATAGATATGCCCTTAGATTTACAAGGTCGCTATCAATATTTCACCGAGGCAACTGCGACAAAGTTGCGTGCTGCCGGCTACGCCCAACCTTTTTATACTTTGGAAGATGGTGTAAAAGATTACGTGCAAAATTACTTAATGCATGATGATGCGTATTGTTAAAACTCGTTCCACATTGCCGTAGAACACCCAACCAAATTAAAAAGACACTTAAAAAGATACTTAAAATGACCCAATCATCAGAAAGCCAAAACGCATTTTTACTGCACGAATTGCAAGCACACAGCGCGATGTTCGCCCAATTGCAAAGCATATTTCCCCAAGTGATTGCCGTGGCTAATGAGTTACGCGCGACGATGAAACGTGGCGGTAAAATCTTGATTATGGGCAATGGTGGTAGCGCGGCAGATAGTCAACACATTGCCGCAGAAATTGTCGGCCGTTATAAAAAAGAGCGTCGCGGTTTACCTGCAATAGCCCTGACAACGGACACTTCTATCATCTCCTCTATAGGCAATGACTATGGTTACGATTATATTTTTGCTCGCCAAATTGAAGCACTTTGCCGCCCAGAAGATACTGTTATCGGCATCACCACTTCTGGTAACAGCAAAAATGTAGTGAATGCCATGATTGAAGCCAATGCCATAGGCGCGACCACGATAGGTTTGACTGGTGGTA
The DNA here is from genome assembly GCA_947451235.1 of Methylophilaceae bacterium. GTDB lineage: Bacteria > Pseudomonadota > Gammaproteobacteria > Burkholderiales > Methylophilaceae > Methylotenera. The sequence continues at coordinate 2,572 of CANFZA010000139.1, read as the reverse complement.
CTGGTGGGAAATTACAGGAATTATGTAAATTTAATCTAATCATGCCAAGTAGCGATACGCCAAGAATTCAAGAAGCGCATATTTTTATTGGCCATAGCTTATGCGACATGCTGGAAGCTGATTAAGCAATGCTTAAAGGTTTTATTAACGCTACAGATTTACTGAAAGTTATTGCCGTATGAATGCACATTTAATAGAAGCTGTTCGCCATTTTAGCGCTGCTAAAAAAACCATATTAGTGATAGGCGATGTGATGTTAGATCGCTATTTAATGGGCAGCGTCAATCGCATTTCGCCAGAAGCGCCAGTGCCAGTGGTATTGCTTAAAGCATCTGAAGACCGCGCAGGCGGCGCAGCCAATGTGGCAGCAAACTTGAGTGGCTTAGGCTTGCACACGCAAATCATCGGTTGCATTGGCGACGATGCCACAGGCGAAACGCTGAAAAAAATTATCACGGATTCTGGCGTGGATACAGCACTAGTGATGTCTAGCCAAGACAGACCGACCATTTCAAAAACCAGAGTGATGAGCGGCAATCAACAAATTGTGCGAATAGATGACGAAAGTGCAGCCGCATTTAGCGCCGAAGAGAACACACAATTACTCAATCATGTAAGCAAAGCGCTGAGCGGCAAACCAGCGATGGTAATTTTATCCGATTATGCAAAAGGTTTATTGAGCGACGCTTCATGCAAAGCCATTATTTTGCAATGTAAGCAACTAGGTATTCCTGTTATTGCAGACCCAAAAGGCCGCGATTACAGCAAATATAAAGGCGCTAGCGCACTCACGCCGAATAAAAAAGAAACTGCTGAAGCTTGCGGTGTTGCCATGCATGAAACTGAGGCTTTATTACTGGCCGCCAAGCAGCTTAAAGAAGAGTTAGGCTTAGATTTTTTGGCAGTTACACGCGGCGAAGAAGGTATTTCTTTCATTGATGACCAACATACCGCGCATATTCCAGCCACCGCTAAAAAAGTGTTTGATGTTTCTGGCGCTGGTGACACAGTCATCGCTACGCTCGCGGCCGGCTTAGTACATGGTTTAACGCCACATGATGCGCTGCAATTAGCCAATATTGCCGCCGCGATTGTGGTGGGTAAAGTAGGTACCGTGCCTGTGTCGTTAACTGAGTTACTAAAAGCCTTAGCCAGCGAAGATGGGCAATCGCAAGCGGATAAAATTTGTGACAAAGCGCAATTAGTCGCGCTGGTGAAGCATTGGAAAGAAAATAAGCAAAAAATAGTATTCACCAATGGTTGTTTTGATTTGTTGCATGCTGGCCATGTAACTTATTTAGAAGCTGCTAAAAAAACTGGCGATAAACTTATTCTAGGACTAAACACAGATCGCTCGGTAAGCGCCTTAAAAGGCCCGAGCCGACCAGTGATTCATGAGCAAGACCGAGCGCGCGTATTAGCCGCATTGGCTGCGGTGGATGCGGTTATTTTGTTTGATGAAGATACACCATTACAATTAATTGATGCAATTAGACCTGACGTGATTGTTAAAGGTGATGATTACACAGAAGACCAAGTAGTGGGTGGCACTGAGGTGAAATCTTGGGGCGGTAGCGTGAAATTAATCCCTTTAGTGCAAGGTCGTAGTACGAGCAATATCATCAAAAAACTAGGCAGTTAAGCATGGCGCCTTCAACTATGTCAGCATCACCAAAAATATTGGTACTAGGCCCAGCTTGGGTGGGCGACATGGTACTGGCACAAAGTTTATTCAAAACGCTCAAAACGCAACAGCCAAATTGCACGATTGATGTTGCCGCACCGCCTTGGACTTTGCCCTTAATTGAACGCATGCCTGAAATAAATAAAGGCATAGCGTTGCCTTTTAAGCATGGGCAATTTGCATTGTTAGAGCGCATTAAATTTGGCAAAAGCTTGCGCCATGAAGGTTATACACAAGCCATCATTTTGACCAATTCATTGAAATCGGCCATTTTGCCTTTTGCCGCTAACATTCCGCAGCGCACCAGCTTTTTGGGTGAAATGCGCTATGGTTTAATTAACGATATTCGACCGCTAGATAAAACAAAACTGCCACGCACGGTCGATCGATTTATCACTTTAGGTTTAGCCGCACAGGCAATATTACCGGCTGAATTACCTAATCCTAGCTTAGTTTCGAATCAAAATAACGCCTTAGCAACTTTACAGAAACTTGGCGTTAACAAGCCTCAATCTAAAATTTTAGGCCTTTGCCCAGGTGCAGAATATGGCGAAGCCAAGCGCTGGCCAGCTGAATATTACGCAGAAGTTGCGCGTGATGCGCTCAACAAAGGCTGGCAAGTATGGCTATTTGGCTCGGACAAAGATATTCCCGTCACCAAAGAAATCAACCAATTAACGCAAAATAAATGCTTAGATTTAGGCGGAAAAACCAACTTAAGTGAAGCGATAGATTTAATGTCACTTTGCGATGCAGTCGTCAGCAATGATTCTGGCCTTATGCACGTTGCCGCGGCGTTAGATAAAAAGTTAATTGCTATTTACGGCTCATCCAACCCACACCATACGCCGCCGATGAATAGTAAAGCCGTGGTTGAATATTTAGCTT
>CANFZA010000138.1 GCA_947451235.1 Methylophilaceae bacterium | reverse complement strand
TTTTTTGATGATGATGCGGTGGCAAGTTTCACTTTACCCGTTATATCTAAAATTAGAGGATGAGACTCACCAATTTTCGCCACTGTCTGCGTGGCGGAAATAACAATGTCGCCCAAGCCTTCTTGGGTGGTAACTGGTCTGTTTGATGTGCCAAGCACAATGGGAGTATTGCCGCCTACCACGTCGCCTGGGCCGGTAATACTAACCCAAGGCACGGTAATTTTTAACGTGGTGTTTTCCATTTCGTATTTTGCGACAAAAGGGATGTAAGTAATGTCTGTGGAGTCAGATTGTCCGTATTTACCAGAGCTATAGTCTATGCCGCTGGTTAGGCTAAAGGTTCCTTCAGCATGGCTGACATTTGTTTGTAAGCTTAAGATTGCTAGAAAAACACCTGTGAATGCTACATTTTTTTTATTGTTCATATAATACTCATCTATCATTGTGGATTTTTTTTAAATTAGCTAGATATGCTTAGCGCGACATTTTATCGCTTTTAAAGTTTTTTTAAAAAGCTAGTAATGCAACTCTATTTTCTCCACTTTTTCTGGCAGCTCAATTCGCTCTACTTTCTCAACTTTCTCTACTTTCTCAACTTTCTCTACTTTCTCAACTTTCTCAATTTTCTCTACTTTCTCTACTTTCTCTACTTTCTCTACTTTCTCTACTTTCTCTACTTTCTCTACTTTCTCAATCCTCTCAGCTTTTTCGACCTTTTCAGCTTTTTCTACCGCATCTACCTTCTCGACTTTTTCAGTTCTTTCAACATTACTTGAGTCATCAACACTTTCAGCTTTTTCATAACGCTCTGATACTCTGTCGCTTCCTAATTGTAGTGATTCTAATGAGTCATGATTAGTTTCGTGATCCGGTGTTAGCTTCCCATTTAATTCATGTGATGATGAAGTTTTATTCAGCTTAGATTCCGCTCCATGCAGCTGATTTTCATATTTTGACTTATTAGTATCTACTTCAATCGACTGCGCGTTAGGTTTACCATCTTTCATTTGCCCGCGCACAATGACTGTTATATCCGTTATGGTCTTGCTCGTTGTTTTACCTGTAATTTTTACTTGCTGAGTCACGAACATTTGTTGGTCGGCAAGTTTAAATTTGCCATTAACGACATCTCCGGCAGCAATGCCTTGTAAGTGGAATACTTCAACCTTTTGAAGTAATTCGCTTACTGGACCCGTGGACATATCTTTAACGCTTAGTGCGCGACCGTTCCAATCACCAGTGATATGCGTATCAGCATTTATGTTGTTAATCATAGTAGGTAAGCCCACAATTCTTGTTCCAGCGAGGTAAAGTTGATTACCTTTACGCGTTAAGCTACCCACGGTTTGAGCGATTTTTTGTCCTTTTGATTGGTCGATTCGACTTGCTATTACACTGCCATCGGCCTTACGCAAACCGCTAACGTTAACCCATTGGCCTACTTGCATGCCTTTGAGTTGGGCCGGATTAGCACTGACGGACTGACCCAAGACACTTAACTTTCCATTAGATGTGTTTAACGTGGTAATTGGCCCTGTCACCTGATGGAAAGCACGTATGCTTTTTGCCACCAAAGATTGACCGCTACCTGATGCTTGCACAGCAACCACATGGCCTATGGCTAAATCTTGACTACTGATTTTTTTGCCATCTAATTCTACCGGCGTATCGTTATAAAAATGTAGCTCCAAACCGTTAACGCAGATACTACCAAAGCCTGTAATGACGCCTACAACCCCTGTGCCGCCTAAGCCACTATCGGCCTTGAATCCAGAGCCACCAATGCCACTATTTGCTTTAATGCCGGTTCCGCCTATCCCTTTTTCTACATTAGAGATACCCGTACCGCCAATGCCGCCGGATTCAAGTGTAATGCCTGTGCCACCAATGCCGCGACTTAGCGCAATACCTGTACCGCCTATGCCACCATCATCGCAAGGGTTTGCCATTGCCGATAAAGACAGGCTGGTGATGATGCTTAAAAAGCAATTACGTAAAAATATCTTCATACTGGATTAGCCCTGTTGGGTTGCCGCTAGAGTACGTGGCAGTAATATTGATAGTCTCGATGTTATTGCTTTTATTGACTGTTTTTTAATTTGTACGATTTTCATTTGCGGTTTTTTGTATCATCTAGGCGCTTGCTTTTCTTTTGCATGGTAAAAGTACATTGCAAAAGTAAATCTTTGATTGGCTGCTGAGGAGGTGAGTGCCATAGCTTGCAATTCAATGGCTCGCGCATTCACTGCTTTTAGCGCCACCATGCCTTGGCTTTCACCCATTATTTTCAATTCATTAATAGCCTCTACGGTCAGGCCATCGTAATATACGCAGCGCTCTAACATTGGCGGTGTGATATTCATTAAATTATGTGTGGTAGCTGCAATATGATCGTGGATATTTTGTTGAAAGAAAAATAGTTTGCTATCAAAATCTTCGCTGGGCACAAAAGCTGCGGTATTTAGGCAGACGCAATCATCATCATTAATATGTACTACACCCACTCTTAGCCATTCGTCTAGCACAGGCCTTGCGCGAATATCTTTACTAACACGTGCTACTAGGCGATCAAACGAAAGCTCGCCGCCTACACTGGCAAGTCTTGGCAAAGGTTTTGGGTTGCCTATTGCGTCTATAAAATCAGCGTCACTCACCCATAAGCCTACTAGTTGAGAGCCTAGCGTCACTAGTGAATGCTGGTTTTGTGCGTTATCAGGCTGGTCGCGAAGTCGATGCACATCTTTTCTGTGTAAGCCTGTTAGTAAGCTAATTCTGCTATCTGTTTGTTCGCGTTCGTCTAATTTAAATTCTTCTTCTGCGACTTGTACAAAAACAACCTTTAATGTTTCCAGTAGCATTTGGTAATTAACGCCTTGTGCAAGCGCTAATCTTACTAGCGGTTTTAGTACGCGCTGCAAGGCAGTGAGCACTTTCTGCTTCACTGGATTTTCTGAAATTACATCATTACTTTTATTCATATCTTTATTATACAAAAATGTGGGAATATTTTACACAAATATATTGACGTGTGAAATTATCACACATATCATGCGTTAATACATAATAACTACATAAAAGTTCAATATTATTTGTTGATTAATTAGTGAGCACAATTCTTGCTCGCCTGCAATTGGGTGTTGGAAAATAAAATTGAAAATTTATAACGGGTTAAGTAACGTAGCCTACAACTCCTTGGGGAGCAAGTAATGAAACTAATGAGCACACTGAAATATATAGATTCATCAAAATATGCCTGCATGCCAGTCATTTTTAGATGGATAGGTTTGTTTGTAGCGGCGCTCATCGTTTGTTTTTCCATTGCCATAGGTGACGCAACGGCTGCAACTTCGTCAGGTAAAACCCATGTTAATTTTAATCACAGTAAAACAGGGTTTTTATTAAGCGGCGCACATAGCCAAGCTAGTTGTGAATCTTGCCACGTTAGAGGTGTTTTTAAAGGGACACCAAAAGATTGTTCTAGCTGCCATACTTCCGGTGGTCGTGCTGCATCAACGGCAAAACCAAGTCAGCATATTCCAACAACTGCAAGCTGTGAAACTTGCCATAAGTCTACCGATTGGATTTCAGTCACTTTTAGCCACACAGGTATTGTTGGAAACTGTGTAAGTTGCCACGATGGTGTTAAATCAAGAGGGAAATCTTCCGGTCATGTACAAACAACGGCTTCTTGCGAAACTTGCCATAAATCTACTTCAAGCTTTTCTGGCGCTATCAGATTCGACCATTCTGGTATTACTGGAAATTGTGCAAGTTGCCATAATGGATCAAGAGCAAAAGGGAAGTCAGGTAGTCATGTAATCACTAATGCAAGTTGTGAAACTTGTCATACCTCGACTAATTCATTTGCAGGTGCAAAATTCAACCATGCGGGTATCGTCAGCGGTTGTGCTACTTGTCATAACGGGGCAACGGCGGTAGGTAAATCCAGCAATCATATATCGACAAGCGCTAGCTGTGAAACTTGTCATAAGAGCACCGCTAGCTTTAAAAGTGGAGCGACGATGAACCATGCAGGTATCGTTAGTGGTTGCGCTAGTTGCCATAACGGCACTACTGCTTTAGGGAAATCTAGCAATCACGTAAAAACTTCAGCTGCTTGTGAAACCTGCCATAAATCAACATCTTCATTTGCTGGCGCAACGTTCAACCACACTGGGATTACTAGCGGCTGTGCGAGCTGTCATAACGGCACGACGGCTTTAGGTAAATCTAGCAATCACGTACAGACTTCAGCTGCTTGTGAAACTTGTCATAAATCGACATCCTCATTTGTTGGGGCTACTTTTAACCATACCGGTATTACTAGTGGTTGTGCGAGCTGCCATAACGGCACGACGGCTTTAGGTAAATCTAGCAATCACGTACAAACCTCTGTTGCTTGTGAAACTTGCCATAAATCGACCACTTCATTTGCTGGCGCTACGTTTAACCACACCGGTATTACTAGCGGTTGTGCTAGCTGCCATAACGGATCTACGGCTTTAGGTAAATCTAACACTCATGTGCAAACGTCAGCTGCTTGTGAAACCTGCCATAAATCGACATCTTCATTTGCTGGCGCAACGTTCAACCACACTGGGATTACTAGCGGTTGTGCGAGCTGTCATAACGGCACGACGGCTTTAGGTAAATCTAGCACTCATGTGCAAACTTCAGCCGCTTGTGAAACCTGCCATAAATCAACCACTTCATTTGCTGGGGCGACGTTCAACCACACTGGCATCCTCAGCGGTTGTGCAACGTGCCATAATGGTACGACAGCCAAAGGCAAACCTAGCAATCACGTACAAACCACTGCGACTTGTGAGAGTTGTCATAAGTCTACATCTTCATTTGCTGGCGCAACGTTCAACCACACTGGGATTACTAGCGGTTGTGCAACGTGCCATAATGGTACGACAGCCAAAGGCAAACCTAGCAATCACGTACAAACCA
>CANFZA010000137.1 GCA_947451235.1 Methylophilaceae bacterium | reverse complement strand
TGAACCGGGGCATGAACTAGCCATAGCCGCCGACATGGGATCCGCCGCATTAAGCACGGCTACGCCGTCTGGCGACACATTTTGCACCACTACGCGTTTCACCACGGCCAAATCTTCTACCGTTGTGATATAGCTCAAACCTAAATGATCACCCATACCGATATTAGTGACCACTGCGACATCGCAGCGATCAAAGGCTAAACCTTCGCGCAACACTCCACCGCGTGCAGTTTCAAAAACCGCCGCATCCACATCCGGATGCATCAACACATTACGCGCACTTTTTGGCCCACTACAATCGCCAGTATCAATGCGCCTGCCTTGAATATAAACGCCATCAGAGTTGGTCATGCCGACTCTTAAACCCTGACAAGTCATAATATGGGCAATTAGGCGCACCGTTGTGGTTTTGCCGTTAGTGCCAGCTACCGTCACAATGGGAATACGGCCATTGTCGCCTGCGGCAAAAATGCTGGAAACAATCGCCTCGCCTACGGCACGACCTTTGCCGAATGAGGGCTGTAAATGCATACGCAAACCTGGCGCTGCGTTTACTTCCACCACGCCGCCGCCTTGCTTTTCAAGCGGTTGCTGCACGCTATCGCACACCACATCTACGCCGCAAATATCTAAGCCTATCATTAGCGCAGCGGCTACTGCGCTGGCGGCCAAGGCTGGGTGTACATCATCAGTCACATCCGTGGCAGTTCCGCCAGTGCTTAAATTAGCATTGCTACGCAAAACTACACGCACGCCTTTGCTAGGCACGCTATCCACAGCAAAATTTTGCAATGCCAAGCTCGCTAAGGCAATATCGTCTATACGAATCTTGGTCAATGAAGTGGCATGCCCAGCACCACGGCGCGGGTCTAAATTAACTTGGTCAACTAGTTGGCGCACAGTTTGCACACCATCGCCAATGACTAATGGCGGTTCACGTCTAGCGGCTGCCACTAGCTTGCTACCAACCACTAAAAAGCGAAAATCACTACCGGGAATAAATCGCTCGATTAAAACTTCTTCGCTAATTTCAGCGGCAGCGGCATAAGCAATATTTAATTGCTCACGCGTATTAATATTAACGGTTACGCCTTTACCCTGATTACCATCTTTAGGCTTCACCACTACCGCGCCTGAAATTTCAGTCATCGCTAACCAAGCGTCTTCAATATCAGTGACTTCTCGTCCTTCTGGTACTGGCACGCCTGCGGCATCTAGCAGTCTTTTGGTTAATTCTTTATCTTGGGCGATGGCTTCTGAAACGGCGCTGGTATTATCGGTTTCAGCGGCTTGAATACGGCGTTGCTTACTGCCCCAGCCAAACTGCACTAGACTGCCTGCAGTTAAACGTCTAAAAGGAATGCCTCGTGCGGTTGCTGCATCAACAATGGCGCCAGTACTTGGCCCTAAACGCACATCTTCATCTAAATCTTTTAATTGGGCGAGCGCTGAAGTAATCTCAAAAGGAGCATTAGCAATGGCTGATTGGCAAAGATGAATCGCTAAGTTAAGCGCCTGCCGACCCACCTCTTCTTCGGTATATTCAATCACCACTTGATAGACGCCTGCCTCTGGGGTAGCGGCTGTGCGGCTAAAAGTAACGCGGCAACCAGACTGCGCTTGTAACGCCAGCGCCGCAAGTTGCAAGACATGCGCTAAAGAAATCGCTTCTTCATGACCAGCCAATTGAAGTGGGCCAATTTCTGGAAATCGCGCACGTAGGCGTGATTCAAAACCGTCAATATTGGCAATATTGCATTCTAAGTCAGTACAGCGAACGACAGCTTCAATGGCGGTATGCCGACTCCACAGGTTGGGGCCGCGCAAGGCACGAATACGGGAGACTTCCATCAAGCAGTTTTCCTTGTTTTTATACACATCATAGTTTTATACACATCTAATTTTTATAGCAATATTCATCATCAGACTATTTATAGCCATGAAGTTATTTAGCATCAGTCGCTTTAACATCCGTCACTTTAACTTTGAAAGTTTCGATGCCGGCGCAGATAAGTTCAGCAGAAATATCTAGCGCCCATGCAGCACCGATAGCGGCCAGCAAAGCCATGACTTGGATATTTCTTTGAGCATCATCTTGCGTTGACTGCAAGAATGGCACAGCCGCCAATTTTGCTAGCAATACGTGCTTACCGTCTACAGCTAAGGTTAATCGACCATCATTTAGCACCACAGCTCGACCGCCATTTTGCAAATGTGCTTCTACAACTTCGGATTTTGCCTCTTGCGTGAACAAAATCACTTCGCCATCGCATAACTCAGCCATTTCTGCCACTAAAGCATCATCGGCATTCAACACGGCCACGCCGGTGCTTAACACTACATCCACCTGCGTGCGTACCACGTTATATACTTGCTCTGCTGTTTCTAAATAATATTCACCAAAGTGCTTTTCTGGCGCAATATTAACCACCACGCCTACTTGGCAACGGTCGTAAGCTAAACCTTCAGACAATATTGTAGTAAGACTGTTTTCGATGACCGCAGTATCAACAATACGGTTAATCAGTAATTTTTGCCCAGCGGCCCAAGTAGCACAATCGCGCTTTTCTAGCTGACGATTATCTAAATAAAGCCCATCACGACAGGCTAAGCCGACATGCTTACCGCTGATATGCGCTAGATTGGCGACAATTTGTGCGGTCAGGCTAGCGCCATCGGTGCCAGTAATGCCAACCACGGGAATCCGTCCCGTTGCGCCTTCAATAAACAAGCTATCCACAATTGCTTTGCCTACTGGGCGCGCTTCGCCTTCGGCAGGTTTAAGGTGCATCAATAAACCGGGGCCAGCATTCACTTCAACAATGGCGCCGCGCTGTTTATCTAAGGGTTGCGAAATATCTTCTACCACCATATCGATGCCGGCAATATCTAGTCCAACAATTCTGGCAGCCAGCGTGGCCATAGCAACCACTTCAGGATGCACAAGGTCTGTGACATCAAGCGCCACGTTACCATTACGCTGAATAACTACTTTTGTGCCTTGCGGCAAGATTGATTCTGGGGTGTAGCCTTGGCGGGTGATTTCAAAAACTACTGAGGGGTTTTTGTCGACTAGAATCAAATCAAGCGGAAACTCTTCGGCCTCACCGCGCCTGGCATCGGTATTAATTTGCAAGTCTATCAATTGTCTAATAGAGGCAACGCCATCACCCAGCACTGAAACAAATTCACCTCTAGCGGCCGCCGCCAGCTTACCGCCGACTATAAGCAATCTATGTTCATCACCGCGCACAAAGCGCTCAACTATCACTTCGCTACCTTGGGCATCGGCCAAATCAAAAGCTGCGGCAATTTCTTCACGCGTCATCAATTCTGTCGATACGCCGCGCCCATGATTACCGTCGCTAGGTTTCACCACCACAGGCAGGCCGATATCTTGCGCTGCGTCCCAAGCATCGTCAGCATCTTCTACAATGCGACCATCAGGCACCGGCACGCCGCATGATTGTAATAATTGTTTAGTCAGATCTTTGTCGCTAGAAATACCTTCCGCGATAGCACTGGTCTGATCAGTCTCAGCCGTCCAAATACGGTGCTGACTGGCGCCATAGCCTAACTGCACTAAGTTACCATCGGTCAGCCGAATAGACGGGATATTGCGCTCAGTGGCTGCATCTACGATACAAGCCGTACTAGGTCCTAGGCACAGCGAATCGACCATGTCGCGTAATTGAGTCAGCGTCGCTGGCAAATCAAACGGCGTATCTTCAATGGCCGCCATTACTAAATCTCGCGCTGCCTGCATGGCCACACGGCTCACTTGCTCGTTGCGTGAACGCACAACTACTTTATAAACACCACGCACATTGGTGCTACGCGCTTTACCAAAGCCGCCCTGCATGCCGGCTAAAGTTTGCAACTCTAGCGTCACGTGTTCCAAAATATGACCGGGCCAAGTGCCCTCACGCACGCGCTGTAAAAACCCACCGCGCTCGCCTATGCCACAACGATGTTCCACTAAAGAAGGTAACCAAGCGGTAAGCCGCTCGTAAAAACCGGGGATGGTATTAGATGGCGAATCTTCTAAGGCGCCGATGTCTAGCCATGCCTCTAACACTGGACGATATGTCCAAATATTGGGGCCGCGTAAAGGTAGTATTTTGATGAACTTCATCAACTTATCCAGATGAATTAAAACGAATATAAAGATAATAATTTTGCATCACCAAGCTTACAGCAGGCTGACAATAAACTATTTATACCTATTTATGAGGTGCCTCGATTGTAGTACACTCAGCCGCTGTGAACAACAAAATCCTCCCGACACCTGTAACAAACAAAACCTTGCCGCCAGCTTGGCAGGCGGCGGCACAGTTACATCTTAAAAATACCGAAGAAATCTGCGCGTGGCTGGAGATTAATCTTGATGCAACGCTACACTTTAAAAAGCGCTTATTGCTGATTACCAATCAGCGCTTGCTGAGTATAGGCGCCGCAGATGCTACAGCTTCTGAAGCTCTAGAAAGTTACGCATTCAAAGCGGGCTTAACACTAAAGCATCACGACAATGCTGGCGTGGCAAATGTTGAATTATTTGATGGCGAAATTCAGCTAGCGCATTGGTTTTATACCTTAGCCAACGATTTTTCTGCCACGCGCTTTATCAAACAATTTGAGCTGCAACTTGCTAGCTTTTTAAGTGGCCAGCCTATTGTCGTTAAAGCCACAGAAACTTGCCCGAACTGCCAATTTCCACTGGAAGCTGATCAAGACGAGTGTCCGCAATGCAGTAGCACGATAGATGCGCCGCCTTCTACTTGGACGCTGTTCAGGTTATGGCGTTTTGCCAAACCATATAAATGGCAGTTGCTCACTGGCTTTTTACTCATGCTGGCGTCTACCGCAGCCACGTTGGTGCCACCTTATTTGACCATACCGTTGATGGATAAGGTATTGATTCCCTACCAAAACGGCGCGCCGATTGATATTGGCATGGTGGCTTTATT
>CANFZA010000136.1 GCA_947451235.1 Methylophilaceae bacterium | reverse complement strand
GATCTATCACGCCGCACCGAAGAGCAAGCGGCTTCATTAGAAAAAACAGCAGCCAGCATGGAAGAGCTTTCATCAACCGTTAAACAAAATGCCGACAACGCCAAACAAGCCAATCAGCTTGCCACAGCGGCCTCTGGGGTTGCGATTAAAGGCGGTGATGTAGTCTCTGAAGTAGTCACCACCATGAGTTCTATTAACACCAGCGCGAAAAAGATCGAAGACATTATTTCTGTGATTGATGGCATTGCCTTTCAAACCAATATTTTAGCGTTAAATGCCGCAGTAGAAGCGGCAAGGGCTGGAGAACAAGGCCGTGGTTTTGCAGTAGTTGCTGGTGAAGTGCGTAACCTAGCGCAACGCTCAGCTAGTGCTGCTAAAGAGATTAAAGAGCTAATTGCAGACTCAGTGAACAAGACAGCCGAAGGCACTAGACAAGTTGAAAATGCGGGTCATACCATGCAAGAAATTGTGACTTCAGTAAAACGTGTTTCAGATATTATTGGCGAAATTGCAGCAGCTTCTAGCGAGCAAAGTGCTGGCATTGAGCAAGTGAATGATGCTGTTATGAAAATGGACGATATGACGCAGCAAAATACCGCTTTGGTTGAAGAGGCAGCGGCAGCCGCTGAATCGATGATGGAGCAAGCGGATGAATTGATGAAAGCTGTAAGTGTGTTTAGTTTGGAAGAAGAAAGCAATGCCTATAAGCCTCAGCATAAAAGGCTGAGTAATGGTTGATTTGTTGTAGGATTAAAGTGTAGAACGTTATTAGTAAGGCGACAGCAAAGCGAATAAGCGATGCTTAATTTGTAGGTATTAATACTTAAATATTCAGGAGAATGAAAATGGCTGTTATTGATCGTGTTTTAGTAGGTGAAGGTTTAGTGATTGAAAATCGCCCAGATGGTAGCGGTTTGGATCTTAAAAATGTGGCGCATATCGATTTGATTATGGGACCACGCGGTAGTGCTGCTGAAGATGCATTTTGCCGTACTTTAACGGATCAAAAAGAAGGTGTTAACGGTTTGTTAGCCATTATTGCACCAAATATGATGGTTAAACCAAACACTGTCATGTTCAATAAAGTGACCTTACGTAATACTAAACAATCATTACAGATGTTTGGCCCAGCTCAACGCGGCATTTCAATGGCAATTATGGATTGTGTTGCTGATGGCACTATTCCAGTTGAAGAAGCTGATGATGTATTTATCTGTGTAGGCGTATTTATTGATCAAACAGCAGACATGGATGACCGTATTCAAGATTGGAACTACGAAGCGACTAAAATTGCTATTAAAAGTGCAATTGCCCGTGAACCAAAAGCCGCTGATTTATTGAAAATCTACAAAGATTCTTCACATCCATTTGCCGCTAGAAACAAAGAAGATCGTAATAGAAGAGTGGCAGATAAAGCAATTTCTGAGTTGAAAGAGCGTAGCCCGTTTATGGATGCACCAACAGCTGCAGATCCATCAGATGTAGCAGTTAATCAAATGAAAGAGCGTAATCCATTAACGCCAAGCAACGGTTAAGTAAGTGTGTAAGGGCGCATGGTTTTTTAACCATGGCCTTAAATGTTGAAAAATAGGAAAGATTTTTTCCTACTATGATGTGATGAGAGTTTGTGATGCTTATAGAAAAAAAACAAAATGATCGTGAATTTGAATTTACTGCGAACGATTTTTCTAGAGTACGCAAACTCATCTATCAGCATGCGGGTATTTCACTATCAGAAGCTAAGTCTGACATGGTGTATAGCCGTATTGGTCGCAGATTACGCGCGGTAGGTTATGATTCTTTTAAAGGGTATCTTGATAACTTAGAAAGCGAAAATAACCCAGACGAGTGGGAAGCCTTTACGAATGCTTTAACGACTAATCTAACGTCATTTTTTCGTGAAGAGCACCATTTTCCTATCCTTGCCGAACATTTGGTTAATCTTAAAACGCCTATTCGTATATGGTGTTCTGCAGCATCCACAGGCGAAGAGCCTTATACGATTGCAATGACGGCTTGCGAGGCGTTTGGCACGATGAAACCGCCCGTTCAAATTATTGCCACAGATATCGATACGAATGTTATTGCTACCGCCTCACGCGGCGTTTATCCGTATGAACGCGTTAGCAAATTATCTGATGAACGACGTAAAAATTTCTTCCAAAAAGGCGCCGGTGCACAAGAGGGTTCGGTGCGCGTACGCAATGAATTACGTAGCCTGATTACTTTCAGTCAGCTTAATTTGCTAGATGAGCAATGGGCGCTAAAAGAGCCTTTTGATGCTATTTTTTGTCGAAATGTAATGATTTATTTCGATAAGCCAACTCAATCTAAAATATTAAGCCATTTTGTACCTTTAATGAAACCGCACGCTTTGCTGTTCGCGGGGCACTCGGAAAACTTTCTCTACGTTTCGAATGCCTTTCATTTACGCGGTAAAACCGTCTACGAATTAGGTGGCGGTAAAAACACTAAGCAAACTAGCACACAGGGTAAATAAATAATTGTATGAGCATGCTACAAGAAGAAATTTCAACCACGCTATATTTTGACCGCACCTTTGATTGTGAGGCCGCCAAGATATCGCCCGGCGAATACTACTATACCGACAAAGATATGCTGATTGTGACGGTGCTAGGCTCGTGCGTTTCAGCCTGTATACGCGATACCGTAACCGGCATAGGTGGCATGAACCACTTCATGCTGCCAGATAGCGCCGCTGCTGATAAAGATAGCCCTGTTTCAGAGTCTATGCGTTACGGCACTTATGCCATGGAAGTGTTAATTAACCAATTACTACGAAACGGTGCACGACGCGAGAACTTAGAAGCCAAGATTTTTGGCGGTGGTAATGTGCTGAAAAGTTTTACAACACTCAACGTTGGCGATAGAAACGCCATATTTGTCCGCAAATTTCTTAAAGAAGAGCGTATTCGCGTTACTAGTGAAGATCTGTTGGATATTTATCCAAGAAAAGTTTATTACTTTCCGAAAAGCGGACGGGTATTAGTTAAGAAACTTAAAAATATGCATAACGATACATTGGTGAAACGTGAAGAAGCTTACGCAAGTAAACTAAAAGCCACTGATGTTGGCGGCGAGATCGACTTGTTTTAATCATTAATAAAATCGCAAATTTAAAAGTATAAAAAAGAAAAAACTTGAGAAAATTGATATGAAAATAAAAGTGTTGGTCATTGACGATTCTGCCTTGATTCGCAGTTTGTTAACTGAGATTATAAATAGCCAGCGCGATATGATTGTGGTTGGCGCAGCGCCAGATCCACTCATCGCACGCGACATGATTAAGCAGTTGAACCCAGACGTATTGACGCTAGACGTTGAAATGCCAAAGATGGATGGTTTAGATTTTTTAGAAAAACTAATGCGCTTACGGCCTATGCCGGTGGTGATGGTTTCCACACTAACTGAGCGTGGTTCAGAAATTACCATGCGCGCACTAGAGCTTGGTGCTATTGATTTTGTAACAAAACCAAAAATGTCTATTACCGACGGCATGCGTGAATATACCGATATTATTGCCGATAAAATACGCGCAGCCGCACAGGCGAGAATCATTTCATTGCCCCGTCATTCAGTCGCTAAAGCAGAAAGCTCAGCGCCAGCGCCTTTGCGTAACCCAATAATCAGTAGTGAAAAGCTGTTGATTATTGGTGCATCTACTGGTGGTACAGAGGCCATTAAATCCTTTTTATTGCAGATGCCATCAGATTGCCCAGGCATTTTAATTACCCAGCACATGCCGGCAGGTTTTACAAAATCATTTGCAAATCGTCTAGATTCACTTTGTCAGATTTCTGTGAAAGAGGCTGAAGGCGGTGAGCGCATTTTACCTGGCCACGCCTATATTGCGCCCGGTGATAAGCATTTATTGCTGGCTAGAAGTGGTGCGAACTATGTCACCCAGTTAAGTGATGCGCCGCCAGTGAATCGCCATAAGCCTTCTGTGGATGTATTGTTTGAATCTGCTGCGGCTTTTGCCGGTAAAAACGTTATTGGTGTTATTTTGACTGGCATGGGCAAAGATGGCGCGGTTGGTATGGCGCAAATGAAAAATGCCGGTGCTTATAATTTTGCACAAAATGAAGAAAGCTGTGTGGTTTATGGCATGCCTAAAGAGGCTGTTGCTCATGGTGGCGTAGATGAAATTGCGCATCTTAATGAGTTGCCAAAACTGGTACTTAATTATTTGGTAGCAAATAGTGCTAGAGCTTTGCGTGTGTAACTCGTACTAAGTCATCATTTGGCAGATAGTCCAAGGATCAGCGTCGCTTATTTGCCACTAATCTAGAATAACGCTTGAGTAAATGTAGTTGATAATCAATAATCGAAAAAATCAGAATAAGTCTTTTTATTTTATTTAGCGCTAATGCTGAATATCAAGAATGACAATTGTAAACGGAGTAATGCATGGCTAACCCAAATACTAAATTTCTTGTGGTAGATGACTTTTCTACCATGCGCCGGATAGTCCGCAATCTGCTTAAGGAGCTTGGCTACACGAATGTAGATGAAGCTGAAGACGGTGCGATTGCACTAAGTAAACTCAAAGGCGGTGGTTTTGATTTTATAGTTTCAGATTGGAATATGCCCAATATGGACGGGCTGGAAATGTTAAAGCTTATTCGAGCAGACCCAGAATTAAAACATCTACCAGTGTTAATGGTGACGGCAGAAGCCAAAAAAGAAAATATCATCGCAGCTGCGCAGGCCGGTGCAAATGGTTATGTTGTTAAGCCATTTACCGCAGCCACTTTGGATGAAAAACTAACTAAAATATTCGAGAAACTTGAAAAAGCTGGGGCTTAAACATGAATAGCGAACTTTCACAGCCACAAGCTGAACAATCTGAACTAGCACCAGCACTGAACACTAATGACGATATGCTTAGCCGAATTGGGCAAGTCACTAGAACATTGCATGACAGCTTAAGTAGCTTGGGCTTAGATAAAATACT
>CANFZA010000135.1 GCA_947451235.1 Methylophilaceae bacterium | reverse complement strand
CACAATGGGGATTTCACGCACTTTACGAGTTGTCCTGCCCAAAGTCCTCGGGCTCACTTTTGTCTCGCCTCTTCTGGTGTTGTGGACATCAAGCTGGGCACTCGCCGGTGGTGCCTTTGCATCAAATTTAGAGCTTGGCATTAGTTTTCGTTTCTTCTTCGAATATTTACCCTTGGTTGTTCAGCCTGTAAATCTTACACTCAGCTTGATCAAAGGGCTGATGTTTGGTTTTGTTGTCGCCTTAGTTGCATGCCACTTTGGCTTACGCATCAAGCCTAATACCGAAAGCTTGAGCAACAGTACAACTAGCTCGGTAGTAACAGCAATATCAGGAGTGATTTTGGTCAATGCTTTGTTTGCAATTGTGACGCGGGGCATTGGCGTATGAGTGATGATTACATTCAAAATGCGCCAAAGGAGATCCGCTTTGATGATGAGGTCATCTGCGACATACAAAATGTTTGCACTGAGTTTGGTGACAACATTGTTCACCATAATCTAAACTTAAAAGTTATGCGTGGCGATATTATTGCTTTAGTGGGCAGGTCTGGGTGTGGAAAAACTACATTATTGCGTCATATCATAGGCCTGACTAAACCTCAGAGTGGCAAAGTACTACTGTTCGGAGAAGATATACATGCAATGGAGCGTGTGGCACAGCGACGCTTGATGAACCGTTTTGGCGTGCTGTTTCAACAGGGAGCCCTATTTTCAGCGCTATCGGTTTTCGACAATATTGCATTCCCACTACGTGAATTAAAACAGTTTGATGAGTCAGTCATCTACCAATTGGTAATGCACAAACTGGCCTTAGTTGAATTAGAACCGCGTAATGCTGACTTGCTGCCTGCCGAGATTTCAGGCGGTATGGTGAAACGCGTTGGCTTGGCGCGGGCGCTTGCGCTGGAGCCTGAGTTATTGGTGCTAGATGAGCCTACCGCAGGGCTGGATCCTGATCGTAGCCATAACTTTATTGATCTGGTTAAACAACTTAAGAAGTCATTGGGATTAACGGTTATTTTTGTCACCCATGATATGGAGACCTTAGCCTCGCTAGCTGAACGTGTCGCAGTGTTAGAGGATAAACATATTATTTCAGACTGTTCATTACAAGAATTAGCCAAAAGTAATCATCCATTTGTAATCAATTTTTTCCAAACTATCCGTAGCAGACTTGAGGGCTTATAATTAAGACATGGAAAATCGAGCTTATGCAATTGCAGTCGGCATTTTTACCTTAGTACTTGGCATCGGCATGGCGCTTGCGTATTGGTGGATCAGCGATTCACAACAAGCTCGTACTAGCTACACTGTCAGCTCGCAATTACCAGTGACAGGTCTAAGCCCTGAAGCTAAGGTTAAATTCCGTGGTGTTGATGTTGGCAAAGTAATTGCGATATCACTAGACCCAACCTCGCAAACCACCATCCTAATTGACATTGGTGTTGCAAAAACCTTGAAGCTCAGCGGTGGTGCTTATGCTGAGCTACGTCGACAAGGCCTAACTGGGCTAGCTTATATTGATCTTAATGATGAGAGCAAAAATCTCATTGCGCTCCAAGCAGGTAGCAAAATTCCGCTTCGACCTACACTTGTGGATGATTTAATGTCCAAAGGTCCAGAACTCACAGCGCAAATAGAAACGCTTTTACGAAATAGCAGTCAATTCACTGCGTCTGCCAATCAAGCCTTAACAAGTGTTGATATCCAGAAATTAAATAGTGCGATTGCTAACTTAAATAAGGCCTCTGAGAAAGCTATACCAGCAATCAATGCTGCGACCAATATGTTCAATAATGCCAATGAAATGGTCTCTGATAAAAATAAAGCGCAGCTTGTACAAACATTAGAAAGTATGCGGCAGACTTTTGATGCGGCAAAACCGCTCATTAATGAACTGAGCCTAACCACTAAAAAATTCTATAACACAGCCAATCAAATTGAAATCAGTAGCAATCAGCTTGCGAACACGTTGGACACTGAAACCTTGCCACAATTACACACGATGACTCAAAACATGAATCGAAGCGTCATTCACTTCAATCAGCTCATTGATGTAATTGAGAGCAACCCGCAAAGTATAATATTTGGAAATCCTGTGCTGCCAGCAGGGCCAGGTGAAGAAGGGTTTAATGCTAAGCCATGAGAATTAAAATGAGACCTATAACTTTACTGATCACTAGTAGCGTAATTATGAGTGCTTTAGTCGCTTGCGTCGGGATTAACAAAACCCCACAAAATATCGCTGTTTATGATTTTGGCTTGTCTATTCCAAATGAGAGTAATCAACAGATAACATCAAAACTAGTATTAGAAACACCAATTGCAGCGGAATCTCTCAACCATAATAAAATTCATTACCGCCTTAACTACCAAAATCCCTTACGTGTTTTTTTCTATGCTGAGAGTCGCTGGTCAGGTACGCCGGCAGAGCTTTTTTCGAACAAGCTAAGCAAAATGGTTAATTTAACAAAAACGCCAATGAATTGTAGTCTGAAAATAAAAGTAGAAGCATTCGATCAAGTGTTTAATACGTCAGTCACTAGCGAGGGTGTCGTTCAGTTGAGCGCATTAATTGTCGAGAAAAAATCCCAAAAGGTTATCTCAAGTCAACTTATTACGGAAAGCGTGACGTCGCTCTCACCCAATGCGCAAGGCGGAGCTGCTGCACTGCAACAGGCCAGTGAAAATGCACTAAAAAGACTAATTAATTGGGGAAATCTGACCGCGGATAGCAATGAGTTTTGCCGTTAAGTAATTTCAACGGTCGTGCTTACAAAAACCTATCGAGCAATTTTCGGCTGTGCTTATCTAGTTGTTCAATATCACGAATTAGAAAATTAACGCCGTGAGCATCGGTAATTAACAGGCTGGTATGCGTAAGCCTGCGGATGTGATCTTCGGCTTTGAGAGCTAGTTCGGTGTTGCCTCTATCTGTTTCAACTTGCCAAATACTAGGTGTGGCAAAGCTCGATACTTGGCTGATGTTACGAATTTCCGGCATGAATTCACGTCTGGCCAATTCGCTTTCAATGAGTTCGCGCGTGGCTTTTGGCAAGGCTTCCAAGTTGGCGACCCATGCGAGTTCGTGGCCATTTTCACCGATTAACGATAAACCTTCTGCCGGTGCTGAAATAGGAAAAGCGCGCACAGGGAATACGCCGTCATGCATAGCGCCATCGCTGGCGGTAAGCACTAAGCGCCCAGCGCTGTTTCTGATTAGGCTAAAGTCCGCAATTAAGTTGAATTGTTCCATGATTAGGCCGTGGTTTCTTTGTTGGCCATTTGACCGTTATTGAGTGCATCACTATTGCCAACATCGTCCAAATCGGTATCCACATTGCGTGCTTGCGCTTGATAAAGGCGATAGTACGCACCTTCACTGGCCATCAGCTCATCATGGCTACCCACTTCTACAATTTCGCCACGGTCTAATACCACTAGGCGATTGGCTTTGTGTAAGGTTGATAACCTGTGCGCAATGGCGATAGTAGTGCGGCCATGCACTAGATTATCTAAGGCTTTTTGGATTTCTTTTTCTGTTTCGGTATCGACTGAAGCGGTGGCTTCATCCAGTATCAAAATACGCGGGTCTATGAGTAATGCTCGGGCAATGGAAATGCGTTGGCGTTCGCCGCCGGATAACCCTTGGCCACGTTCACCCACCACTGAATCATAGCCATGCGGCAAACGTAAAATAAATTCATGAGCATGGGCAGCGCGGGCGGCAGCGACGATTTCTGCGCGGCTTGCTTGTGGCTTGCCATAGGCGATATTTTCGGCAATGCTGCCAAAAAACAGGAATGGCTCTTGTAGCACCAGTCCAATATTGCGCCGGTATTCTGCAATCGGCAACGAGCGTATATTCACGCCGTCTATATTAATCGCACCCGTCGTTACATCGTAAAAACGGCACATTAAATTAACCAGCGTACTTTTTCCTGAGCCGCTGTGGCCGACCAGTCCTATCATTTCACCCGGCTGTATGATTAGATTTAAATCTTTAATCACCGCGCGATTGCCATAGCGGAAACCTGCAGCTTTAATTTCAATTTGTCCCACGACTTTTTCAAGATGCACGGGGTTGCTAGGTTCTGGCACGCTAGAAACATGGTCGAGAATATCGAAGATGCGTTTAGCGCCAGAAGCGGCTTTTTGCGTGACAGAAACAATGCGGCTCATAGAATCTAAGCGTGTGTAAAAACGACTGATATAGGCTAGAAAAGCCGTTAGCACGCCGACGCTGATTTCATTGTGCGACACTTGCCAAATACCAAATGCCCAAACTAACAGCAGGCCAATTTCTGTGAGTAGCGTCACGCTGGGCGAAAATAGCGACCAAATTTTGTTAATGCGGTCATTGACCAGTAAATTGTGCTGGTTGGCCTCACGGAAACGGCTGGCTTCGCGGGTTTCTTGTGCGAAAGCTTTTACCACGCGAATACCGGGAATGGTATCTGCCAGCACATTGCTGACTTCTGACCAAACGCGGTCAATTTTTTCAAAGCCTGTGCGTAGTTTGTCGCGCACGATATGTATCATCCAAGCGATAAACGGCAGCGGTAATAAAGTGACTAAAGCTAATTTAGGATTAATGGAAATTAAAATCGCCGAAGTCATGATAATCATCAGCACATCGGTGGCAAAATCGAGTAAATGTAGCGATAAAAACACGCAGATGCGGTCAGATTCTGAGCCTATGCGCGACATTAAATCGCCAGTGCGTTTGCCGCCAAAATATTCCAGCGAAAGTTTGAGTAAATGTTCGTAAGTAATGGTGCGTAAATCTGCGCCTATGCGTTCGCTAACTAAGGCCAAAATATAACTGCGTGCCCAACCTAAACCCCAAGCTAATAGCGCTGAACCTAGCAAGCCGCTTAATAATAAAGCCACCATGCCAATATCAATCGGCGCGCCGTTTTGGTAGGGAATCAATACCTTATCCATCAACGGTATGGTCAAATAAGGTGGCACCAACGTGGCTGCGGTAGACGCCAGCATGAGTAAAAAGCCAGTGAGCAACTGCCATTT
>CANFZA010000134.1 GCA_947451235.1 Methylophilaceae bacterium | reverse complement strand
TTTTAGCGTGTTTGCTGGGATTACTCGATATATAGAAAATCCAAAAATAGCCAAGTAATCATATGCAAATGTCTTAACTTGTTATTGAAAATTATTTAAAGGAAGCAATATGCATATTTTTATCAAACTCACGTTTATAGTTTTAATCAGTTTATTGCCATTTTCTGCGAGTGCGGCTGATGCAGTAGCGGCCACGATTAATGGTCAACCGATAAAGCAGTCTTTGGTTGAGGCCATTAAACAAGATAATCAGGGTAACGTTAGGCAGGCGGACGATAAGGCGATTTTGTCGCAATTAATGCGAAATGAATTGCTAGCCCAAGAAGCGGTGCGCTTAGGCATTGAAAAAAAACCAGAGTTTACAGCGCGCGAAGAAATTAGACGCCGCGAGTTATTGGCAAATTTGCTCATTAACGACCATCTTAAGAACAACCCAATCACTGATGATATGTTTAAGGCAGAATATGAGCGCTTCAAAAAGCAGTTAGGCGACAAAGAATATAATGCAAGACATATTCAAGTGCAGACCGAAGCTGAAGCACGCGACATTATTGCTCAATTAGCAAAAGGCGCTGACTTTGCTGAGCTTGCTAAAGCTAAATCTAAAGATACTGGCACTAAAGAAAATGGCGGCAGCATAGGCTGGTTTAACAAAAATGCGATTACACCATTATTGGCGGATGCTGCGTCTAAGTTGCAAAAAGGCCTTTTTACTACTGTGCCTATTCAAACAAACTTAGGTTGGCATGTACTTAAGCTGGAAGATGTGCGTGACTTTAAAGCGCCAACGTTAGATAAAGTAAAAGAGCAGTTACGCCAATACCTGAACCAGCAACAGATAGCTAAGTTGTTGGAAAGTTTGCGCGTGAAGGCGAAAATAGAGATTGTTAAGTAAAAGTCCCAATTATTTAGGTTAGATATGCAAAAAATAATCGAATCCTTATCGGCTATCAGCGGTGTAGTCGCTGTTGGCCTTGGCGGCTCGCGAGGCCTTCAAATAGCCGGTGCTAACTCAGATTACGATTTAGTACTGTTCCGACATGGTGGCGAACCCTTGGCTAGCGTAGCTATTTCAGAGGCTCTGGTGGTTGCAAACGCTTCTACTAGTGCATATAAGATAGAGGTTTTTCAGAAAGATCTAAATCTTGTAGTTGAGGAAATAGACTTGGCAAAAAAAGGTAAATTTCACTGGGCAACTAGACAGTTGTTTCCACATGGGGATTTAAGTACTAATCAAATAAGTCATATTGTTTATTTAGAAGTATTAGCTGAGAAACAGTCAGTCTTAACTAATCTTAGGGCTTTGGCTCTACCATTGCCAGAATTGCTGATGCAAAATTTAGTAGATTTTTTCTTGAAACAAGCGGTTATTACGCTAACGCACGCCAGTAAAATTAATAAGACGATAGATTTTCAGTATTTAATTGCACTCATTTCAGCATTTATTTTTTATGTAAATATCGTGACTTTTGCCTTGAATGGAAAATACCCAATCATTGAAAAAGGTGGGGCTAGATTAATATTTTCCTTACCGTTAGGCATTCAGTATTACGAGCAGCGCATTGCGGTGTTGTTTCAGGTGGCGTGTCATCGTAATTATGCATTTGCCTTGTCAGAAATGAATGCAATGTTGCAGGAATTAAAAGCGCTAGTAAAGCAAGTGCCTCAAAGCACGATATAACCCACAATAACGACTTACGATAACTACTTAGGGTGTCAGTATCAATATGATCTCAATTAGACTAGCCACAGCACTAGATTTACCCGGCATTATGCAAGTAGAACAAAGCTGGCCTGAAACTAGCCGCGCAAGTGAAGATAAGTTTATAGCGCGACTTGCATGCTTCCCACAGGGTTTCTTTTTGGCCTGCCTTCAGGACGAGTCGGGCGCAGAAAAAATAGTGGCCACGCTTACCTCGATGCCGCTTCATTATCAAGCCTCAATGATGGATGATTTTAAACGTTGGGACGATGTGACGAATAAAGGCTATTTACATCCGGTGAATCTTGCCAGTTGCAATGCTTTATATATCGTTTCTGGCGTGATAGACCAAGATTATCGCGGGCTCAATATTTTTTGGTCCGGCGGTGATAGGCGTAGCCGCATTAGCTCAAGAATTAGGTATGGGCTATGTGCTAGCTGGTGCGGTTATTCCAGGTTATCAAAAGTTTTGCCAACAACACGGTGAAACCTCAGCTTTTGACTATTGCGCGACTAGGCGCGGTAAACATCTGGTTGACCCTTTGCTGGCGATGTACGAAAGCATAGGATTTTCTGTGCCTAATGCGGGGCATGTTATTCCTGAATATTATCCTGATGATGCAAGCCGTAATTTTGCGGCATTAGTGGTGCGAGATTTAAAACTATTACCTGTTTGACATTTAGCTTGTTAAGAATTTTGGGTGTTTTTAGCCAGTTTCATCAATAATGTCAGTCATGTATCTGTTTTTGTAGGAGCGAATTCATTCGCGATTGCAATATGGCTCATCGCGAATGAATTCGCTCCTACAAAATGAGTCATGATTTTTCGAATGTGCTATAGCAGGTTATGCGCTGACATGGCTGATAAATTCTTCAAACTTGCCCGTCGAACTTCTAGCAATATCACTAAGAAAGCTATAAGTTATTTGAAAAGGGTAGCCGAGGTGCTGCTGCATTAGTATCGTGATTTTTGCCTGCTCTTCGCTGGTTAAATCACGATCCATGACTAACTTAAGTTCAACCTCCTGCACGGTATGTTGTATGCACTGAAACTGGTGTAATTTTACGCCAGTGGCCCGCGTGATTTCACCGTGTTCACCTAGGTAAGGGAAAATATTTTCGCCTGAAGGCAATATTAAACGATTACGTTTGCGCCCATGTATTTTATGAATAACAGGTAAGCCTCTGCCACAAGTACAGGGTTCTCCAAATGTTGCTATGTCGCCCACTTCATAGCGTATTAGCGGTGTTGCGTAATTGTGCAAGGTGGTGATGAGTACTTGTCCAGCTTTGCCAGGCGGGCATGCCTGTCCATTTTTATCGACTATTTCTAATATGACATTTTCTGATTGCACATGGTAATGACCAGATTCTGGACATTGCAAAGCAAGGTAACCGGCTTCTTCGCAACTGTAAATATCGACCACCTTGGCATTAAAGCCTTGCTGGATTATGCTGCGGTTTTGGTCTGTTAGTGTTTCTCCAATGGTACGTACTTCAAGCAGTTTAGGTAGGCTAATGTTTTGTGTGGTGGCGTAATGGCACAAAGCCACAAGGTTAGATGGAAAAGATACTAGGTAATCTGGTTTTTCTTGCATTAACCAAGCTATCTGTTGTGGCAAAGTAGCGACCACATTGAGCGAGGCCGATTGCCCGGAGGCAAAAATTGGGGCGACAATGTTGCCCCAAGTTGGGTGGTGTGCTCCAGCGGGCGGGCTAGCAACACCGGCTGGAAACCAGCGAATTGCACATAATTTTCCAGTAAAATCACGGGCATGCCATAAGTGGTCACGTAGTGCAAATGCTAACCATAGCGTTTGTGTTAAAGCGGTTCTGGCAAACTTTACCGGTCGACCAGTAGAGCCTGAAGTGGTAGAAAACTCTACCGCGCCATGGTCAGCTGGCAAATCTATGCTTGCTAATTGGTTGTCAGCACTTTGCACAGCGCTACGGTTTGAAATTGGAATCTGCTGCAGGAACTCAAGCGTTAGCGCATTTGGAATGCTTAGCTTGTGCAGTTTGAAAAGTTGCTGGTAATACGGCACGGTTGAAACGGCGTGCTGTAATAGTGAATGTAACTGCTTTAGTTGGTGTTGAATGAGCACTTCGGCTGGCCACCATTGTGAGCTTTCCAATTGGTATTGTAGAGCCAGTTGCGTGCTGGCGTGTGCGTCAGGAATAGCTGGGAATGTGCTTCCGCTAATTCTAGATAAAGGTAATTGATTTAGCATGTTTAACTTATTGTAACTGTTAGGGTTTCTAAACTACGAAAGGCGGAGTATGTGCGCCATTTATGTTGATTTGGGGCTAGGCTATTTAGCCTTGGTAATAGCGTAGAAAAGGCTATTCTAGCCTCAGTTTTAGCAAGGACTGCACCTAGGCAATGATGGATGCCAGAGCCAAAGGCAATGTGGCGATTTTTGCTGCGCTGAATATTAAAATGATTAGCTAGCTGAAATATACTAGGGTCACGGTTAGCAGCGCCTATAAGTGCGGTTATTAGCGTACCTTTTTGCACAAAGTGTTCACCAAAGTAGGCATCTTCATGCGTCCATCGGCTAATTTTTTGCACTGGGCTTTCAAAGCGTAGCATTTCTTCGACAGCATTTTCGATGAGATCTGGCTGTTGTTTTAGCTTTGCAAAACTATTGGGATGTTCTGCCAGCAGTTTTATCCCATTCGCAATGAGGTTTTTTGTAGTTTCGTGGCCAGACCAAAGTAAAAACACACAGCCGTATAAAATCTCGTCGTTGCTTAAGTTTAGGTTTTGTTCATTTGCTAAGCTGTTGATTAAGCAGTCTGCAGCGAGCGTATGGCGCCTATTTATCAGGCTCTCAAAGTATTCTTTAAATAAAAGTGCAACTTCAGCGCCCTTAATAATATCTTCCTCGCTAGCGGTATCTAAAGCTTGTGTTAATAGCGCAGACCACGTGCGAAATAATCCTGTATCGCTTTGCGGCACACCTAGTATCTTGGCTATAATTAGCACAGGCAGTGAAAATGCATAATTTTCGAGTAATTCTAGCTCGCCTTTTTGCGGTAGGCCTTCTAGTAATTGATGTGACTGATGTTGAATAAAGGGCTCTAATAGCTTGATGGATTTTGCGCTAAATGGCTGCATAAATGACTTGCGAACAATATCATGCCTAGGTGGATCCATGAATATCATCCAATGACTAATCATCGCCTCAAGCGGTGTTTGGGCGCGTTGGGTTTCGCTGAAAGGGTTGCACCCACCCACCGGTGGATTGCGGCGAAATTTGTTGTTGCTTAACAACTCAATACAGTCATTGTAGCGAGTTAAGTAAACTACGCCCTCATCACTGTGAA
>CANFZA010000133.1 GCA_947451235.1 Methylophilaceae bacterium | reverse complement strand
GCTAAAGGGAACGCTAAAGTGTCCGTTGTTCGCGGCACATTACAAGAAAACATATCCTTACTCAGTGCTACAAAGTACGACATGATACTCATGAGTAGTTTATTGCATGAGATTCCAGATTCAGCTTCACTGCTAAGTGCCACAGCAAATCTTTGTCATGCAGAGACTATTGTGCATCTCAATGTGCCCAATGCGAAATCATTTCATCGTGTGTTAGCCTTAGAGATGGGCTTGATTCCAACACTCTATGAAAAGTCTCAAGTGCAACAGCAGATGCAGCAATCCCATACTTTTGACTTGGCATCACTGGCAAAACTCTCAACAGAATGCGGTTTCAAGGTAATAGAGCAGGGCAGCTTTTTTGTGAAGCCTTTTACCCATGCACAAATGGCATCGCTACAGGCCAGTGGCCTTGTCACTGATGTAATGCTCGATGGGCTGTATCAATTAAGTAAACATTTTCCTGAGCATGGTTCTGAAATCTATATGAATATTCAATTGGCGGAGTAATAATATGGGCCAAAATACACCTTATGTGCTGGTAGGCAATGCGCTTTCTACTATGGTTGCAGCCAATAAATTGGCTGAGGCTGGGGAGGATGTCATCATTGTTAACGGGAGTAATAACTGGGGTGGACATTTCACAACGGTTTCATGTGATGGCCTTTCATACGATGCCGGTATGGTGCTTCATGAATTTACCTCATATAGCACGAATAGAGCTGAAGAAAACTTAACCACTTACAACCCAGCGATTAGAAATGATACTGGCCGCTTTTGCAATACGGTGCGCCAGTATGTACATCGGTATCAAGATACCCATGAAATTTCAGGCATTAAAATGTATGTTGAGGGGCAATTTTATGATGATCTCTTGATTGCAAATTCGTTAAATACACTGCCGCAATTACCCTTTGCTAATTCTGTGAAAAATGAATTGCAAAAACTGTTAGGTCAGTCAGAAAGATCAGCTTTGCATGCCTCAAACAAACTGGTTGCAGATGATTATAATCAATTAAGTTTCCACTTAGCTTCCTTAGCTAATCATGGAGAAACCTTTCACGCTAAACTTATTGAGCCTTTTTGTAAAAAACTGTTAAATGTAGGCACTGATAATGTTTTAGCGCGCCTTCACAGGGTGCCTTGGCTACCACTTTTTTATCCAGAGACCTTGCTATCTTATTTACAAGGTACACCGCAAACATTGCCGCCTACAGTATTTAGCTATCCAAGTGGGGAGTGCGTAGGTGATTTAGCGCAAAAACTTAGGGCCAATATGCAGGGCAATTGCCATGTAAATATTATCAATGAACATCCCAAGCAATTAAAACTAAGGGAAGACGGTTCGTATGAAATTAGCTTTAATCAGCACGAAGAATTAATCACTAAAAACATAGCTTGGTCTAGTAGTTTGGGCGATTTAATTAAGGTTTTAGGGCTAAGCGCAAGTGTAGTAAATTATGAAAAATGTTCATTTGCGCTGGTATTTTTAAAAATACCTACGGATGCAATAAAGCAAGATTTTACAGTCTTATCAATTGTTGATCCTGAAATCATGACTTATCGTATTACTAATCAGAGTCGCTGTTCTATGACGGATAATAGCCGTAGTGTAGGTGTAGATAGATTAGTGATTGAGATCAACACTGATTATTTGGCTGAAATGCAGAAGGCGAGACAAGCTACGCAAGGATTGGTCATCGACATAAAATCATTAGTGATTAATGAGTTAGTCAAGATTGGGATTGTTACAGATAGTGCTGTTGTAGAGATTGTTAAAATTCTAGAATTGAAAAATGCCTTGCCCTTACCTAATGCACATAATAAGCAAATATTCACCGAAGAGTTAACTGCCGTACTTGATGCTGTGCCTTCAATGGCGTTACTCGGGCCATCTAGCGGATTTTCATCATCTTCATTTAATCATCAAATATTACAAGGCCTTAAACTTTACGAAAGCTGGGGAAAAAAATAATATGGACATTAGAAAAGAGCAGTTAGAAAAAATAGCGGTTGATTACCATACTAATGAAAATATCCCTGACATACACATCGAAAATTTGTGTCAGGAGTATTTCATTGCTTGGCTGCTGAAGCAAATACCTAAAACCGCACATGTGCTTGAATTAGGATATGGGGATGGTCTTGTCACGGCAGCACTGGCACAATCTGGTTGTGAGTTAACGTTAATTGAGGGGGCTAAAACTCTGCTAGATATAGCGAGTAGTAGGCATCCCAATATCAATTGTATTGAAACCCTATTTGAAGACTTTCGCCCGGTGAATCGTTACGATGTAATACTGGCCTCTCACGTACTTGAGCATGTAGATCAACCACAAGCGTTGTTGAAATTGATGTCAACTTGGCTAACAGATACTGGCAAAATAATTGTAGTTGTGCCGAACAGAAATTCGTTACATCGTCAATTGGCGGTGGCTATGGGCCTGCAACCAACATTAGATACCTTGTCTAAACGTGATGTACTGGTCGGGCATCAACGTGTTTATTCTTTTGATATACTTAAAGCGCATATTGTAGAGTCTGGCTTACATCCAGTTGAATCTATGGGATTTTTCTTAAAGGTTTTACCGAACGCCATGATGCTCGAATATTCAAAAGAATTATTATGGGGCTTAAATGCCATTTCTACTGACTTGCCGGCAGATATGATGGCTAACATTGCAGTAATAGCTACTAAAAATGTTAACTTATAGGAATTTTTACTTAACCCGTAAATATTCAATTAATACTTCAAGCAGTACTCCGAGTAATGATTTAAGTTTAGGGTGCATTAAAAGTAATTGCTATTAGTGTCAGTTATGATAACCAGCAATTTCATGTCACTAGTACCATTGTATGGTTCGAAGTTGTTGGAGTCTGAGTAATTAGTCTAAAGTATTATTACAGAATTAAATCATAGGAAATAAATGACCTTTAAGTTAATTAAGTTACTGTTTACAAATGGTTTTATCAATAAAATTTACATTTCCCTAAAGTTATAAAAATTCCAACCGATACTCTTAACATCAGGATTGCTTAATCGGCAAGACATAAAAAGAAAATTTAAGGATTCCCCTAAACTTTCTGAAAATCCTACCGATAATAGTTATAACAGCAGCGCAATTAGCACTTAACTGCAAAGCGAAAAGTAATCAGTTGTAATCGAATTTTAATTTTAGGAGAGTCACCATGTCTTCAGTCATCAATACCAACATTGCATCATTAAACACACAACGTAACTTAGGTGCATCACAAGCAACATTAGGTACATCACTACAACGTTTATCATCAGGCTTACGTATTAACAGTGCAAAAGATGATGCGTCTGGCTTAGCGATTGCTACAAAAATGGATTCACAAATTCGCGGTATGAACGTAGCGATTCGTAACTCAAACGACGCGATTTCATTTGCACAGACTGCAGATGGCGGCTTAAGTAAAATCAATGATTCACTACAACGTATGCGTGAACTAGCGGTACAAGGCGCCAACGGCACCACGGATAATGCAAGTCTTAAACCAGAGTTTGACCAATTACAAGCTGAGTTAACACGTCTTACAGGCAACACTAACTTCAACGGATCTAATACCTTAGGTTCAGCGGCTTCTGCAGGTATTACTTTCCAAGTAGGCGCAAATACAACCGATACTGTTACGGTTACAGGTGTAGATTTAACGGCTACTGCTGGTGCTACAAGTATTGCTGCTACTGGTGGTACTGCTGGTATCACGCTTACCGCAGCAACAGATGCGACAGCAGCGATTACAAAAATTGATGCTGCGATTAGTCAAGTTAACGGTGTGCGTGCTACTTTCGGTGCGGTACAAAACCGTTTTGAATCAATTGTAAGTAACTTACAAGTTTCTTCTGAGAACCAGTCAGCAGCTAAATCTCGTATCATGGATGCTGACTTTGCGGCGGAATCTGCGAACTTGACTCGTGGACAAATCTTGCAACAAGCTGGTACTGCGATGTTAGCGCAAGCCAACTCATTACCTAACGGTGTGTTAGCACTATTAAGAGGTTAAGTTAATACCTAAGTTTTAAGTACAGTATTAATTAAAGTTAATACTTATCACCCACAGGCCTAATCAGCCTGTGGGTTTTTTTGTTTTTTTGGTGGGATTAATTGTCAGTTAAATGCGTTGAAAATATATTTTAAAATAATTTGTGTTAAACCCTAAAGTTTGAATAAACGTTGCCGATAAGTTAGTAGAAGCAAGTTAAACCGATTTAAATTGCAAATGCAGTAGAGCTTAAATATGGTTTTTATGAGCAAGTTTGAGAAGCAAAGTTTAATCATTTAATCAAATTATGTCACCTACAAGATAGTTCGTCATGTAGGGTTTTGCAAAGGAAAAATTATGTTCAATTCATCATTAGATGCTTATGGTTCAAGTAGGAAGTTAGCTGCTGTGCAGAATTTCGCTGGTGGTCAAAATGGTTTAGTCGCTAGGCCAGTAGCCAAGGCTGAAAGCATTAAGCTAGAGAATAAGCCGCCAGCTGAAGTTGATAAAGCTACGCTTATTGGCGCAGTTAAAAAGCTGAATGATTTTGTAGCCCCTGCCTTACAAACGGTGGAGTTCGCTATTGATGACCAATCTGAGCGCATGGTGGTTAAAGTCGTTGATACTGCAACTAAGAAGGTGTTAAGGCAGATTCCTAATGAGGAAGTGCTAGCGATGTCTAAAACGCTAGATAAGTTGCAAGGCTTGGTGATTAGGCAGACTGCGTAAGCATTACGCGTTATCACTTACCCTTTACCTTTATCTGGGTGAATATCTATCAGTTGCAGTTTTAAGTAAATTAGGGTTGATGCTTAACCCTCTTTGCGGCTGTAATTGTTTACGGTAATTGTATTTTTACATCCTCACTTCCAGTGACTTCTCAGTGACTGCAAACTAATTAGGTGAGTTTAAGTCGTTATCTAAGCTAAAGTTTAGCACTTAGTCTGTCCGTAATAGCAGCTCAATCTATGCCAAGACTCGTCTTTTTATAACTTTCAATCGCTATTTAGCTCATTAATCTCACTTAATAAAAATTGAATAACGAGCTAATTTTTTTAAGTTAAGTGATTGTTTTCAATAAATTTACAAGATTCATCTTGTTATCCTAAAGTTATAAAAATTCCAACCGATACTCTTAACATCAGGATTGCTTAATCGGCAAGACGTAAAAAGAAAATTTAAGGATTCCCCTAAACTTTCTGAAAAGCCTACCGATAATAGTTACAACAGCAGCGCAATTAGCACTTAACTGCAAAGCGACAAGCAATAAGTTGTAATCGAATTTTAATTTTAGGAGAGTCACCATGTCTTCAGTCATCAATACCAACATTGCATCATTAAACACACAACGTAACTTAGG
>CANFZA010000132.1 GCA_947451235.1 Methylophilaceae bacterium | reverse complement strand
TAATCTAAGCGTGTTTGAGGTGGATGATATTAGAGTTGCCACTAAACGTGCGGGCATTGAGGATGTGAAGGTTTTGTTGGGGCAGTAAATTTCTGTTTGCAGATTAACCTAGTTGATTAATTAGCTTGGTTTTCAAATTTAACTCGTTTGCAAACTAACGGTGTGCAAATTAAAATTTTCACACCGCTACTTAATGCGCTAACTGGCTTTTAACCAACGCGCCACATCCATCGCAAAGTAAGTCAAAATGCCATCTGCACCAGCGCGTTTAAACGCCAATAAACTTTCCATGACACAGGCTTTCTCGTCTAACCAACCGTTTTGTGCTGCCGCTTTAAGCATGGCGTACTCGCCGCTGACTTGATAAGCAAACGTTGGCACACCAAATTCATCCTTCACGCGACGCACAATATCTAAATACGGCATGCCCGGCTTCACCATCACCATGTCTGCGCCTTCTTCAATATCTAAGCCAACTTCTTTAATGGCTTCGTCACTATTGGCTGGATCCATTTGGTAAGTGTATTTATTACCTGAGCCTAAATTGCCCGCTGAACCGACCGCATCACGAAATGGGCCATAAAATGCTGAGGCATATTTAGCTGAGTAAGCCAAAATCTTAGTGTGAATATTGCGCGTGCTTTCTAAAGCCTCGCGAATTTGGCCTATGCGACCATCCATCATATCGCTAGGCGCGACGATATCTGCACCGGCGTTGGCGTGAGAGATGGCTTGCTTCACCAACACTTCAATGGTGTCGTCATTAAGCACATAACCATCGGCATCAATCAAGCCATCTTGGCCGTGCGTGGTGTATGGGTCTAAAGCAACATCGGTAATAATGCCCAAGGTAGGATATGCTTCTTTAAGCGCGGCAACCGCACGTTGTACCAAGCCTTCAGGGTTAAACGCTTCTGCCGCGTCTAAGCTTTTAAACTGACTATCAATTACCGGAAATAAGGCAATAGCAGGAATACCTAATTGCACACATTCAGCGGCCGTTTTTAATAACACATCAATGCTTTGGCGCTTAACACCCGGCATAGAGGCCACTTCTTCAACACGACTTTCACCGTCTAACACAAATACTGGATAGATTAAGTCATTAGTCGTCAGCACATTTTCGCGCATCATGCGGCGAGAAAATTCATCTTTACGCATACGGCGTGGGCGGGAATAGGGATAGCTCATTTTTTATTTCCTTAATTCAAAATCTTATCGATGGGCTACTTAAATTTAAGCAAAAATCCTAGCCAATTCAGCGCCTGGATCAGGCTGACGCATGAGCGCTTCACCCACCAAAAATGCTTGCACATCATTATCGCGCATCAGCTTCACATCTTCCGGAGTGAATATACCGGATTCAGTGACCACAAAACGGTCTTCCGGTAGCACTTTTAACAAATCTAAAGTGGTTTGCAGCGACACTTCAAAAGTATGCAGATTACGGTTATTAATGCCGATTAACGGTGTATCTAACTGCAAAGCTAATTCTAATTCATCGGAATCATGTACCTCTACCAAAACGGCCATGCCTAATTCATTCGCCAATAATTCTAAAGCTTGCATTTGTTTAAGCTCTAAAGCGGCAACAATCAATAATACACAGTCAGCACCCATCGCGCGTGCTTCAAATATTTGGTATGCGTCTATCATAAAGTCTTTACGTAACACCGGCAATTTACAAGCTGCACGAGCTTGCCTTAAATATTCAGCCGAGCCTTGAAAATACTCTGCGTCAGTGAGTACTGACAAGCACGCCGCGCCGCCTTTTTCATAGCTCTTGGCAATTTGTGCTGGGTTAAAGTCTTCACGAATCACGCCTTTAGAAGGGCTGGCTTTTTTAATTTCAGCAATCACCGCCGGCTTGTTAGCCACCACTTTTTTGTAGATACTTCCGACAAAATCACGCGGTTCTGGTTGTGCTTCCGCTAGCGCTTGCAATTGATCTAAACTCACTGCAGCTTTGCTGGCAGCCACTTCAATTTCTTTAGTGGCTAAAATTTTCTTTAAGATATCTGACATTTTTATTTACCTAATGATGATTGCAATTACAAATTACGTCATACCCACGCAGGCGGGTATCCAGTCGAGATGGCGGTCACAAAAGGTTATTTATTGAATAATCTCTAGCATCCGCCTTACCTAGATTCCCGCCTAAGCGGGAATGACCGTAATTGGGGGTTTTGTATTAAATTGTTGTTAATTTAGCTTAGTGCAAAGGTCTCTATTGGTAAGTATTACCGTTTAATTTTATCCAGCCAGCGCGGTGTTTGCCTTGTGGATCATGGTGTGTCCAATGAATAATGCCACCTTTGGGGTTGTAAATATATTCACCGCTAAATGCAACTTGGTCGCCAAATTTGATGTTTTCTACTCGCGCCGCTAAATCTATATTATGCGCAAATAATAAGGTTTGGCCTGTGTTCACTTTGACTAAAAACCGTTGATGACGTGAGCCATTAGTATCATCCGCTAGCACTTTTACTACTACGCCGCTATCTTCCACCCAAACTTGGCTACGTTTTTTAGCGTATAAATCAGCAATAACGCTTGCGTTAGATTGGACAGCTGCTTGATTAGGTACGCTATCTACAGAAGCTGGCGACTGAGATTGTGAGCATGCGGCTAGTAGCAAAAACCATGCAAATAAAAACAGTTTTTTCATCATGCGCTAGCTTTTAACGCCTCAAGTTTTGCCAATGCCAAACCATTATCAAGCACTTGTGCGGCTTTATTAATACCCTCTTTTAAACTCTCAGCTTTGCCAGAAACGTAAATCGCAGCACCTGCATTGAGTAAAACAATATCTCTTGCCGGACTTTTATGGCCATTTAAAACATCAAGTATCATGGCTTTTGATTCATCTACATTTTGCACTTGTATGGTACTTAAATTATGCAAAGATAAGCCAAACTGTTGTGGGTTAAGTGTGTATTCACTTAGCTTGCCATCTTTTAATTCTGCGACAAAGGTATCACCGCTAAAAGAAATTTCATCCATGCCATCAGCACCACAAACCACCATGACATGTTCGCTGCCAAGTTGCTGCAATACCTGCGCAAGCTTGCTGGTAAGTGTGCGATCAAACACGCCCATGACTTGGCGTTTTGCATTAGCGGGATTAGTCAGTGGCCCTAGCAAATTAAACAGCGTGCGCACACCTAACTCGCGGCGCACAGGTGCAGAATGCTTCATGGCGCTGTGGTGGTTGGGCGCAAACATAAAACCAATGCCAATATTATCCACGCAGTGACCAACTTGCGCTGGCGATAAACTCACGCTAACGCCTAGCGCTTCTAAAACATCGGCACTACCACAGGTAGATGACACTGAACGGCCGCCATGTTTTGCCACCTTTGCGCCAGCGGCAGCCGCGACAAATGCGCTTACTGTAGATACATTAAACGTTTGTATACCATCGCCACCGGTGCCGCAGGTGTCGATTAAATTAGCCGCATCTTGAATCTGCACTTTGCTGGAAAGCTCCCGCATTACGCTGGCCGCCGCGGCGATTTCGGTTACGGTTTCGCCTTTAATGCGTAAGGCAATCAACAAGCCAGCAATTTGCGCCTGCGTTAATTCGCCAGCCATGACTTGATGCATCACTGCTTGCATGTCCGTGTAGCTTAAATCTTGGCCATTAATAACTTGATTGAGTGTCTGTGAAAATGTCACCTTAATTACTCTTTCAAAAAGTTATTCAACAATGCGTGGCCATGTTCGGTAAGTATCGATTCTGGGTGAAACTGCACGCCTTCAACGCGCAAAGTTTTGTGACGCACGCCCATAATTTCACCGTCTTCAGTCCAAGCGGTAATCTCTAAACAATCTGGCAAAGTCTCTTTTTCTATCACCAATGAATGGTAACGCGTGGCGGTATAGGGATTAGGCAAATCTCTAAACACGCCTATGTTGTGATGGTAAATCAACGACGTTTTGCCATGCATTAAGGTTTTAGCTTTAATAATGCGCCCACCAAAAGCCTGACCTATACTTTGATGGCCTAAACATACGCCCAATAATGGAATTTTGCCGGCGAATTCTTTAATCAGCGGCACGCTAATACCAGCCTCATTGGGCGTACAAGGGCCAGGTGAAATCACAATATGGTCAGGTTTTAGTTCGGCCACTTTGGCTAAATCAATTTCATCGTTACGATACACCAGCACTTCTTGGCCTAGCTCGCCTAAATATTGCACCAAGTTGTAAGTGAAAGAATCGTAATTATCTATCATGAGTAACATATTAATCTCCTGCTTTCGGTGTAACGCCTGCGTTCAAATCTACGTTTAAATCTAGAGTCAAATCCAAGCCAGCTTGCACCAATTCAGCCGCACGCAGTACCGCTTTGGCTTTATTTTGTGTTTCATCCCATTCGCTTTGCGGTACTGAATCAGCCACAATGCCCGCGCCTGCTTGCACATAAAGCATATTGTTTTTAATTACGCCGGTTCTAATCGCAATCGCTACGTCCATATCACCATTAAAGCCTAAATAACCCACTGCACCGGCGTAAATGCCGCGCTTACTAGGTTCCAGCTCATCAATAATTTCCATCGCACGTACTTTAGGTGCACCGCTCACTGTGCCAGCAGGGAAGGTCGCTTTAATCACGTCAATCGCATCCATACCCGCTTTAAGCTTGCCTTCAACATTACTCACAATATGCATCACATGCGAATAGCGCTCTATCATCATATTGTCTGTCACTTTAACCGTGCCTGTTTGCGCCACTCGGCCAACATCGTTACGGCCTAAATCCATTAACTGCACATGTTCTGCGCGCTCTTTGGGATCAGCTAATAATTCCACAGCTAGCGCTAAATCTTGCTCACGCGTTTTACCGCGCGGACGCGTACCAGCAATCGGCCTAGCCGTTACCGTACCATTTTCTAGGCGCACTAAAATCTCTGGCGAAGCGCCTACTACGTGATGATCACCCATGTCGTAATAAAACATATACGGCGATGGATTTAAGCTGCGTAATGCGCGATACAAACTTAATGGCGGCGCCGTAAATTTTTGCGACATACGTTGTGAAAGTACCACCTGCATAATGTCGCCATCTAAAATATATTGCTGCGCGCGTTTAACTGCGGCTTTAAAATTATCTTCGCCAAATTCAGAAACCGCGACTGAGCTTTCAGAAGACACCGCTTCAGGAATCGCCACAGTTTTGCGTAACATTTTGACTAAATCATTTAAGCGCTCTAGTGCATTTTCATACGCACCAGTATGATCAGGATTTGCGTACACAATAAAATAAAGCTTGCCGCTTAAATTATCCACCACGGCAATTTCTTCAGACACCATGAGCAACACATCAGGCACATTAATGGCATCTGATTTTTGTACGCCCGCCAAACGCTTTTCAATATAACGCACGGTTTCATAGCCAAAATAACCAGCTAGGCCACCCGTAAAGCGCGGCAAACCTTCATAAGGCGGTGTTTTAAAGCGCGCTTGAAAACTTTTTACAAAGTCTAAAGGGTTGGTGTTTGTTACAGATTCAAGTAC
>CANFZA010000131.1 GCA_947451235.1 Methylophilaceae bacterium | reverse complement strand
GACAGATATTTTTTAAAGAGGTGTTTGTAGCCAATATTGTGGGTGCAAGCTTTGCGCTATTACTGATTAGTGGAGCATTAACCACGGCTATCGCATTGTCATTTGATAAACTTACCTTGCTACCGCCTGCGCGCGATTGGACGTCGTTTATTCATGGTGAAGTATCTCAAAAAATTGTGATAGCGCTTAGAGAGGCGCCTTTACCTAAAGCACTAGCAAACACTGAGCGAGGTGTTAGTTGGGTGATTGCAGGTGACCTTGGTCCAAGAGTTAGGCAAGGAGAGGCCGATTGGTTATTTTTGAATGATGAATTAGTCGTTAATAAAAATTCATTAGCTAACGCAGAGCTGAGAGCCAAAGAAATTGTAAAAGTACGTGATGTTCTAGCCAACAAAGGCATTAAGCTACTTGTGCTTCTTGTCCCTGATAAATCTAGAGTGGAATCATCACACTTAGGTAATTTGCCGCGCTCTGCCACATTTCTCAATAGAGCATCGCATTGGGTAAATAGTTTATTGGCCGCAAATGTTGAGGTTATCTACTCTGCACCCTCGCTATTAAATTTAAAGGCTAGCGGCGTAGACGCATTTTTGCGTACAGACTCGCATTGGACAGAACAGGGCGCCGAGAGCATAGCAATATTAACCGCCAAAAAGATTAAACAACTTTTGATTAGCCCGACACCACGGCAGATAACCGAGATTAATAAGGTGCCATTGAAGTTTCGCCATGGAGATTTAGTACGTTTAGCCGGTGTTAATTGGTTGCCTTCAACGTTACAGCCTTTACCTGAAAGTGTACAGCAAAGCACTTTTGTAGTATTACCTAGTGTTAACGTTGCGACCGATGCAACTGTTGATGATTTATTTGGAGATGTTGACCTACCGAATATTGCTTTAATAGGCACCTCTTTCTCGCGCACATCAAATTTCGTACCTTTTTTAGAGCATCACCTGCAAGCCAAAATAGGGAATTTTGCAAAAGATGGCGGTAACTTTGCAGGCGCAGCACAAGCCTATTTTAAAAGCGCATCATTCACCAAAACTCCTCCTAAATTAGTCATATGGGAGATCCCAGAACGCGTATTGGAATCTCCATTTATCAATGACAATATCTCACTATAATTATGGAATAACGATCTAGTGCAATAAAGTTAACTCTACACCAGCTTGTTGCGAATTCAGGGGTAATCGATTTGATAGATTTTTAGGAGTGATTGGTTCCGGGTAGCAAGTATGTGTTTCAAGTAATGTCAAAAAATAGCTAAAGCTTAGTTAATTCAACCTTATATGAGCTAAGCGTCCCTGCCACCTTATTCTTAGCCATCATGAGCGTTTTGACAGCTTAGGTTTTCCTGATGGTTT
This sequence comes from Methylophilaceae bacterium, assembly GCA_947451235.1. GTDB lineage: Bacteria > Pseudomonadota > Gammaproteobacteria > Burkholderiales > Methylophilaceae > Methylotenera. Next base: position 4,157 of record CANFZA010000131.1, on the reverse strand, counting down.
AAGTGGTTTTGATATATCGCTAGGCGCTAGAATACTCTTAGTCGCCAATGATTATGAGTCTGCTCAGGCTGGCCATATTTCGAATAGGCGCTTAAATCAACAAGATTCTATGTCTTTATAAGGGACGGTCGTCGCAGTCGCTATAATCCGCAGATTGTGGATGTGTTTGTGGCCATTATGAGCGCCAGTGAAGACCTAATAAAGAAAAAGAGACTGAGTTACGCACGGCAGATTTGCAAAGCAATATGGTCTTATCGCGGGATTTAGTGGCTAAAGGTGGAAGCCTGCTTTTGTGTCGCAGTCACAAACTCAATGAAAATGTGATTAAGGAACTACGAAATTATGGAAATTCGAAAGGCTATAAACTGATGATTTATGTATGGTTAAAGCCATAGTTGAGTATTAACTAAGTGCCGATTCATTAAGTGCTTATTAATTAAACAAGAGATACATTTAAAAATGCACCTCTTGTTTAATTAGCGGGTGTAAGAAATCTTTTGCAATGCTTTTTTCTATGTAAGTTACACAGCAATCAGTTGCAAGGCAACTTGCGGCCTAGCTAATTTGTTGATATTACGCATGCTGTTTCTTTGCCAATTATTTTCCTCGGTAGCGTCATCCTCTAATTGAAAAACACTTACGGCATTGGTTAACTCTTCGGCTTGTTCAAGCATAGCTTCAGCTGCCGCTGAGGCTTGTTCAACCAAAGCAGTATTTTGCTGAGTAACTGCATCCATCTTAATGATGGCATCGTTCACCTGTGAAATGCCTATGTTTTGTTCTATTGAGGCCGTTGCAATTTCACTAATAATGTCGGAGACTCTTTTTACGGAAGCGACAATCTCTTGCATGGTCTTACCGGCATTTTCTGCTTGCTGAGTGCCTTCGGCTGTTTTGGTCACAGAATCTGAGATGAGCGTTTTAATTTCTTTAGCAGCCGAGGCTGAACGTTGTGCAAGGCTACGCACTTCACCTGCCACGACCGCAAAGCCGCGACCTTGTTCGCCCGCTCTAGCCGCTTCTACTGCAGCATTGAGCGCAAGAATGTTGGTTTGAAAGGCAATGCCATCAATCACAGAGATAATATCTTCAATCTTTTTAGCACTGGTGTTAATGGCGCTCATGGTGGCGACGACTTCTGTGACTACATCACCACCTTTTACTGCGACACTTGAGGCGGCGTTAGCAAGCTGATTGGCCTGTTTGGCATTATCCGCATTCTGTTTTACGGTTGCAGAAAGCTCTTCCATGCTACCTGCAGTTTTTTCTAGTGATGCCGCTTGTTCTTCAGTGCGGCGTGATAAATCTGCATTACCTTGAGCGATTTCTCTTGATGCGGTACTGATGGTTTCAACCGCAACCTTAACGGTAGTAATTGGGTCAACAATCATTTTTAACGTTTTATTCATGCCGTCAACAATTTTGCGGAAATCACCTTGATGTTTGCTGGCTTCCGCGCGCACAGTCACTCGGCCTTGGCTAGCCGCACTGGCCAGCATTTCTCCATCACCAATCAGCGTATTAATCGCATCAATACAGGTGTTCAGATTGTTTTTAATATTATTAAAGTCACCGTTGTAATGGTCGGTTATTTTGGCTGGAATCTCACCACGCGCTATGCGCTCTAAGTGATTACCTGCCATATTTAAAGGTGTAACTATGGCATTCAAAATGCTATTAAGGCCTTCAACTACTTTTCTATACTCGCCTAAATGTTTAGTCGCATCTGCACGAGTATTCAGTAAACCTGCATCGGCTGCTTGTGCTAGCAAATTGCCATCGCAAACAAGCGCTTCTATGGCTAAGCCACAGGCATTGAGATTGTTTTTAATAATATTAAAGTCACCGTTGTAGTTAGCCGTAATCTTGGCCGGAATAACGCCTTTTGATAGCTGGTCTACATAATTGGCCGCCATATTAAGTGGATTTATAACCGCTTCTAAAAGCTGATTCATACCGCTACTAATGTCTCGCATCGCCCCTGGCGGCATGTTAGAAACGTCGATTCTTTCGTTAAGATTACCAGAGACGGTTTGTTGAATAAGATCAGCTACATTTTGCTCAGCGATAACTTCGGTTGTCCTATCATTCCATTGTGTCATTCGACCAAGATAACGACCCTCTTTATCATCGTGTACTGTATTCAGTATTAATTGTAGGTGATGGCCAGCCATGTAGGTATCAATCTGCTTAGTACCTTTAAGCGCTTCAGCAAATTCTTGCTGGTCGGTAATGTTTTCTAAATACTGAGATAGATTATTCCCCATCATTTTATCTACGCTAAAGTCAGCATGATGTTCAGCAATGCCTGCACTCATATTTTGGAATAACATTTTGGCGGCATCGTTTAGGTAAATTAGGCGGTCATTCTCATTAGCAATTGTTACTGCCATACTTGCATGGTCTAGCGCAGCTTTGATACGGCTAATACTACTCACGGTTTCATTGTGATCAAAATCTAAGCGTGTTTTAAGTGCGCGGTAAGAGTCCATCACATCAGTTAATTCATCGTGATAGCTAGATCTCGGAATCAACTTATTATTCATTTCTTGTGCACTTGTCAGCAAGTCATGGTTCATTGCTCGTAAGCGCGGCATAATAGAGCGATTTAGGTTCCAGCCCAGTAAGCCACAGACTGCAAGTGCGATGAAAATAAGTGCAAACGCCATATTCCTATGCACTAAATAGTTTGTCTGTGTAGCGTTATATTCTGTAACCACTCCCGCATAATGCAGATTAATTAATTGTGTGAGTTTTTGAGTAAATGGATCAACCGCTTGATAAACATCAGAGGTGTTGAATATGGTCAATCGCTCGCGGTCATCGTCGCTGATGATTTTTTTAAGCAAAACTGCCGCTTCTAAAGCCGTGTCATATAGCGGCTTAATTTCTTCAGCTAGTTCAGACTCTGCAGCTGAATGTTGTATCGCATTATATTTTGTCCATTGATTGTCTATTATGCTTAGGGCTTCCTCAACGTTAGTGCTGGCCTTTGTTGAAGCGATGATGCCACGTTCTAATTTTTGTCCTGTAGCGGCGATATTGTTAATGTACATATCGTTTATTATTTTAAGTTCTTCTAAGGGCGTAACCTCATGTTTATACATGTATTCGAGGCCATTATTACTTTGCACAATACCTGCAACGCCACTGTAGCCAAGTCCTAGGCTTGTAATGGCCACCATCACAAAAATCGCAATAATTTTAGTTTGAATGGTGATGTTATTATTAAGTTTACGGAGTTGGCTTAATTTTGTGCTGAGCCAGTTTTTTTGTTCATTGAGGCTTTTATAGTAATTGTTGGCTATTTCAATCTGTTCAAACGTTGCTCTTTTGCCTACGGAAATGTAGCCAATAAGCTCGCCAGCTTCACGCATCGGTGTAACGCATGTATCTAGCCAAAAATAGTCGCCATTTTTACAACGATTTTTAATTACACCTATCCACGGCTTGCCTAAATTGACTGTGTCCCATAATTCTTCAAAGGCTGCTGATGGTATGTCAGCATGATGTAGCGTATTCTGATTGTTACCAATTAACTCAGTTTCAGAGTAGCCGCTTACCTCCATGAGGTCGCGGTTAACATAAGTGATAATGCCTCTAACATCGGTCTTAGACACGATGTAAGTCGTATCTTTAAGCGTAAGTTCATGTTGTGATGCAGGCATATTAATTTCCATTATTTATCCTTGTTTAGTAAAAAATGAATGTTTATTAGAAAAATAAATCAATATTAGTGAGCCTATAAATGCTAAATCTATTTAATTCTTACGATGTTGAGTAATATTTAAATAACCTGCGTTACTTTTTGTAACGTTGGTATTTGCTTCTTAGGTGGTCATTTCTTCTTCAAGCATTCTTTCAGTACGACGCTCAATAAATAGACTATTACCCGTAATTTTCTTGGCCTGCTTTTTAGCATTAACACAAGCAGCTGAGACTTCATGATGATTGCTATAACGCGTTGAATCGACAGTAAGTGCCCCAATAGAAAGGCTCAGCAATGGATGCAAACGTTTTTCACCTTGTCTATCTTCGGTTTCTATACTTCCACGCTCACGGTCAAAGTTTGAATAAAATAGTGGAAAATCTTCTGCCAAATTTGACAATAATTGGTGGCAACGATTTTCCCAGTCATCGCTTTGAAAAAGAATGAT
>CANFZA010000130.1 GCA_947451235.1 Methylophilaceae bacterium | reverse complement strand
AGATCACTGATTTTAATATAGCTCAACATGATGTGCTTGATTTGGCAAGCCTGTTAACTGGTGAACATTCAACTGCAGCTAGTTTGATTAACTTCCTTAGTTTCTCACATGTTGGTTCTGATACAGTGGTTACGATAGATGTTAATGGTTCTACAACTGGTACGACAGGTCAAACGATTACTCTGCAAGGAGTTGATTTGACATCTGGAGGTACCTTGAGTTCTTCAGCAATCATTCAAAGCTTGCTTGATGGAGGCAATCTTAAAACTGATATTTAATTAGTCGTTAGCAATAAAAAAACAGGCGCCTTTGGGGGTCTGTTTTTTTTTGCCTATTTTGATCAATTAATTGTGTTTTTATCTAGGCAAAGGTATTCAGTAGTTATTTAGTGATGATTAGTGATTGGTTGTTAGCAGTAGCGTCTATCGCTTTGCATTATCGAAATTTCTACTTATTTACTCTGAAATTTTGAGTAGACTTTCCCTTATTGTTTTTTTTGTATCATTATTGCAACTGCTCTATCGGTTTGCCTGCGCAAAAATATAAAACACGTTATGTTTTTGGAAAGCATATTGCCATTTGATATTATTATGATAAAGTAAAGTATGGGTAAAATTACAAATAGTATTAATGAGTTAAACGTTGAAGAATGCATTTAACTTAGTCAGATGCGCACTGTTGTAAAAGTGCGGTAAATAAAAATATTTAAGTAAAAGCCAGGGCATGAATCAGGTGTTTTTACTAAACAACTATAAAACTAAGTAATGGAGGATTAATCATGAATAAAAAATTACTGGTAATGACAGCTTCTGTGGTCTGGTCGTTCGGTTTTGCCGGCGTTGCTAGCTCAGCTACTCTCGCTGAGGCAATCACTCAGACCATTCAAACCAATCCGGATATTCTCATCGATGCTAACCGCAAGTTGTCTGTTGATGAAGCGGTAAAGCAAGCCAAAGGTGGTTATTACCCAAAAGTTGATTTGAATCTTGGTATTGGCCGTGAGTGGAGTGAGAATATATCTACATTTGGTAAGCCAGGTCATGATGATATTCTTACGCGCCGGGAATCAGGCCTTACGCTTTCTCAATTGCTATATGATGGTTCTGCTACTAGTAGCGAAGTTAACCGTCAAAAATCTCGTTTGAGTTCTGCATCACGTAAAGTGATGGGTACTTCTGAGCAAATTGGCCTGAAAGCTATTGAGACTTACTTAGACGTATTGCGCCGTGGTGAACTACTTAAACTGGCGCAAGATAACTTAGAAGCCCACGATAAAACCTTTGGTCAGATTAAGGTTCGTAGCGAGGGCGGCATAGGTCGCAAGGCTGATTTAGATCAGGCACAGACTCGACTTTCACTTTCTCAGGCAAATGTGGCTTCAGCTGAAGCAAATCTGCGTGAATCTAATATTTCTTACAACCGTGTTGTGGGCGTAATGCCTGATGCTTTGGTTAAACCTACACCTGTTGATGCGCCTGCCAGTGTTGATGATGCCTTGAAAATAGCCTTAGAAAATCACCCGATTTTGCGCTCTGCAATGGCGGATATTGATGCTACACGAGCACAGAAAAGTGCTGCTGAGTCATTGTTGAAGCCGCGTGTTAATCTTGAGCTTGGAACTGGTTGGAACCGCGATTTAGCTGGCGTTGATTTCAAGAACAACAATGCCTATGCAATGGTGCGCATGCGCTACAATTTGTTTAATGGCGGGTCAGACAAGGCGCGTATTTCAGAAGCGGGTATTCAGACTCAGGAAGCCATTGAAGTATTGAATCGGACACAACGTCAGGTTGAAGAAAGCTTACGCTTATCATGGAACTCATTACTTACCGCTCAAGATCGTTTGCCTAAACTGAAGGCAACCGCTGAAGCTGCCGAGCGCACACGCGATGGCTATATTAAACAATTTAATATTGGTCAGCGTACTTTGTTGGACTTGTTGGATTCTGAAAACGAGCTTTATAATGGCCGCGCAAATTACCTAGAGGCGCAGTATATTGATTTATTCTCTCGCTATCGCTTGATGGCAGATTTGGGTCGCTTGCTTGAAACGCTAGGCGTTGCTTCGCGAGTGGAAGCTATGGAAGGTTCAGCGCAATAATGATTTGTGTTTATTGCACAAACAAGTAATATTACAAAGTAACTCAGTGACAGGCGAGTATCGACCTGAAATCTTGAAATAATAAACCGGTTTTTATGCCGGTTTATTATTTTTATAGCTCGAGTAATATTTACCCAAGCTGATGACAATCGTTTCGGATAAAGAATGCCCCAACGCTTCATTCTACGATTAACTGCTCCCTACCTGCGATGGTTCATGGTGCTGGTTCTGCTGGGCATGTCGTTATTGCTACCGGCTATCGTCATAGACGGTTTTTCTATATCGATTTCTGAAAAACAGCTGGCAGCCATTGAAGCTAAATATACTGCCGTTGGTCGCAAGCGCGTTTCCGACTGGGTGCAGCTTATTTCCTCAAATCAGGGAAAATCAGTACAGGAGAAGCTGGCACTGGTGAATGATTACTTTAATCAAAATACGCTATGGGTTTCTGACTATGATCATTATAGTGTCGCGGATTATTGGGCTACTCCGCTTGAAATGCTCGCTTCTGGCGGTGGAGACTGCGAAGACTACGCCATTGGCAAGTATTTTACCTTGCTGGCCTTGAAGGTGCCGATGGATACACTGAAGATCACTTACGTTAAAGCGCAGAATGTAGACCCTGTTAATCGCTCTCACATGGTGTTAACGTACTATGCGACGCCAGCAGCAATGCCGCTGGTACTGGATAACCTGAATCCAGAGATTAAGCCCGCTTCGGAACGCCCCGACCTCTCGCCTGTATATAGCTTTAATGGTCAGGGTTTGTGGCTGGCAAAAGAACGTTCGTCCGGCAAAAGTATTGCTGGCGGATCAAGTGGGATAAGTCTGTGGCGCGACATGTTGTCGCGCATGGGCAAGGAATTCGAGTAAAACTTGTGAAGGAATCAAGATGACGCTACTCAAGCAACTTTTGGCAATGATTGTGTTGCTGTTTGCGATGCTCTTTGCTGGTACATTTACACTCAGCATTCAAAATACGCGCGGCTATTTGAATAATCAGCTACTGACCATTTCGCAGGATACAGCGACCTCATTAGGCATGTCACTTTCGCCGCACATGAGCAAGCAGGATTATGTGATGGTTGAGCGAATGGTGAGCGCTGTTTCGGATAGCGGCTATTATCGCGAGGTTATCGTGACCGATATTGAGGGCAAGCGTATTGTCGACAAAACTCAGCCGGTGAATCTGAATAATGTTCCGAAGTGGTTTGTCGAGAGATTCCCTCTGGTCACCCCGGCAGGTGAAGCCTTGATTATGAATGGCTGGCAGCAGGCAGGGATGGTTAAGGTACTTGTTAATCCTGGATACGCCTACATGGCTTTGTGGACTAGTGTGGTGCAATCGTTCTGGTGGTTTGCCGGAATGTCATTGCTGGCATCAGTACTCGGTATGGTGACACTACACTACATTTTGCGTCCTTTGCGTGCGGTCGAAGCTCAAGCGAGGGCGATCTGCGACCGCGAATATCCAGTGCAAAGTAAGTTGCCATGGACGATTGAGTTGCGTAGCGTGGTCGAGGCCATGAATCGGATGACCTTTAAGGTCAAGGAGATGTTTGAGGAGCAGTCTGCTTCCATTGAACGTCTGCGTTCAGAAAATTATCGCGATGCCCTAACAGGGCTGGCTAACCGTCGTTATTTTGAGATGCAACTCAAACATTTGATCAAAACCGGCGAGCATGGTGCGGTACTGCTTTTTGAACTAGATAACTTCAAGGAATATAACACCAAGCACGGCTATCAGGCCGGGGACGAACTGCTCCGCAATACCGCTGGTTTTATCGAGGCTATCTGCAAAGCATGGCCAAATCTGGAGTATTTTTTGGCGCACTTGTCTGGCGCTAATTTTTCTGTAGTGATCTATAACGTAGACGAACAGGAAGTAAGTGGGCTCGGTAACCAAATAGCTAATTCGTTGCTAAGATTCAAAGAGCGGGGGCTTGTTGATAGCGAGGAGGTTGGTCATATTGGTATTGCACTCTTCAACGGTCAGCCGTATAGCAAGATATTATCTAACGCCGATCTAGCGCTGGGTATGGCCCGTCAACAAGGCTCAAACACCATGCATCTGATCGACTCTGGTCAGTCGGGCGAAAATACAACCAATACCTCAATACGCTGGGGTGAAGTGTTGCTCGATACTTTACAAAACAAACGCTTGTCCATGTTGTTACAGCCAGTTAAAGGTATGGCTGGCTCTGAACGCAATACCATTTTGCATTACGAAGCATTGATGCGCCTAACTGATGAAAAAGGTGAAGTGATTCCGGCGATCATATATACGCAGATGGTAAAACGCCATGGCCTATCGACAGATTTTGACCGTGTGATGGTCACCGAAGTCTTAGCGCGCCTAGTCAGCAGGCGTTACGGGGATACTCCGCTAGCCGTCAATATTTTTCCTGCCAGCGTTCAAAATAAGGGCTTCGTTAATTGGCTATGCGCCGAGTTAGAGAAAGTCCCTGAAGCCGCGTCCAGATTGCTGATTGAAATTCCAGAGTATGGCATTGTTGAAAATATTGATGCATTAGGTGATTTTATTAATAAATTACTCGTGTATCGCACTCGAGTGGGTTTAGACCATTTCGGCCGTGGTTTTTCTTCCTTTGGCTACCTAAGCAAGCTCAAGCTTGATTATATCAAGGTGGATGGCAGCTATGTGCAAGGCATTATGCAGCATAAGGACAATCAGTTCTTTATTGAATCTATCACCAATGTAGCACACGGGCTTGATCTCAAAGTTTATGCGGTTTCAGTGGAGAATGAGGTTGAATGGAATCTGCTGGCGGGCTTGCGTCTTGATGGCGTGCTAGGTTATGGCGTAGGGTATCCGGCGGATATCTGATTTTTTAAGAGTTAGCTCATATACTTTTAATGAGCAATAAGGAAAAGAGAATGTTTAAAAAAGTTATAGCGATATCCATTATTATTTTATTAGATGGATGTGCAACCACAGATAAAACTACTCAAACTATCGAAGTTAGTTCAACTAAGCAATATACACTTTCGTTAGATACAGGTAAAAAATTATCATTTAAAACTCTTGGTTGCAAAGTGGAGGGTGGTTCTATAAAAAATGATGGAAATTATGCTAGCGCAGGTTCTTATGGAACATTAATCGCTAGCAATACCAAGGGCAACGTTACACTTGATCAGTATCATCTCTCATGCGGCGCATTGCCCGCTAAAGGGGTCGCGGCATGTGTAATTCAACACGTTGAAGGTGATGCTTCGAATAAGGACTATGGCGGATCAGGTTGCCCTGACATGAAGTTCAATGTCATTAACTTTAGGAGTTTTTAAATAGAAGAAAGTGTGTGGGAAAAAAGCGCTTCGGAGGTTTTGAAGTAAAGGTGGTGAAGTAAATAGACGTGTAGCGTTAATTTACCTGAATAAATAGAAATTTATCTAGCTAGTTATCACCAAACAGAAGCTTAGGCTTCTGTTTTTGTGTCTACCGCAATGAAAAGCCATTATTTTTATAACTTTGT
>CANFZA010000129.1 GCA_947451235.1 Methylophilaceae bacterium | reverse complement strand
TTTTAAAAGTGCAATTATGTCAATTAAACGTCATAAAGATTAAATTCTTTAAATAAAATGGGGTAAAACTTAATAATGCTTTCACTAAAGTGGTTTTCCAGCGAAAATGTCATAAGTTCGATTTAATATTAATTAATTTTAAAATAGTGTCCTTAAAATAAAATCATGCAAAAACAAAATAGTTTTACCAAAGAAGAATTACTAAAATGCGGTCGTGGAGAAATGTTTGGTGCAGGCAATGCACAACTACCTTTGCCACCAATGCTAATGTTTGATCGCATTGTTTCTATTACAGAAGACGGTGGTGCGCATGGTGCAGGGCAAATTGTTGCTGAATTAGATATCACACCAGATTTATGGTTTTTTGGCTGCCACTTTCCTGGTGACCCAGTGATGCCTGGCTGTTTAGGTTTAGATGCAATGTGGCAATTAGTGGGTTTCTTTTTAGGTTGGATGGGTGGCCCTGGACGTGGTCGTGCACTAGGTGCTGGCGATGTTAAATTTACTGGCCAAGTGCTGCCAACTCACCAAAAAGTGACTTATACCATTGATTTAAAGCGTGTAATTATGCGTAAATTAGTCATGGGTATTGCAGATGCGCGTATGGAAGTTGATGGTCGCGTGATTTATGTGGCGCAAGATTTACGTGTAGGTTTATTTACGCGTACAGATAATTTTTAAATTTTTATTAGTTCAACGCAATTATTTTACTTAACTTATTTTGTTTAACTTAATTTAATGAAGTTTAATTTAATGAAGTTTATGATTATTTTATTTTTAGATAGGAGTACACGATGATGCGTCGTGTTGTTGTTACTGGGTTTGGTATTGTTTCTAGTTTAGGAAACAATCAGGCTGAAGTTTTAGATAGCCTACAAAATGGCCGTTCTGGCATTACTTTTCAACCTGAATATGCAGAGCGTGGCTTGCGCTCGCATGTGGCTGGCTCTATCAAAAATCTTGATATTGAAGCTATGATAGACCGTAAATTATTACGCTTTATGGCTAAAGGCCACGCATATGCTTGGTTAGCTATGCAAGAAGCGATTGCCGATGCTAGCTTGCCTGAAGATTTGGTATCTAACGTACGCACAGGTTTAATTGTGGGTGCGGGCGGTACTTCAACTGAAAGCATGTTGGAGGCGACAAATATTTTAGCCGAAAAAGGCATACGCCGCGTGGGACCTTATATGGTCACAAAAACCATGTCTAGCGGTGTGGCGGCTTGTTTGGCTACAGGTGCAAAAATCAAAGGCATTAATTATGGTATTAGTTCTGCTTGCTCTACCAGCGCGCATTGTATAGGCGCCGGAGTTGAGCAAATTCAGCTAGGCAAGCAAGATATTATTTTTGCTGGCGGTGCGGAAGAAGAACATTGGACCATGTCATTTTTGTTCGATGCAATGGGCGCATTAAGCAGCAAATATAACGAAACACCAGATAAAGCATCTCGTACTTACGATGCTAATCGTGATGGTTTCGTCATTTCTGGCGGCGGCGGAATTGTGGTGCTAGAAGAGTACGAACATGCCAAAGCACGCGGTGCAAAAATCTACGCTGAAGTGGTAGGTTACGGTGCAACGTCTGATGGCTACGATATGGTTGCGCCTAGCGGTGAAGGCGCAGTGCGCTGCATGAAATTAGCGCTTGAAGGTGTTGAAGGTAATGTCGATTACATCAACACGCATGGCACAAGTACGCCAGTGGGTGATACCAAAGAATTAGAAGCGATACGTGAAGTGTTTGGTGAGAATGGCTTGCAACAAAATCCAGCCATTGCCTCGACTAAATCATTATCTGGCCATGCATTAGGCGCGGCAGGCGTCAATGAAGCGATTTACACCATATTGATGATGCAGAATAACTTTATTGCGGCTTCAGCCAATATTGAGACTTTAGATCCTGCGGCAGAGGGTTTGAATATCATCCAAAAGCGTGTGGATAACGTAAAAATTGAAACGGCTTTATCTAATAGTTTTGGCTTTGGTGGCACTAACGCATCACTGACATTATCTACCAAAAATCTGTAATTCACAGTAATTTACAGTAATTCACTGTCGATTTATGGCTTCAGTTCTTACTGCTTAATTTAATTAAGCAGTAAGGCAGCGGCCACTTTTCTACCTTCGCTCATCAAAATATTGTAAGTTCTACAAGCGGCTGACGTAGACATACATTCCAAAGAAATGCCATTTTTAGTCAACAACGCACTGGTTTTTGGGTGTAAAAAACGGTGCGTTTTGCCTGTGCCAAGTAATACAACTTCTGGCTTCAAAGCTAGTATTCTTTCAAAATCACCTTCCACTAAATTATCCATGCTTAACTTTTCGTTAGTCGCCGATAACCAGTCTGTGATTAGCGTTTCTGGCAACACAATCAAATTTTCTGAAAATTGTCTGTGATTAATCGCTACTGAATCATCTGTGTAGCCGGTAATTAGATTGAGGCCTTCGCCGTGGGTAAGATGTAGTTTCATGGTGTTCAATCGAGTTCAAGTGCTTAATGTGTTGAAATTCTAGCTAGCGCAATGGTAAATTGACGCTGTTTTATTGCCGCAAAGGGGCTAGCAATGTAAGATAGCATACTTTATAAAGATGGCGCTAGCCACCTAAAACCAAGCCTAAATCAAGTGTTTAGACTAGTTAACTTAATTGAGCAAGTCAGAACCCCGTGCAAATATGAAACCATTACAAAAATCAAATAAGCTTGCTAACGTTTGCTACGATATTCGTGGCCCAGTATTGCAACGCGCACGTCAGATGGAAGAAGAAGGCCATCGCATTATTAAGCTTAATATCGGTAATCCTGCCGCTTTTGGCTTTGAAGTGCCTGAAGAAATTCAGCAAGATGTGATTCGCAATATGGGTAAAGCCGGCGGCTATACCGATAGTAAAGGCTTGTTTGAGCCGCGCAAAGCCATTATGCATTACACGCAATCTAAGCATATTAGCGGCGTTACGGTGGATGACATCATTATCGGCAATGGCGTTTCAGAGTTAATCGTCATGGCGATGCAAGGTTTGCTGAATAACGGCGACCAAGTATTGGTGCCTATGCCAGATTATCCTCTTTGGACAGCGGCTGTGACTTTAGCCGGTGGCACTGCGCGACATTATTTGTGCGACGAAGCCACTGGGTGGATGCCAGATTTAAAAGATATTGAAGCTAAAATTACCGCCAATACACGTGGAATTGTGGTGATTAATCCAAATAATCCTACAGGCGCATTGTATCCGCCAGAAATTTTAGAAGGCATTATTGCCATTGCGCGTCACCATGATTTGGTGATTTTTGCCGATGAAATCTACGATAAAGTTTTGTACGACGGCAATACGCATACCTCAATGGCTTCATTGGCGGATGATGTTTTATTTGTTACCTTCAATGGCTTATCTAAAAATTATCGTACCTGCGGCTATCGCGCCGGTTGGATGGTGTTAAGCGGTGAGAAAAAACACGCAAGTGATTATATTGAAGGCTTAAATATGTTGGCCTCTATGCGCTTGTGCGCCAATGTGCCAGGTCAATTGGCCATTCAAACTGCACTTGGTGGCTATCAAAGCATCGATGATTTAGTGGCGCCAGAAGGCCGTTTATGCAAACAGCGTGACCTTGCTTATGAAATGCTGACGGCGATTCCTGGTGTTAGTTGCACAAAACCGGCTGCAGCCATGTATTTGTTCCCTAAGTTAGACCCAGCGGTGTATCCGATTGAAAATGATCAGCAATTCATTTTGGATTTGTTGTTAGAAGAAAAAGTCTTACTGGTGCAGGGTTCTGGCTTTAATTGGAAAGCCACAGATCATTTCCGTGTGGTGTTTTTACCGAACGTGGACGATTTGACCGAAGCGATTAAACGTATTGCACGGTTTTTAGAAAACTATAGAAAAAAACATAATCCGAAATCAAAATAATTAAAAAGCCTTGATTTAAAAAATCGTGATTTAAAATTAATTTGACCCAAAGTCAACAGGAGTAAAAGTTTGAAGCAACCTAATCTAGTAAACCTTAATGTTGGTCTTTTAGGCATAGGCACCGTGGGCGGCGGTACTTATACCGTTTTAACGCGCAACGCCGCTGAAATCACCCGCCGTACTGGTTGCGCGATTAATATCGTGCAAATTGCCGATAGAAATGTTGAGCACGCAAAAGCGCTTACTGGCGGCAATATTGATATCACTGATGATGCTTTTGCGGTTGTGAATAATCCAGCGGTAGATGTCGTTGTTGAGCTAATCGGCGGTTATACCTTAAGCAAAGAATTAGTATTAAAAGCGATAGAAAATGGCAAGCATGTGGTCACAGCTAATAAAGCCCTGTTGGCGCTACACGGCAATGAGATTTTCTCTGCCGCGCAAGCCAAAGGCGTGATTGTGGCTTATGAAGCCGCTGTAGCCGGCGGTATCCCTATTATTAAAGCCCTGCGTGAAGGCTTAGGTGCTAACCGCATTGAGTGGGTGGCTGGCATTATCAACGGCACGACTAACTTCATTTTGACTGAAATGCGCGAAAAAGGCTTAGCTTTCGCCGATGTTTTAGGCGAAGCGCAGCGTTTAGGCTATGCCGAAGCTGATCCTACGTTTGATGTAGAAGGCATTGATGCCGCGCACAAATTAACGATTATGGCCGCCATTGCTTTTGGTATGCCGATAAAGTTTGAACAAGCGTATACAGAAGGCATTACCAAGCTTCAGCAAACTGATATTAAATATGCTGAAGAGTTAGGCTATCGCGTAAAACTTTTAGGCATTACTAAACGCACTGAAGCCGGTGTTGAGCTACGAGTGCATCCGACCTTAATTTCAGAAAAACGCTTAGTGGCGAATGTGAATGGCGCTATGAACGCCGTAGTGGTTAAAGGCGATGCTGTTGGCCCAACCTTATATTACGGTGCTGGCGCTGGCGCAGAGCCAACAGCCAGTTCAGTGGTTGCAGACCTGATGGATGTTGCACGTATGGCTGGCACTAACGCTCTACAACGTGTGCCGTTTTTAGGTTTTCAAGCAGACCAACTAGTCGACTTGCCGATTTTGCCTATTAGTGAAATCAATAGCGCTTATTACTTACGTTTACGTGCCTCAGATAAGCCGGGCGTACTGGCTGGCGTGACTAAAATTTTGGCAGATCGCAATATTTCGATTGATGCGATGTTGCAAAAAGAGCCAGATGATAACGAAACCGAGGCTGATATTGTTATTTTGACGCATGTGACGGTTGAAAAAAACATGGATGCAGGTATCGCTGAAATTGAAGCTTTGCCAGCGATTGTTGGTAAGTTGGTTAAGATTCGTATGGAAGAATTAGGTAGGTAGTTTAGTTAATGTTATCAAAACTAGTATTGACTAAATTTAGCCTTAATTAGTACTTGTCATTCCGTGCTTGACACGGAATCTAGTGGCTTTAAGCAATATAGCTGCTTTGAGTAATATTGTGGCTTTAAGTAATATTGCACAGTCGCTGGATACCGACTTTCGTCGGTATGACGTAATTTATATTACCAAGTCGCTAGATACCGACTTTCATCGGTATGACATCAGTGTTTGAATAAGTCAGAGAGATTAAATGAAATATATATCTACCCGTGGGCTATCGCCTGCTTTAAGTT
>CANFZA010000128.1 GCA_947451235.1 Methylophilaceae bacterium | reverse complement strand
TGTGCTTGCGTAACCCGATTAATACGGTGGAGCTACCTTGCATGCCATAACGCTTCTGGGCTTCTTTATAAGTCAGTTCGCCATGCTCAACTTGTTCAACCACAGACAATTTAAAAGCCAGTGTGTAATCTCGTTGTGTTCTCTTAATCCCAATGTTCATTTGACTCTCCTTGATTCAATTCAAAAAGTGTCAACTTATTTCAGGACGGGTCAAGATTAACAAAAAAGCCAGCAATGCTGGCTTTTTTGTTGGAAAACTTATAAAAAATATATATAGAATTATAAGTTATACATGCTTAATTCTTAATTCAGACTGTCATTAACCAAATTTACCAGTAATATAATCTTCTGTTTCTTTGCGAGTAGGTCTAGTAAAAATAGTGTCCGTATCGCCATATTCCATCAATTCACCTAAATACATATAGGCTGTGTAATCTGAAACACGTGCAGCTTGTTGCATATTATGTGTCACGACTAAAATAGTAAGTTTGTTTTTTAACTCGCTCATCAGCTCTTCAATATTTGCGGTAGCAATAGGATCAAGTGCAGAGGTTGGCTCATCAAATAACATGATCTCAGGATCTGTAGCTAGAGCACGAGCAATACATAAGCGCTGTTGCTGACCGCCAGATAAATTGAAAGCTAAATCTTGTTGACGATCCTTAACTTCATTCCAAAGTGCTGCGCCTTTTAATGCCTCTTCTACTTTATCAGCAACTGTGCGTTTGTTTTTTTCACCGCGTACGCGTAAGCCATAAGCCACATTTTCAAAAATAGACTTTGGAAAGGGATTAGGTTTTTGGAACACCATGCTAATGCGCATACGTACTTCAATTGGATCAACACCAGCTTCTAAAATATTGGTGTTATCAGGATGCATGACAATTTGACCCTCATACTTATTGCCTGGGTACAAGTCATGCATGCGATTGAAGCAGCGTAAAAAAGTAGATTTTCCACAGCCAGAAGGACCGATTAGCGCTGTAATATTATTTTCATACAAGGGCATACTTACACTTTTAAGCGCTTGGTTGCCATTACTATAGAAGAAATTAAGATCGCGTGATTCTGCTTTAAGTGCGGTTGTAGCGTTAATCATGTTATTCCCTAATGTATTTACTAATTTCTATGTTTGTTATTTTGCTCAGTTGACTTACTTCAGGCGAGCATTACCATTTAATGTTTTTACGAATCTTGTAACGTAAGTAGATGGCTGTACCGTTCATCATTAAGGTAACAACAATTATTATTGCACCAGTAGCCGCTGCATTTGTGGCGAAAGCGTGGTCTGGACGTGATAGCCAGTTAAACATTTGGATTGGCAGCACAGTAAAGCCTGATCCTAACCATTCAAAGTTAATAAATGGTGCGACTTCAGAAATAGGCGATGGCGGCAGGAATGCAATAAATGTGAGTGCTCCTATGGTGATAATCGGTGCTGTTTCACCTATTGCACGTGACATACCAATAATTACACCAGTTAAAATTCCGCCTTGCGAATATTTAACTACGTGGTCTTTAACTACCTGCCATTTAGTTGCGCCTACTGCATACGCAGCCTCTCTAATCGCTACGGGAATACCTCGAATGGCCTCACGGGTAGAAACAATTACAACAGGTAATGTTAATAAACCTAGCGTTAAACCGGCGGTTAAGATGCTTTCTCCAAGTCCTAAACCGTAAATAAATAGACCAAGTGCTAGCAAACCATAAATAATAGATGGCACGCCAGCTAAGTTTGAAACGTTAATTTCAATAAGATCTGAAAACCAGTTTTTAGGAGCATATTCTTCTAAGTACAAGCCCGCCGCTACTCCCATTGGTACTGCAGTTAAAAAAGTCACTATCATAACTAAAACTGAACCAACCCATGCAGATAGCAAGCCGGCGTTTGCTGCGCGGCGTGATGGAAATTCACTGAAAAATGTAAGGTTAAAGCGTGGATAACCATCCATTACCAAGTCAAGAAACAGTGTTAATAATGTTAGCAAACCTAACATTAAGGCGAGCAAGCCAACTGCTGCAAATATGATATCACTACGTTTGTGGCGACGAATCATCGCACGTACAACATCTAAATTTTCAAGTACAGCTACTTTTGTTTTTAATGATTCACTAGTCATATTGGATTCCATTTAACTGATTTAATATATAGCGCTTTAATATTGTTCGCGGTATTTTTTACGCACAATATGACCAATAATATTAAAACCTAAGGTTAGGGCAAATAACACCAAACCAGCAGCAAAAATACTTTGATAACCAATGCTGCCATGAGGTAAATCACCCATAGCCACTTGCACAATATAGGCTGTGATGGTGGCGGCACCCTCCATCGGATTGAATGTTAAAGTAGGTTGTTGACCTGCAGCTACAGCTACCACCATAGTTTCACCCACTGCGCGCGAAATCGCTAATATGTATGCAGCTACAATTCCAGAAACTGCAGCTGGTGTGACTACTCGTATTGCTGTTTGAAAGCGAGTCGCTCCCATTGCGTAAGAGCCTTCGCGCATACTCATCGGTACTGCGCGCATTGCATCTTCAGCAACTGAAGCGATGTATGGCACGATCATCACGCCCATCACAATACCAGCACTTAACATATTGAAGCCAGGTAGTTCGGGGAACATTTTTTGTAAAAGAGGTGTAACAAAAAGCAAAGCAAAGTAACCAAATGCAATAGTTGGTACGCCGACTAGCAGCTCCAACATTGGTTTAACAATTTCACGTGCTTTGTGAGAAGCGAATTCTGAAAGATAAATGGCTGCAATCGTTCCTACAGGAACTGCAACGGCAAGCGCAACCGCTGAAGTTGTCAATGTGCCGGAAACTAATGGCATAATGCCGTAATGGGCGTCTTCAAAAAGAGGTGTCCATTGGGTATCGGTAAAAAAATCAACGATAGAAACTACTTTAAAAAAGCCTAAAGACTCATATAAAAGAATAGCGACAATAGCAAAGGTCGTAAATACAGCTGAAAGTGCTGCCAACATTAAAATTAATTCAATAACACGTTCTTTAACGTTTCTGCGGACATTTTTTGCCAAACGCGAACTGATTGGTAATGATGTTGATTGATTGGGCATAGTAGTTGCAGAGTTCATATTGTGACTTTTATGAGTGTAACGATATTAAACGGTTTGATAAAATACTTAATAATTAGGAGCGGTTTAAATCGCTCCTAATTATGTTCTATTGCTTACTTAATTCTGTTGATTAAGTCTTTAATTTTAATACCTACTTCATTTTTACCACCAAAACCTGTACCTGGTTTCATTGCTTTAAAGTGCTCTTTTACAGCAACATAATCATCGCTTGGCAAAGGAACATATTTAACTTCAGCTACTAATTTTGGTGCATTTTCTAAGTAGAAATTTACAAAAGCTTTAACTTCAGGCTTGAAAGCTGCTGCAGTTGCATTTACATAAATGAAAAGTGGGCGAGAAAGAGGTTGGTAAGTACCATCTTTAACTGCTTCAGGTGATGGCATTACAGCCGGTGAACCTGCTTTAGCTGAGATTGGAATCGCTCTTAATTTATCTTTATTTTCTTCGTAGTAAGCATAACCAAAGTAAGCTAAACCGCCTACATTGCCTGAAACACCTTGTACTAATACGTTATCATCTTCTGATGGTGTGTAGTCAGTGCGGCTAGCTTTTGCTTTACCATTAACCGCTTCAGTAAAGTAATCAAATGTACCAGAAGCAGTGCCTGGGCCATATAGACCTAATGCTTTATCAGGATATGCTGCGTTTACTTGTTTCCAGTTTTTAACACTTGAACCTGGTTTCCAGATGCTTTTTAACTCTTCAACGCTTAGACTTTTTACCCAGTCATTTTTTGAGTTAACAACTACAGTTAAAGCATCATATGCAATTGGTAATTCTATGTACTGAATACCAGCTTCTTTACACATATCCATTTCTTTTTGTGTAATTGGGCGTGAAGCATCAGAAATATCAGTTTCACCACGACAGAATTTTTTGAAGCCGCCGCCAGTGCCAGATTCGCCTACGGTTACTTTTACTTTTTGTGCTTTTTGAAACTCTTCAGCCATAGCTTCTGTAATTGGGTATACAGTACTTGAACCATCAATTTTGATGATTTTGTCAGCTGCAAAAGCATGACTAGTTGAAAATGTGATTGCAAGCAAAGCTGCAATACTTAAAGATTTGGTTAACATTGTATTCATGAAGGCTCCATCAGAGTTAAAGGTTATTTATTAATCTGAGGTGGATAATAAACACCTAATGTGACAAGTTTATGACAATTGTGAGAACCGACATTTTATTGCATTAATAAAGGTTTAGCATAAATATTTAACCGTTTGTAAAGTTGCTAAGTTAAGCCGTGGATTTATAAAAATGTGCGGCCAAAATGGTAACTTAATGCAGCAATAAGGCCAGCGCAAGGGATTGTCAGCACCCATGCCCAAACAATTCGAGAAGCTAAGCCCCATCGCACTGCAGAAACGCGTCTTGACATACCAACGCCAACAATCGCACCTGTGATGGTGTGTGTGGTCGAAACTGGAATACCCATTGATGTTGCTATAAATAAAGCAATGGCACCCGATGTTTGAGCACAAAATCCGCCTGATGGACGTATCCGCGTAATACCCATACCCATAGTGCGCACGATTCGCCAGCCGCCAAATAGCGTGCCTAAGCCCATTGCTATTTGGCATGAAATTACCACCCAAAAGGGTACATTAAAATCACCATGTAAATAACCATTTGCATATAACAGCACAGCAATTATTCCCATAGTTTTTTGTGCATCGTTGCCACCATGACCTAAACTATAAAGTGATGATGAGACGAATTGCAATTTATTGAATCTGCGCTCAGTCGGGTAGGGCGATGATTTTTCGTATATCCACAACACCGCAACCGAAAGTATTAGCGCCAATAAAAGCCCAAAGAGTGGCGACAATATTATGGCAAATGATGTTTTAAGTAATCCCGCGGCAACAATAGCACCAGTGCCGGCTTTAGCAACGCCAGCACCCACTAATCCACCTACTAATGCGTGTGATGACGACGATGGGATGCCAAACCACCATGTAATTAAGTTCCATGAAATAGCCCCGCCAAGCGCGCCAAATATCACGGCATTATCAATAATTTCTTTTGAGATTATGCCTTTGCCGACAGTATTTGCAACATGTAAGCCGAAGAATAAAAAGGCAACTAAATTGAAAAAAGCCGCCCAAACAACGGCCGCTTGCGGAGTAAGTAAGCGAGTTGAAACCATTAAGGCAATGGAGTTTGCTGCATCGTGAAAGCCGTTTAAAAAGTCAAATATTAAGGCCACTAATATCAGTAAGCCCATGATCAGGAGCGCGTGATCTATCATGATTTTCTCGCCCTAAATTCGTTCTAACACTACGCCGTGAATCACGTCTGCATCGTCTTCGCAGCTATCTACCGCCTCTTCAAAAAGATCATAAAGTTCTTTTGAGCGTATCAATACGCGTGCATCTGCCTCTTCGGCAAATAAACGGTGCATACCAGCACGCATTACATGATCCGCCTCACCTTCTATGCCACTAATTTCTTCGCAAGTACGCAAAATATGCTCTGCATTTTTCATGTCAGATAACATATTGACTGCATCTCTTACTTTTTCAGAAGCGCGCAATAATATCTGCCCTAGCGCGACCATCT
>CANFZA010000127.1 GCA_947451235.1 Methylophilaceae bacterium | reverse complement strand
GAAGCGCGGGATGATTTTGAGCGCTTATATTTTGAGCATCATATGAAAGATTCAACAAACAATATGAGTAAGCTTGCAGAAATCGCAGGTTTAGAGCGCACGCATCTTTATCGTAAACTCAAGCAGTTGGGCATTAAGATTAAGGGCTAGATATTTAGTTGTCAGGCTTAAGCTATTTCTAATATCACTGGCGTATGGTCAGAAGGGCGTTCTAGCTTACGCGGCGCTTTATCAATAGTGCTGGCAATACAAGTCGCTTTAAGTGCATCACTCACCAAAATATGATCAATCCGCATACCAAAATTGCGCCTAAAACCCATCATGCGATAATCCCACCAGCTAAAGCTTTTTGCCTCTTGTTCAAATAGCCTGAAGCTATCATGCAGGCCCAAGTTGATGAGCGTTTGAAACGCTTCACGTTCGGCTGGGCTGACTAATATTTGGCCTAACCAAGCTTCAGGGTCGTGGCAATCGCGGTCTTCAGGCGCAATATTGTAATCACCCAATAGCATTAATTTAGGATGTGTCACTAATTCGGTTTTAAGCCAATCAGTAAGCGCCGTTAGCCAGCGCATTTTATATTGATATTTGTCAGAATCTACCGCTTGGCCGTTAGGAATATAAGCGCAAATTACACGAATACCATTTATGGTCGCGGCAATCACACGTTGTTGATCATCTTCAAAATTTGGGATGTTGCATTGAATATCAGTCAAAGGATGGCGACTGATAATGGCCACGCCGTTATAAGTTTTTTGGCCAATATGTACGGCCTCATAACCGGCTTCTTTTAACGCTTCATACGGAAATTTTACGTCTTCCTGCTTGGTTTCTTGTAGGCAAAGCACATCGATTGGATTGTCGCGCAACCAATCCAACACATGCGGCAAGCGAACATTTAAAGAATTGACGTTCCAGGTGGCTAACTTCATAAATCTATCTCGATAAAAAGCATAATAAGTTTAATTTTAACACGCGGCAAAAGCAGCACTTTAGTTGTGTGCTAAAGTCTCGCTTTTTTTCGAGCATCATTACGTGATAAAAGCCGCAATATTTGATATGGATGGCCTGCTAATTGATTCTGAGCGCATCATTATGCAAGCTTGTATGGTTGCCGCCGAGCAAATCGGTATCACCTACACGCAAGACGAATATGTTGAACTCATAGGACGAGCCGGGCCAGATTCTACCCGTATCATGGTTGAGCAATTGGGCGGGCAGGCTAACTTTAATCAAGTCATGCAAGGCTTAGATATTATATTAGCCGAACATAATCACGCTTTTCCGCTAAAAAACGGTGCAATGGCATTACTAAAACATTACCAAAGCAACAACGTAATATGTAGCGTTGCTTCATCGTCACCCATCCATCACATTACACATCGTTTAAATCATGTTGGTGTATTTGATTTTTTTAGCCACATCACCAGCGGCCAAGAAGTGTCACGCGGTAAACCTAGCCCAGATATTTATTTATTAGCCGTTGAAAAATTAGGCTTAAAAGTAGATGAATGTATTGCCTTTGAAGACAGTGAAAATGGTGCGCTCGCCGCCATCGCCGCAGGCTTAAAAGTGGTGGTCGTGCCAGATTTAAAACAACCGAGTGAGTATGTAAAAGCACACTGCCATCAAGTCATTACCAGCCTAGAAGATTGGTTAATTTAACGGCTTCAGCCACCAAACCTGCTCAGAGCATGGATATTGACCCTTCAAACCGGCCGGCATCAGCTCACTTGCCAGCAAAGTTAAATCATAAGCACTTTGGTAATGCTGTTTAACTTCATTCGCAGCAATAGAAAAGGGCGGCCCAGCATGAACGGATTGATCATACTCAAAGCAAATCAGGCATTGCGGCGCGCTGTTGGTGAGCGCCATTAAATGCGAGGTATATTGTTTGCGCATTTCCTCAGGCAAAGCCACTAAAGCCGCACGGTCGTAAACAGCATCGACCTTGCCTAATATTGCAGGCGTAACTTTAAAAATATCCCCTACAAACACATCAATATTAGCCGCGCTGTAATGGGTAATTTCGCCAATATTTGTGATGGTTGGCGTTAAGTGAAGGCTGTTAAACAAATCTTCAATCGCAAGTGCGCTTAACTCAGCACCAGCAACGCGGTAGCCTTGAGAAAGCAACCAAGCTATATCCAAAGTTTTGCCGCACAACGGCAAAAATACACGTGCGCCTTGTATTAAATTGAGGGTAGAGAAGTGCTTAACCAACAAGGCATTAGCTTCAGGCAAGTGAAAACCAATCTCGTTTTTCTCCCATTTTTGATGCCAGAAATCGTGCTTCATATCGCCCTGTATTTTGTAGGGTGTGCAAATCGACTTTCATTTGCACACCGGGTGTGATTGACGCAATGAATGGTGTGCAAGATAAGACATTTTGCACACCCTACTGGGTTGCTTAGGGGGCAGTACTTTTAACAATCAACCCGCCATGCCATTATGTCGTAACAACGCATCCATACTTGGCTCTCTACCTCTAAACGCAACAAAAGATTCCATCGCTGGGCGGCTTCCGCCTTTTGCTAATACTTCATTTTTAAACAGGCTACCGGCTTGCGCGGATAAGACGCCTAATTCTTCAAACAAGCTGTAGGCATCGGCAGACAAGACTTCTGCCCATTTGTAGCTGTAATAACCTGCGGCATAACCACCAGCAAAAATGTGGCTGAAACTGTTGGGAAAGCGGTTCCATTTTGGTGGGCGCACTACGGCTACTTCGTCACGAATTTGTTCGATTAAATCCAACGCAGTTTGTTTTCCATTTGGGTCAAATTCGCCGTGTAAGCGCATGTCAAATAGTGAAAATTCAATCTGGCGCGTGGTTTGCATGCCGGCTTGAAAGTTTTTGGCGGCCACCATTTTGTCGAACAGTGCGCGTGGCAATTGTTCGCCGGTGTCTACGTGGGCGGTCATGTGGCGCAGCACATCCCATTCCCAGCAAAAGTTTTCCATAAATTGGCTAGGCAATTCAACGGCATCCCATTCCACACCTTTGATGCCTGAAACGCCGTATTCATCCACTTGCGTGAGCATGTGGTGCAGGCCGTGACCAAATTCGTGGAACATGGTGATGACTTCATCGTGCGTGAATAATGCCGGTTTACCGCCGACTGGCGCTGAGAAATTGCAAGTTAAAAATGCCACAGGTAACTCAACGCGGCCATCTTTTTTGCGACGGGTAATCGCTTCATCCATCCACGCGCCACCACGTTTGTTGTTGCGGGCGTAAAGGTCTAGATAGAAGTAGGCAATCGGTTTGCCAGCACCATCGTTAATTTGATAAAACGCGGCATCTTCATGCCAAAGTGGCGCTTCAGCTTTTTGCACTTGTACGCCGAATATCGTTTCTGTGACTTTAAATAAGCCAGCCAGCACTTTGCTTTCAGGAAAATATTGTTTTACTTCTTGGTCTGAAAAAGCGTATTTGTCTTCACGTAATTTTTCGCTGACAAACGCCACATCCCATGATTGCATATCTTCTATGCTAATTTTTTTAGCGTAGGCGGTGAGCTCTTGCATATCGCGTTCGGCGTATGGTTTGGCACGTTTAGCCAGCGTATCTAAAAACTCGGTGACTTGTTTTGGGCTATCCGCCATTTTGGTGGCAAGTGAAAGTTCGGCGTAGTTATTAAAACCTAGCGTTTGCGCTTCTTCTTTTTTTAATTTAAGAATGTCGCTAATTAGGCTGGTATTGTCCCACTCGGCCTTACTAAACTCTGATGCACGCGTCGCATACGCGCGATAAAGCGTTTCACGCAATCCACGGTTTTCGCAATATTGCAACACAGGTGAGTATGAAGGAAATTGTAGGCTAAATTTATAGCCTTCTTTGCCCTCAAGCTTTGCCGCCTCTGCCGCAGCCTCTATCGCATCAGCCGGCAAGCCGGCTAAATCGGCCACATTACTCACGTAATGCGCAAAGTCGTTGGTGTTGTCCATGATGTTTTCTTCAAACTTAGAACCTAATTTTGAAAGCTCTTCACTCACAGCTTTAAAACGGGCTTTTTGCGCTTCTGCTAACTCGGCGCCGCCTAGTTTGAAATCACGTACTTCATGGTTAATAATGGTTTGTTGCGTAGGGCTAAGGCTAGCAAAGGCAGCGCTGGCTTGAATGGCTTTGTACTTGGCATACAGGCGTTCGTCTTGCGACATATCGCTGCCATAATCGGTGAGTTTGGCTAAGTTTTCATTATAGGCTTCACGTAATTCCGGGCTATTCACTACTGCGTTCATGTGGCCGACTTGGCTCCAAGCGCGGCTAATTTTCTCGCTATGGTCTTCTAGCTTAAGGGCAAAGTTTTCCCAAGTTGGTGCCTCTGTTGCAGTGGCTAAACTTTCAATTAAAGCACGGCCTTCAGCTATTAGGCGGTCTACAGCAGGGCTGACATGTTCAGGTTTAACTTCATTAAATTTAGGTAGGCCAGCGAGATATAACAATGGATTAGGCAATTGGTTAGGCAATGGGTTAGGCAGTGAGTTAGGCAATGGGTTAGACACGGAGTATTCCTTAAATCAGGTTAATTAATTGAAGCCTAGTTAATCAAACGCAGGCAAATTGGGTAGCGATAATGTTCGCCTTTGCTCGTAGACATGGCGGCAATAATAGATAAAACAATATTGGCTAGCCAAATAATTGGTAGTAACAGAAAGCCAATGAGAATCCACACCAAGATGCCGGCGATAATCTGCGCCACTAACACGGTAATCTGAAAGTTCAGCGCTTCTTTCGCTTGTGTTGCTATATATGCGCTATCGTCTTTTTTTAAGATCCAGACGATTAGGGCTGGGATAATTGAAAACAATACGCCAGCTAGATGCGTAATGGTGGCGATGTTTTTTTCGTCATTGCTGGGTTTGTTACTAACGTTTTTTTCTACATTATTCGACATAAAAATCCTTTCAACGGATATGTTTTAAGTCAGATTGAATTTAGCCACAAGTGGTTCAATTTTTTCAAGATCAGTGTGCGTTAATACCTTTCTCGCATTGCTGCTAAGCTCATTAATATGACTATGTAAAATTTGCTGTTTCACACTCAATATATGTGAAGGATGCATAGAAAGTTGGCGTAAGCCCATGCCTATCAATAACTTAGTTAGCTTCGCATCGCCGGCCATTTCGCCGCAAACTGACACAGACTTGCCTAATTTATCGCCGGCTTTAATGGTCATCGCAATCAGTTTTAAAACTGAAGGATGTAGCGGATTATATAAATGCGCCACTGTGTCATCGGTACGATCTATGGCTAAGGTATATTGAATTAAATCGTTAGTGCCTATGGATAAAAAGTCTAATTCTTTGGCGAAGGCTTCAGCATTAATGGCGGCGGCCGGGATTTCTATCATGCCGCCAAGCGCGATATTTTCATTAAATGGAATATCTTGTTTACGCAAACTTACTTTAGCGCGCTCTAAAAACAGCTTGGTTTGCCGTAATTCAGATAAGGTTGAGAGCATAGGCACTAAGATTTTAATGTTGCCAAAGTGTGAGGCACGTAACAGCGCGCGTAATTGCGTATGAAAAATCAGCGGCTCAGACAAACAATAACGAATAGCGCGTAAACCCAAGGCCGGGTTTGCACAGGTCACAATGGTGTCCGGATTCATTTGTTTATCCGCGCCCAAATCTAAAGTGCGGATAATGACCACAGCGCCTTTCATGGCTTCGGCGACTGTTTTATAAGCGATAAACTGCTCTTCTTCATCGGGCATTTCGCGCCGATTCATAAACAAAAACTCGG
>CANFZA010000126.1 GCA_947451235.1 Methylophilaceae bacterium | reverse complement strand
TTTAATGCAAGTGATTTTATTGATGCGATGATAGATTGATCGCCTTAATTTAGGCGTAAACCATTAGGCGTAAAACATAACGAGTCTTATAAAGTAAAAGCATGATTAAATTTGACCAAGTGACCAAGCGCTACCCAGGTAGTGACGAGATATTAAAAAATATCAGCTTAAATATTGAAGCTGGCGAATTAGTGTTTGTCACTGGTCATTCTGGCGCGGGTAAAAGCACCTTACTTAAACTGATTGCCGCCATTGAGCGCCCAACTAGCGGCACAGTATTAATCGCTAATCAAAATATTAGCCAACTGAAACCTTCTGCCATACCATTTATGCGCCGTAGATTTGGTTTGATTTTTCAAGACCATAAACTGCTATATGACAGAAACTGTTTTGAAAATGTAATCTTACCGCTGCATATCAATGGCGTTACTGGGCTAGAAGCAGCAAAGCGCGTGCGTGCAGCCTTAGATAAAGTGGGGCTTTTACATAAAGAAAAAGCCATGCCGATTACGCTCTCAGGTGGCGAGCAGCAAAGGCTTGCCATTGCGCGCGCCGTGGTAAGCCGCCCTTCTATTCTGATTGCTGATGAACCCACAGGCAACTTAGACGCGAGTTATGCCTCTGACATTATGGGCATTTTTCATGCCTTCCATCAGGTAGGGGTTACGGTCATTATGGCAACCCATGATTCACTAAGCTTAAGTGCCACGACTAACCGTGTATTGCATCTCAACCAAGGCCAATTAAAAATAGAGAATTCACCATCATGAATATTTGGCTAACCCATCATGTGCAAGCCATTAAGCTAGTGCTGGCGCGCATGAAAAATAACAAATTGCCGTCTTTTATGATTTGCTTAGTGGTAGGCGTGGCCATGTGCTTGCCGGGCTTATTTTACATAGGCGTCGATAATCTATCTAAATTAACCGAGCACATGCAAAATGAAACTGAGATTAGCCTTTTTTTGAAATTAGACGCTAATACCAATACCATTACAAAAATTGATGCTTTATTGGCAAAAAATACCGCAATTAAGCAATTTCATTTAGTCACTAAAGATGAAGCTTGGCAAAAGCTTAAAGCAAAATCAGAAAGCAATAACGAAGCGAGCGACGCGATTAATCAGCTTAATAAAAACCCGCTGCCAGATGCGTTCTTTATTCAAGCAAAATCGGCCGACCCTGAAGCTTTGGAAGCACTTAAAAATGAATTGCAAGAAATGTCTGGCGTAGAGCAGGCTTTGTTAAATACAGAATGGGCTAAGCGTTTATCTACCTTGCTAGCGTTAGGCAAAAAAATTATATTCTTTATTTCGTTGCTATTAGCGCTAGCGTTGCTAGTGATTATTGGCAATACCGTGCGCATGCAAATTTTGACGCAAAAAGATGAAATCGAAGTCAGCAACTTAATGGGCGCGACTAGTAGCTTTATAAGAACGCCTTTTTTATATGCCGGCATCATCTATGGGCTTTTTGGTGGCCTGCTCGCCACTTTAATGATTGCCGGAGTTGTGCAAACATTTAATTACTCTATCGCTCAAATATCTAGCCTTTATAGCAGTGACTTTAGCCTAGGGCTATTTAATGTAAACTTGTCTGCGGCAATTGTTGTAATAGCAGTGTTGATAGGCTGGTTAGGGGCATATTTAGCCACCTCACGCGCGATTGCCTCTATTAATGATTCAATCAATAAAAGTCGTTGATGGCCTACAGCAATTGAAGCTTCGTAACCTACTTTGCTAAGTTTGGTAGATTATATAACTAGCTCAGCTCTGCAATCACAGGCAAATGAATCAGCACTTGCGTGCCCACACCATATTCACTGATTACATCAACCGTACCGTTATGGTTAGTAATAATTTCCTTAACTATAGCCATACCAAGACCAGTGCCGGGGATTTTTACAGACTGATTGGCTCGATAAAACCGCTCAAACACCCTTACTATCTGTTCAGGCGTCATCCCTATGCCGCTATCTTGAATGATGATGAGCACCTCCGCCACATCGAACTGATCAACTTTGGTGACCATTATTTTTATAGGACCATTGTCAGGAGAAAATTTATAGGCATTGCTTAGGCAATTTTTAATCACTTGATCAATTTTACCAGCATCAATATAAATATCAGGTACGTCATCTGCAATTTCTAAAGCGACCAGATTGTGATTTTCTAACGTAACAAAAGTATTCACGATAGACGTTAATAACGGGCTAATAGATTGTAGCTCTTTTTGATAAATGCCTACCGCCTTTGCCTCCATGCGTGACATATCTAAAATATCATTTAATAAAGCAGTCATTTTTTTAGATTGCCCACTGATGATGCTTAGCATTTCTTGAAACTTTGTATCTGTAGGCGGAATAATCTTCAGCAATTCAGAATAGCCAAAGATAATAGCTAGAGGAGTGCGTAGCTCATGCGCGGCTGTCGCAACAAAGTCCGACTTCATTTTTTCGACAATGGATCTTTCAGTAATATCTGCAAAGTAAATAATGCGACGGATTCTAAGTTGGTTGCAATCAACGTAAGATCGGCCGATCACTTTAGTCTTATCCCCAATAATTTCAAACGTAAGCTTATCGTTATTGCTAGAAGCAAGAAACTCTTTAGCCTTTAAATTAGGGTGGGTGGGTAAGTTGGACGTGCCTAAGTACTGGCCTTCACGATGACTTTTTGATTGAAAAAAATCATCTAACTCAGCTTCTTTCATACCAACAAATTTGCGCGCTTCATCTCCGAACATAAGACCAAACGCATTATTAACCGAAGATATTACATTCTGATTATCAATCACCACTATCGCGTTTGGACTCATGCCGAATAGGGCATCTTTATCTACTTGGCCTTCTTCCATTAACTCCAAATAATGCTTTTGTATTGTTGTGTCGATCTGAATAGAGACGTAGCCAGACGTCACATCATCTTCATCAATAGGTGTGGCAATAACATTAGTCCAGTAAGACTCACCAGATTTTTTAAAGTTAAGCACTTCAACGTTAAAGTCTACATGGCGACTAATAGCGCTGCGCATAATATTAATGGTGTCTACTGAAGTGTCTGGCGATTGTAAAAACGATCCCGGCGTTTTACCGAGCACAAATTCCTCGGTATAGCCTGTATATATGATAAATGCAGGATTAACCCAAACAATTTTATTATTTGCATCGGTAATAATCACTGAATTAGTAGTAGTTTTGGCCACAAGCGCCAACGATGTTAACTTTCCACTATGATTGGAAAAAGTATTTTTATCCGCCTCTGCGCCCTCTAAATCGGTCAACAGACCGATTTTTAATTTCATTAATTTATCGGCTAAATATTGCATCAGGGTTGTCCGTTTAGTGTGGCTTTGAGCTTTAGGGCAAGATCAACATTAAAATACATTAATGTTTTCATCTGTTTGATAATTTGAAGAGGCAGAATTTCTTTATTCATGTCATTGACCTCTAACGCTTCTAGACTATCTGTAATTAAATAGCTTTACTGAAGGCCATCATAAGTGCAATATCGGAAGTGTCGCCAACTATTAATGGCAATCTTAGCCAATTAAAAGTGGGCAATTTGGTTTAATTACTTAAATTTGAGCTTTTAAATGCTGAAAGGTTCTTATGAATACGCCAAAATTACCTATTGAGAATTTTAGTAGCGCTTTAAATCAAGCACTACGAAATAGATACGGGAAGATACCTTCAGCCAGCTTTTTAATGAATGAATTTAATTTGCGCTCATACGGGGCAAAATTCATCACGCGTGAAACTGCCAGAAAATAGATAAAAGGGATTGGCCTTCCTAGACCTAGCGCTATACAAGTACTGGTCGACTGGCTAAAAATAAATCCATCTGACATTTTCGCGATGGAATCAGATTTAAATAACCCACAAACTAAAATAATCAAGAGCGATACGATGAACGTCAATGCTTGGCATGACCAACGTAAATCTGATCGGCTAGCAAAGGAAGCAATGGCCTCTGTTTCACCACGGATTGCCATTCTAGATCTGCAAGGCAATATTGTGATGGTGAATCAGGCATGGCGAGAAATGGCTTTTTCCAACAGCAACGATGGCGGTAAATATCTTTGTGAAGGTGTTAACTACCTAAGTATCTGCGATCAAGTCAGTAGCTTTGACAAGGTATTTAGCAAAGCAATGGCTAATGGAATAAGGGATGTGATTTCGAATATACAAGCGGATTTTTCGCTTAAATACCCATGCTACACGCCTAAAGAAAAGCGGTGGTTTACAGCTCACGTAACGTCTTATAGCAACGTGGATGGCCGCTATGTAATAGTTCACCATGAATCTATTGGTGAATTAGAGTGAGCCAACCTCAACCCTTCCAAGCGATATTATTACTGAATTTCGCCGCCACCTGCGCGGCTTAATCTATCTAATACCGCTGCCCATGCTGGCGTAGCTGGCGGCAGTTCAAGCAATAATCGATCAGTTTTTAGCGCGTCTAAACGGTGTAAACTATCATACAACTGCTCGGCGACTTCTGCCGGCTGATTAGATAAACGTAGCACCGTACAGGCAGGCGCCTCGCCTTCGCCAATCAGCAAGGCGGCGCATTTTAAATTGGCCTGTGTTAGGACTTTATAGGCTAGCATTAGCGCTGCTTTATCTTTAAACAATAACAGCGGCGTACGTGGTGAATAATGAAGCGCATGCTGTCCCGGTGCTTTCGGTGTTAAAACTTCTGAAGTAATGGATACTGTGGAATTTTTGTGTTGTGGCGCTAGCCCAGCAACTTGGGTAATCTCAGCCTCACTAATCATGCCTGGACGCAGTAGCTGCCAGTCGCCATTTTCAGCCACACTGACAATCGTAGATTCAATGCCTATCGCACAGGCGCCGCCATCTAACACGGGAATAGTATCGCCTAGGCCTGCTTCCACATGCGAGGCAGTCGTTGGGCTTAATTGGGTAAATAAATTAGCCGATGGTGCTGCAACGCTTAGGCCGCTGAGTTTTAGCAACGCGAGCGCAATCGGGTGATTAGGCACACGTAGCGCAATGGTAGGCTCATTGCCACGCACTATGCGCGATACATGATTTTTGGCAGGCAACACCAACGTAAGCGCGCCTGGCCAAAAAGCTTGCGCCAGCTTGACCGCAGTTTCAGGAAAACTTGTCACCCAATCATTCACTTGGCTAATATCAGCGATATGCACAATCAAAGGATGATCTGCGGGGCGTTGTTTGGTGGTGAATATTTGTTTTAGAGCGCGGTCATTATTCGCGTCTGCGGCAAGGCCATAAACCGTTTCAGTCGGAATCGCCACTACTTCGCCACGTTTGAGCCGCTCGGCCGCCTCTTCTAAACTAATGCGCATATTTAAAAACTAACCAAATTCAAAAAAACATATTTTACTACTGTAAGCGCTTCTCTCACATTAATTAGGCTGTGATGCTATAAAATACCGCATCATTATCTTTTAAAGAAAACAGTATGAGCCAAGCGAGCAACAACAAAATCACGGTTGAAAAAAAACCTAAACAAGCTAAATTAGATGCGCTAGGTGTTAGTAAATGGCCCACTTGGGAGAAAGAAATTTCAGTATTTCCATGGACTTTTCCTGAGCAAGAAATTGCTTATATTTTAGAAGGCGAATGCGTTATTACGCCAACGGGTGGCGCTGCGGTTACTTTTGGCAAAGGCGATTTAGTCACTTTTCCTGCCGGCATGACGGCTAGTTGGGAAGTTAAAAAACCATTGCATAAACATTATCAATTAGATGGTTCATTAATCGGCCGTATTTATCGCCGTTTGAAATTGAAGCTAAAGCTTTAAGGCTAAAGTTTCAATTACAGCCTTTTATTGCAAGAGACAGTTAAATAAAATCATCCGGCTTTGGTGAATGTCATATTAATTCAACATTGACCA
>CANFZA010000125.1 GCA_947451235.1 Methylophilaceae bacterium | reverse complement strand
GGGCATGCCAGTTTCTGAAGCAACTGGTTCTATGGTGGTAGATATTGGTGGTGGTACGACTGAAGTGGGCGTAATTTCATTGGGCGGTATTGTTTATGCGAAATCAGAGCGCGTAGGCGGCGACAAATTTGACCAAGCGATTATTGATTACATACGCCGCAATTACGGCATGCAAATTTCAGAGCCTACTGCTGAAGCCATTAAGAAAAAAATTGGTTCTGCTTTCCCAGGTTCAGCCGTGTTAGAAATGGAAGTGACTGGCCGTAATCTTGCAGAAGGTTTGCCACGTAAATTCACCATTTCAAGCAATGAAATTTTAGAAGCTTTAACTGAGCCACTGAATGCCATTGTCGGCGCAGTAAAATCGGCCTTAGAACAAACGCCACCAGAATTAGGTGCGGATATTGCCGAAAAAGGCATGGTATTAACCGGTGGTGGCGCATTGCTACGTGATTTAGATCGCTTATTAGTCGAAGAAACTGGCTTGCCTGTCATTGTTGCTGAAGATCCACTCACTTGTGTGGCACGTGGTTGTGGTCGCGCTTTAGAAGAAATGGATAAGCTAGGTAGCATTTTTGCTTATGAATAATTAGGCCTAAATAATTTAGAACTAATAATTAAATGTGATTAAATGCGTACTTAAATCTGACTTTCTACTGTGGATTTAAGTACGTTTTTCGATGTAAATGAAGTGCCAATAAATAAGCTGAATCGTACTGGAATTGCTAATTAGGCGAATTAATTAGTTGCCTAAATGGCTAGCTACTAAGCACCTTACCAATGAGCATCAATCATCATTTCATTCACCAAAATTGCGCTAGCAATCCTTAAGTAACAGAGATCTGAGTATAGTTTAACCAATGGTGCGAGGCTTTAATCACAAACTTGAGCAACAACAAGCCCCAGCATTTTTTGCGCGCGGCCCAAGCGCTTTTGCACGCTTGGTATTCTTTGCTGCTTTATCTTTAGCCTTAATAGCCACAGACTCACGCCTGCAATATTTAAACAGTGTGCGCCAAACTTTAGTGGGAATTTTGCACCCCTTGCAAGTAATCGCAAATACGCCAACTCAACTTTACAATGCCACAACTGAGTATTTTTCTACGCACAATCATCTGCTGAATGAAAACCAGCAATTAAAGCAATTGGCACTCAAGCAAGATATCGCGTTACAGCGACTTAGCACACTAACGCTTGAAAATGAGCATCTTCGCCAATTACTTCAAGCGAATAAAGCCTTGGTAGAGAGCAGTATTTTGGGCGAAATTATGCACGTAGGACGCGACCCTTTCACCAAAAAAGTGATTGTCAATCGCGGCGAAGCACATCACGTCGTGGCAGGTGAGGCGGTGGTTGATGCTAAGGGCGTGATTGGCCAAATTACGCGCACATATCCTTTAAGCAGTGAAGTAACGCTGATTACAGACAAGTCACTGGCAATTCCGATTCAAGTTGAGCGAAATGGCTTACGCGCGATTGCTTTTGGTCATGGCCGCGACAACACCTTGGATTTACCTTATTTACCCGCAAATGTAGATGTACGCAAGGGCGACACCTTGGTAACTTCTGGCATTGATGGCGTTTACCCCGCAGGGCTTGCCGTTGCGACCGTTTCACGCATAGAAGTTACGCCAGACTCACCTTTTGCGCACATAGTTTGCGTACCAAAAGGCGGTGTAGAAAATCACAAACAAGTGCTTTTGGTCAGCATTGCCCATGCCGAACTGTCTGCCAGTGCTACCACAGCGACTTTACCACCGGCTAGAATGCCTGCAGCCAAAATAAACCTAGCGCCCAGCGCAAAGCCTGCGCCAGCAATACCCGAAAAACCGCAAGCCAGTCCAGCGAGTAAGACACATGCACGCGAGTAATCTCAAATACATTTACTTATCGCTATTGTTAGCCTTTATCTGCTTGTTATTGCCTTGGTCTGGTTTAGCATTAACTATACGGCCTGACTTTTTGTTGTTAGTCACCATATTTTGGCTGATTCGTGCGCCCAATATGTGTAATGTTGGCACGGCTTGGTTTGCCGGCTTGTTAATGGACTTAGCCACAGGCGGCATTTTTGGCCAGTTCGCATTAGCCTACACAGTAACGGCATTTTTTGCCGTGAGGTACCAACGGCGCTTAGTGTTATATAGCGGCACGCAGCAACTGGTTTACGTCATTATATTATTGCTCATTTCACAGATCACCTTACTCATTCTTAAAACTTTTGCTGGCGCACATTTTATTGGCTGGGCTTACTTTGCACCAAGTATCACCGGCGTTTTATTGTGGCGCATTGCCGTGGCGTTTGGCTTAAATACAGGCGGGCGTGCGCGTGGCGCTTGATTTTACAGCACACCATAACCGTTGCTTAAAAACTCTAGATTTGGCAGTGAAGCATGCGGGCTGAACTCAAAAACTTTCAGCATGAGCAGTATTATTTTAAGCTCAGATTAGGTTTTACTGCATTTGTAGTACTCGCTTTATTTAGCGTACTTGCCGCGCGTTTCTTTTATCTGCAAATCAAACAGCACGACCATTACCAAACGCTGGCTGAGAACAATCGCATCTCCCTCGTGCCTATTGTGCCTAATCGTGGTTTGATCATTGATAAAAATGGCGTGGTGTTAGCGCATAACTTTTTTGTATACACGCTGGAAATTACGCCCTCTAAAATTGATGATTTTGAAGCCACTATTAGCGAAATAAAGAAGCTGGTTGAAATAAGTCCGCTAGATCGCAAGCGTTATAACAAACTACGTGAAGAAAGCCGTAATTTTGAAAGTGTACCGATTCGTACGCATCTTAATGAAGTTGAGGCGGCTAAGTTTGCCGTCAATCACTACCGCTTTCCCGGTGTAGAAATCAAATCACGTTTATTTAGACATTATCCCCTAGGCAAACTGGGTGCGCATGTTGTGGGCTATATCGGGCGAATTAACGATAAAGATTTAATTGGGCTAGAGAAATCAGGCTCACTGTCTAACTACAAAGGTTCTGACCACGTTGGCAAAAGTGGCATAGAACAGTTTTACGAATCTTATTTGCATGGCACCACCGGTTTTCAACAAGTTGAGATTGATGCAGATGGCCGCGCGGTCAGGGTGTTATCCAGTACTGCGCCTGTGCCTGGTAATAATATTGTGTTATCCATCGACAGCAAAATGCAAGAAATTGCCGAAACGGCTTTTGGTGAGCATCGCGGTGCATTAGTGGCCATAGATCCAAAAACGGGTTCAGTATTGGCTTACGTCAGCCAGCCAACGTTTGATCCTAACTTATTCGTCGACGGCATTGATGTAGAAAACTGGAAAGCGCTTAATGATTCTTTAGACAAGCCTTTAATCAATCGGCCGATACGCGGCATTTACCCGCCAGGTTCTACCTTTAAACCATTTGTGGCGATGGCGGGTTTAGAAAATGGCAAACGCACACCGCCTTTTTCTATTTCAGATGCTGGTTTTTTTACGTTAGCTAATAGCGCGCACCGCTATCGGGACTGGAAGCCGGGTGGCCATGGCATGGTCGATATGCAACGCGCGATTACCATTTCTTGCGATACTTTTTTTTATGGCTTGGCACTAGAATTAGGCATAGATAAACTAACCGATTTTGTGCGGCACTTTGGATTCGGTGAAAAATCCGGCATTGATATTCAGGGTGAAATCGGAGGTTTATTGCCTACGCCAGAATGGAAAATGCGCCGATACAAACAACCTTGGTATCAAGGTGAAACTGTGATTACCGGCATTGGCCAAGGTTATACACTGGTCACGCCTATGCAGTTAGCGCAGGCTACTGCAATATTAGCTAATGATGGCGTAGCCATGAAGCCGCATTTAGTCACACAAATTCAAAAAGCAATGACGGGTGAAATGCAGGTGATTTCTGCTGAAGTGCAAGATAAAATTGCGCTTAATCCGGAAAACATTGCCATAGTAAAACGCGGCATGATAGATGTAACTTTACCCGGTGGCACGGCGGCCAGTGTGGGTGCAAATGCGGCCTATGCCATTGCGGCAAAAACAGGGACGGCGCAAGTCATTGGCATTAAGCAAAATGAAAAATATAACGCCAGTAGCATTAACGAGCGACATCGTGATCACGCATTGTTCATTGCTTACGCACCGGCGGATGATCCTAAAATCGCCTTAGCGGTCATTGTCGAAAATGGCGGCCACGGCGGTTCAGCAGGCGGTCCAATTGCCAGAAAAGTAATGGATTATTATCTGCTAGGTAAGTTACCTGAAGTAGAAGCTGTTAAATTAGAGACTAAAGCAGTGGCCAAACCATTAGGCGCTATAGGAACGGCTACAACAGATGGAACTGCAGTTTTAGGCGCTACTATTGGCGGTGCGACTAGAGGCAAAAATGCGGCAAAACCAGTGATTATTCCTGAAGAAGAATTACATGATTAGTAAATTACTCCAACACTTGTCAAAGCACATCGATCCTTTTTTGATGACCTGCCTATTTTTCACTTTAGCGCTCGGTTTGGTGGTGCTATATAGCGCATCAGGGCAAAATTTATCGCGCGTTTATGGTCAGGGTATCAACATCGTGGTCGCCTTAAGCTTCATGTGGGCGGCGGCCAATATTGCGCCTAATCAACTTGAGCGTGTAGCATTACCACTTTATACCTTGGGCGTTTTACTATTAATTGGTGTGGCCTTATTTGGCTCAGTCAGTCACGGTGCTAGGCGCTGGCTAAGTTTAGGTTTCACGCAAATCCAGCCCTCAGAAATCATGCGTATTGCCATGCCTATGATGCTTGCTTGGTATTTTTCAAAAAGAGAAGGTAAGCCAGCCGTTACAGACTTTGCTGTCGGTGGTTTATTGCTAATAGTGCCAGTGGCATTAATTATGAAGCAACCAGATTTGGGCACAGCGATACTGGTCAGCGCTTCTGGCTTTTATATCTTATTTTTGGCCGGCTTGAGCTGGAAGTTTCTGCTTGGCGGCTTCGTTGCCTTTGCCGCATCTACGCCAATTTTGTGGTCAATGTTGCATGATTATCAACGCCGCCGTATAGAAATTTTACTCGACCCTACACAAGATCCGTTAGGGGCGGGTTATCACACCATACAGGCGATTATTGCCGTGGGTTCGGGCGGCATTGCCGGCAAAGGCTGGCTAAAAGGTACGCAAGCACAATTAGACTTTTTGCCTGAACGTAGCACAGATTTTATTTTTGCTGTGTTTGGTGAAGAGTTTGGTTTATTGGGTAACTTATTATTGCTGTTACTTTTTAGTTTAATTATCATGCGTGGACTAGTCATTGCATCGCAAGCGCAAAGTACGTTTTCAAGATTGCTGGCAGGCAGCATTACGCTGACTTTCTTTACCTATGCTTTTGTCAATATGGGCATGGTGAGCGGTATTTTACCCGTGGTGGGCGTGCCCTTACCTTTAATTAGTTATGGCGGCACTTCTATGGTGATGCTATGCATAGGCTTTGGCATCTTAATGAGCATACAAACACATAAAAAACTGGTAGCCACTTAAATGAAAAATATACAGAAATTTATCGCCTTATTTGGCATTTTATTACTGGCGTCGTGCGCTGGAAATTCCGTCATGCAACCTGAGGTTAAAGCGCCAAATACTTCATCCAATACACAGCCTGCAAATAAGCCAAGCACCGCTAAACCAGGCGCTGGTGGTTATTATTTAGATGATGGCCCAGGTGATAACGCGCCAGCGGATATTGATAGCATTCCTGATGCACCCTTAAAATCTGAAGTACCGCTAGTACGGGCTAACAAACCTTACGTGGCCTTAGGCCAGCAATATACGCCTATGACTAGTTATGCACCGTACAAAAAACAAGGCGTGGCTTCTTGGTACGGCAAAAGATATCACGGCAAAAAAACGTCTACTGGCGAAATTTACGATATGTACGGCATGTCTGGCGCACACACGGTATTACCAATTCCAAGTTACGCCAAAGTCACCAACCCAGCTAATGGCCGCTCTGTAATTGTGCGCATTAACGATAGAGG
>CANFZA010000124.1 GCA_947451235.1 Methylophilaceae bacterium | reverse complement strand
GTACTTTCACCAAAAACCTGCCATAAAACCTTGGCGTGGTACTTTTACCAAAACCCCACCATTCCTGTAGGAGCGGCGCCTCGCCGCGATTGCTATTCCACTTATTTACCGCTGCATTTCCTTAATGAGTAGCATTGCTTCGCGGCGAGGGCGCCGCTCCTACCCTCAAACCTTAGCGCGGTACTTTTTACCAAAACCTGCCATAAAACCTTGGCTCGGTA
The DNA here is from genome assembly GCA_947451235.1 of Methylophilaceae bacterium. GTDB lineage: Bacteria > Pseudomonadota > Gammaproteobacteria > Burkholderiales > Methylophilaceae > Methylotenera. The sequence goes on along the minus strand of CANFZA010000124.1, from coordinate 5,773 downwards.
CTTTCACCCAAATCCTGCTATTCCTGTAGGAGCGGCGCCTCGCCGCGATTGCTATCCCACTTATTACCGCTACATTTCCTTAATGAGTAGTATTGCTTCGCGGCGAGGGCGCCGCTCCTACCATAAAACCTTAGCGCAGTACTTTTTACCAAAAACCTGCCATAAAATCTTGGCTCGGTACTTTCACCCAAATCCTGCTATTCCTGTGGGAGCGGCGCCTCGCCGCGATTGCTATTCCACTTATTTACCGCTGCATTTCCTTAATGAGTAGCATTGCTTCGCGGCGAGGTCGCCGCTCCTACCCTAAAACCTTGCGGCTATGCGCCGCACCTACCCTAAAACCCATTAACTAAATAAAAGCACTGTGCATTTAGGCATTTTCTTTGCGTAAAAAAGCGTGAATATTTTGATTGCTGTTAGCTAACGGCTTAGTGCCTGCTGGTACGATTATTGTTGTAGGAAAACTGCGCGAAGTAAGCTGACTAAGCTGCTCGCTACTGGCTGGCACTTTAGCCGTCAAACTTTCAATAACTTTGTCTCGATAATTATGCTGGTTGCTAAAAATTTCATTACTGGAAATTTGCGTAATATCTTCTGCCGATACGTTCTGCTTGCGCTGTTGTACACCCAAACCCAAACTAGCCACTAAACCAGCACTCGCATTCGGCTCAAACTTAACATCCGAGACGGTTTCTAGCTGAGTAGCGGGCAAGTTTCCTAAAAAGAACTTACCCAACCAAGTTAATAGTGGTTGCCAATCTTCTCTTAATGAAGCCGCATTACTGCTTTCAATGTCAAAAATTGAGCTACCGTGGTCTACACAGGATAAATACACATTGGAGTTTCTTACCACGCCTAATAATTGAATATCGTGTGCATCTGCCCACGCTTGCAATGCACGTGCCCGTGCAGAGTCAGGTTGAATTCTGATACCTACACAAACCAGCGTACATTGGCCTGAGGAAACTCTGGGCAGTAACCTAAGGTTGGCAATACAGTCTGCGGCGGCATCACGATCAAATGCTGAGGCGGCTACAGGAATTAATACAATGTTACTGGCCATGACGATGCGCGCTAAATATAGGCCAGCAATACCGCTAGGCGTATCTAAAACGGCATGCGTAACGCCTGCTGGTGGCCTAAATACGCGCGCACTATCAACCAGCCAACTGGCAATAACCGGCAGTTTTTCGCTGCGCAAACGTAGCCAGGTTCTAATTGACTGTTGCGGGTCTAAATCACCCAGCATGAGTTTTATGCCTACACTTGCCGCATAAGCGCTAATGGAGGTGGCTAGCGTACTTTTGCCACTGCCTCCTTTAGCGTTGATGATGGCTAATACAGGCATAACGCAGGCTTGTTTTTTGCTGGCTTAAGCACAAAATAAACGGCTAATAAGTCTGCCAATTTAAAATACCGTAATTTAAAGAGCCTTAATACATAAACCCGTGAGTGAATAAAAACCATCACTTAAAAACGCTTGCCGATTTCAACCCAAGCGCGAGTTGAGTTTGTTGTAACCAGTGAAGGTGTTGCGCCAATTGGCGTGGCAATGTAGGCATTGGCGTTAAAGTTATTTTGCCCTACCCAGTTAAGGCCGACTCCTACGCCGCTTAGCGTGGCTGAATTTTTGGCTGTACCCCAATTATTTTTGTTAACAGTAATGTGAGCCGTATCCACAAAACCTAGCACATGAACTTGGCCATTTAACAGCGCACCTAAATCGTGACGTAATTCAGCGCTAACTAAATAACCAGTATCGCCAGAAACAGCACCGGTGTCATAAGCGCGCACTGTGTAAGGGCCGCCCACAGACATTTTCTGTGATGAATCCAAATTATCGCCAGCTACTTGTGCCGCTAATGACACGTAAAGAGCATTGTCTGCGCTTATGCTTTGTAAGCGTGATAGGTTCACATTTAATTTTGAAAAACTGCCATTTGTTTTGGCAGTCGCCGCATCAGAAATCAACGCGTTTGCATCACTAAAATCTACGTTGCCTCTTGTTATGCCCAAATCCCAAGTATTAATACCACCAGATAAAAGCGTGTCTCTGGTATCGCCAGTAATATTTAGCGAAGCGTTATTCAGGTTTCTATCGGTTTTTTGTGTAGTGCCTACGTGGTCGTTTAATTTAAGGTGCTCTAGCTTGGCTTGACCATATAAATTAAGATCACGGCTGCGGATAAGTGGATGTTTAGCCCAAATACTGAGCACCTGTGCATTACCTTGTGCGTTAAGGTCTTTAAATGTGCCGCCTAACTTATAATGCAAGGCAGAATAAGAGCCGCCCATACGCGTACCATATTGATTCAACATAGATTCATAAGCCGCACGACCATAATTTAAGCCGCCGCCAGAACTAAGCCCGCTTAAGCTTAAGGTATCACCAAAGCCCAAACCTAGTGGATCAATCACATTCACTGTGCCGCCAATACGTGGTCTACCGGTGTAACCATTGCCGTAATTATCTAGCACTACATTGCCGTAAACACGCTGACTAGCGCTTGTGTTGACCTGTAAATCTGACGTACCAACCGCCTCGCCCGGTTTTAATGTTGAATTAACCACTACGCCCGGAATATCAGACAATAATAATAAAGCGTGATCTAACTTGGCCTGCGCAATTACATCGCCAGGCTGTAAGCTTGATAAGGTATTGACTAATAATGGATTTTTCACACGGCTAGTATTATTAAGTTCTATTTTTCCGTAATTAGCTTCATACACTTGTACGTTTACTATGCCATTACTAATAGTTTGTGCTGGAATAACCGCACGTGCCAATGGGTAACCGTGGTTGTGATAATAATCAGTAATGCGGCCAACCAGTTTATATAAAGTCGCAATGACCAGCTTTTTGCCTTCAGCTTCGGCAACTAGCGCGTGCAAAATAGGCGTGGCAATGTTTTTATTACCGCTAATAATAATTGAGTTCACTAAAAAGTCTGGGTCAGCCACGGCTTCTGCGGCTACCGGCGTTGCCTCTGCTGCTACTGGCGGCGCATCACTAACTTCTGCCGCTGGTTTTGCCGTGGCAACAGGCTCAAGTTCGTTATAAATAGGCGCAACTGCTGCGCTGGCATTCGCTTCAGTATCTTTGCCGCCACGCATTGCCACAATCTGCACTTCTACCACGCCGCTTTTAATCACTTGGCCAGGGATAATGGCATGCGCATTCTGAAAACCATGATCTTTGTAGTAATCGGTAATTTTACCGATACGTTCACGGAGTTGAACCAGATTAAGGCGTTTGCCTTCACTATCGGCCACTAAAGCATGTAACACAGCTGTGCCAACTTTAATGTTGCCGGTAATGCGTAATGTTTTCACCAAAAATACCGTGTTTGGTTGTGTAAGTTGCAACATAGGACGCGCATTGTTAACGCTAGCAAGCCTTTTAGCTGGCGCTACTGGCGTCAATGTTTGTTGTTTTTCGCCGCTAAAATCATATGCCGCGTCTTCAGTTGGGCGCATTTTAATAATCTGCACATCAACAATGCCACCTTTGACTAATTGGCCAGGAATAACCGCGTGCGCCAATGGGAAACCATGCTTACGGTAATAGTCAGTAATAATCGCAATGCGTTCGCGTAGCTCTATCAGCGTAAGTGTTTGGCCTTCATTGCCGGCTACCAACTCGTGCAACAAGGCAGTTTTAACTTGAATATTGCCTGAAATTCTGATGGCATTGACTACAAAGGGCACGTTAGGCTGCGTTAATTGCAACATAGGATATTTTGCAAAGTTGCCACTTATAGCGGCCGTATTATTGGCTAATAACTTGTCATTCGCGGTATTTTTATTTTGCGTTGAATTTTTTTCTGCATGTTCAAAGTTAATTTCAATGCGCACAATACCATTCGTTACAGTCTGCTTTGGAATAGAAGCAATAGCAACTGGGTAACCATGACTACGGTAATAATCGGTGAGGCTAGCAGCTAATTTACTTAAGTCAGTTAAGGTCAGTTTTTTTCCTTCTGCCTCTGCCACCAAGGCGTGCAATGTTGCAGTGTCAATTTTTTTGTTGCCGGTAATCTGCAGTTTGTTCACTAAAAAAGCGGTTTCTGCTGTGGTTGGCGTAGCATCCTCAGTTACCGCAGCGGCTCTAGATGCCTCAGTCGATTGCGCTTCAGCGGCAGGTGTTGCAGCACGATCTTTTTCAACCACCAAACCTGTCTCCGAAGATGAAGGTGTGGCTTGCTTAGCCGGTTTGATTTGTTGCAAAATAGCGCCAGAATTTGGTGTGCCAGTGGCAGCGTGCGACATTAATGGCGGAAACACCACCAAAATTGCGGCAATAAGTGGTTTTAAAGTTTGCATGGATTTATAGTTGTAATTATTTTTCATTTGATTATTCCCTTTACTTAATATTAGTCATGTTATTAGGTAGCTTCATACCGCCATCAACCACTTTTATTTCACGGCCTTTAGAGCCAATTTTCCTGTTGGCTTTTCTGGCTTTATATTCAGATTCTTTTTCACTTTCATTGCTGTCTTTTGCTTCGTTGTTTTTTGCTACAGAGACATCAGATACATAGGCTTCCAGCCCCATATCAGCGTCTTCAGCTAGCATAAATTCACTATTAAAAGCGTCATAGTCAGTGCGTTCCAATTGCCTGCCGTGCTTAGGAATTGCATTTTCTCTTGCGCGAGTGAGTGCTAAATCGGCTGAAGTATCGCCAGCACCAGTCACAGGATTAATAATGATATTGACCGTGCCAGTAGTGTTGCCAACTTTAATAATCTTGCCGCTAGCATTCACCACACTTTTGAACTGATTGGCTGGGTTGGTCAGCGTAATATCACCAGCTTTAGAAATTAGCGTGGTAAGGCCATTAACAAGCACCGCGCTAGTTGGGGTTTGTGTAATGTTATTTAAAGCCGTTACATCAAGCGTGCCTGCCGCGGTAATATTGCCTAGCGTTGCCGCGCCGTTATTGGCTTTAAGGTTAATATTATTGCCAGCTAAACTGTTAAAGCTTAAATCGCCAACCGCTTGGTTAATATCAATATTGCCGCCTACCGCAATAATGCCAGGCGCGATTTGTCTGAAAGCTTTGGCCACAGTGAAGTTGCCGCCAGTAGTAATGGCGCCATTAGTTTGATTAAAATCATCGACTAAAATATTGCCAGCACCGGTAATCAAGCCGCCAGTTTGTTTTAGCGCGGCAAGTTGCAGGCTGGTTTTAATATTTAAGGTGCCGGCGGTCATGTCCATATTGCCGGTGCTGCCAATGCTATCCACATTCACAATGCCTGCTTGCGCTAAAGGCACAATAGTGTTGCTGTTAAAATCAACAGTAAACCCGGTTGGAATCACCACATTGGCGACGTTAGATAAATCTGGTACTGCGCGCCCTGCCCAATTAGCTGGGTCAAACCAGCTATTAGTGGCACCGCCGCCAATCCAAGTGACTGAGTTAAGGCGGGTAATGTTGGCGTTTAATGAAGCATTGCCTGCCACTGTGTAGTTGGCGGCTTCGTTACCCGTTAAGCTTAATCCTGTCACCGTTACGGCTTTACCGGTGGCGACGTTTTTATCAGCAAAACTGCCGGCGTAGCCTGTGGTCGCCAAGTTGACGGTGTCACCAGTAATCACGCCAGAAATGCCGGCCGTGCCGGTCAATGTCGCTGTAGTATTGCCGTCGTACACTTTGTCGGCATTCAGACCAGTGATAGTTAAGGCTTTGGCGGTGATGTTGGCCGTGGTATTGGCGCTAGTGCTGGCAAGTGTGTAGTTGCCAGCATCGCCAGTACTTAGCGCAATGCC
>CANFZA010000123.1 GCA_947451235.1 Methylophilaceae bacterium | reverse complement strand
TTATATGTCGCCATGAAATCACGCAAAGTACGTTTTAAGCAATGGCGTTTATTGTTACGTAATCTTGCCAATCGGTTGAATCAGCATCCTGCGGAGTTTGTGATGCCACCGAAAAAGCTTAATGAATAATTGTATAATTTCAAAAGATTTATTACTTAAGCCCATATTTAAAAACACTTAACATTGACGAAATAATCAATATTTATGAAAAATAAAGACCAGATGGATATCCCTTTTGACGACCCTAGGCGCCATGCGATGGCAAATAAATCGACTTGGGTGAGTGTTATTGTCAATACCTTACTGACGCTGTTGCAGATAGTCGTTGGTTTTGTAGCGCATTCTCAAAGTTTGATTGCTGATGGTATGCATTCATTGTCTGATCTAGTTTGCGACTTCTTGGTGTTAGTCGCTAGTCATCACAGTAAAAACCCTGCTGATGAAGGTCATCCTTACGGTCACGGACGTGTAGAAACTGCGGCTTCTTTTGTGTTAGGGGCTATTCTTGCCGCCACTGGTGGTGCAATTATGGGTGCTGCCGCCATTAAACTACAGAATATTGAAAGCTTGCCGCCAGTTGCGCCGCTAGCGCTTTGGGTAGCTTTAGTTGCACTTGTCGCGAAAGAGGGTTTGTTCCGCTATATGTTGCATGTAGGAGAGCGTTTACGCTCACCTATGCTCATCGCCAACGCTTGGCATGCACGTTCAGACGCCGCCTCATCGCTGGTGGTTGCTGTTGGTATTGGCGCCAATTTAATGGGTTTTATTTATGCAGACTCTGTGGCGGCTATTGTGGTGGGTTTCATGATAGTACGCATGGGGATTGTATTTGCTTGGGATGCTTTTCAAGAGCTGATAGATGCAGGGCTTTCAATTGACGAGGTAAATAGCATACGCCAGACCTTAATTGATACGCCTGGCGTGGTTAATTTACATGAACTGCGTACACGCCGCATGGCGCACCGTGCTTTAGTGGATGCGCATATTTTGGTTGATCCTAGAATTAGCGTTTCTGAAGGACATAATATCGCCGAGCGCGCAAGGTTAAGGATTCTGAAAAGTCATCCAGCGGTGTCTGATGTGCTGGTGCATGTTGATCCTGAAGACGATGTTGACCACGACAGTAATGCTGAGAAAATGCTATCACGTGAAACTTTGCGTCTGCATTTGGCGCCGCTTCTGCAAGGATTACCTGAGCCTATAAAAGTGGTGTTCCACTACATTAAGGGTAAAGTTGAAGCCGAGATTTATTTAACACACGGTTTTTTTGAAAATGCTGATGCCTTGCAGGCGGCTGAAGATCAAGTGTTGGGGCGTTTGAAGGGTAATGAGTATTTCAGCGCAGTATCGCTCAACTGCTTAGTTGACCGCAAGGCTTGATGGTTTAGCTGAGTTAATTGATGGAAGTCATTAAAACTAGGGGTGTGCGGCTTGTGCGCAAACCCCTATTGTGCACTTAGTTAAGTTTTACACTTAACTAAGTTGTACAGATATTATTTATTTACTGATTGTTTCAAACCTGCACCAACTGAAAAGCTTACTTGATTGCTAGCTTTAATCGTTAGTGGTTCGCCAGTAGATGGGTTACGGCCTTGACGTTCTTCACGGTGTGCCACTTTAAATTTACCGAAGCCAGTGATATTTACATCGTCACCATTAGCTAAAGCATTAGTAATGCCTTCTAATACTAAATTAAGCGCGTTGTGAGCATCAGTTTTTGTTGCGCCAGATTGCGCTGCAATCAACTCAACTAAATCAGTTTTGCCTAATACGTTTTTTGCTGCTTGTGTCATAGATTTTCCTTTGTGGTGGTGTCTAAAGTTAACTCTGAACTAGTCCCAGTCTTAGGTGAATGGTCTTTAGCGCTAAATTATGCTGTAATTTCATCCGTCGTGTAAAGCTGATTAGGCACTAGATTGCTTATTTTAATTGCTATTTTGCATAATATTTTGAAAATAAGCCTAAATGCCATGGTTTCAGCCTCTAAGTCGCATTAATGCGATGTCTTTGTCTGATTATTTTTTAACTTTAAACTAGTGCGCTTAAGGGTTTGTGGTGATTTCTTGCAAGGCCTTTGGATTAGCGCATGTGTTCAAGCGCTTGGTAAAAAGTCTTTGTTTAAAGCTTTTTAAAAGTGCTTTTATTTTTTTTAATAGCTAGCGGTTCGTTCGCTAGATAGGCATGTAAAACAAGTTAGCAATAGTGTTGCTATTGCAGTATGATTTCAAGCAAATTTTGACTGACTATTTTGGAGTTGTTGAGTGAAAAAAATCCTGATTGCCAACCCTAAGGGTGGAAGCGGTAAAACCACGCTAGCAACCAATCTTGCCGGCTATTTCTCTACACTAGGTGGACGTGTCGTTCTATCCGACATGGATAGGCAGCAGTCTTCTACGCAATGGATAGAAAGGCGTCCAGCGGATATGCCGCTGATTCATTCACATAATCCACGTAGTAAAAATCTTGATTTAGACAGCGATTGGTTAATTATTGATTCACCTGCCGGCTTGCGCGAGGAGAAGCTCTCGGATGCAGTGAAGCTAGCGGATTGTGTAATTGTGCCGATTCAGCCTTCGGCTTTTGATATTGGCGCTACGCGTGATTTTTTGGATATCTTGATTGAAGAAAAAGCCATACGCAAACAAAAAACTTTTGTGGCATTGGTGGGCATGCGCGTGAATAGTCGCACACTATCTGCCGCCGCACATGCTGAATTTATGAAGCAAACGGGTTTCCCTGTGCTCACTTATCTGCGTAATGCGCAAGTGTATGCCACGGCCGCGGGTCAAGGTGCTAGTTTATTTGATATGCGCCCTTCGTTGGTGCAGCAAGATTTACAACAATGGGCGCCACTGTTAAGTTGGGTTGTTGAAGCGACTGATACTGATTGAGCGAAGGCTAATAAAGTTAAACTAAATAAAGTTAGCTTAATTAGCCTTTAAGTCTTTAATAGTCAGCCAGATTAATCTGCCAGCAGATTTTTGAGCATTTGAATACCAAAGCCAACACCAAAGCCATTGGTGTCACTTCCAATCGCACCTAAACCGCCTTTGCAATTGGCTGAAGATAAATCCACATGCAACCAAGCCACATCATTTTCAATAAATCGGCCTAAAAAGCGCGCCGCGTGAATATGGTCTGCGCCGCCTTCTAAAGTACATTGTTTAATATCAGCAATATCGCTATCAAGCGCGCTTTCATAGTCGTCATCATAAGGAAACGCAGTAATGCGTTCGCCAACCGCTGCGCCTGCACCTACGGCTTTGCAAGCCAACTCAGGGCGATTGCTAATCACGCCGCTCATGCGGTCGCCTAGCGCTGCCATCATGCTACCTGTTAGGGTGGCAAAGTCGATAATCACCTCTGGTTTTTCGCGGCTAGCCAAGGTTAATGTGTCAGCCAGCACCATGCGGCCTTCTGCATCGGTATGTACGATTTCTATGGTCATACCGTTCAGCGCTGTCACCACATCATTTTGTTTATAGGCTAAGGGCCCAATATGATTTTGTGCAATGGCTAACCAGCAGTCGATTTTAATCGGTAATGCCTGTTGTGTTGCCGCTAGCAAAATACCTAAAGTGACGGCACTGCCATTCATATCTTCATGCATGCCTTGCATATATTTAGCCGGCTTGATGTTGTGGCCACCAGTATCAAAGCAAATACCTTTACCGACTAAGGCAACATGTTTTTTAGCGTCTTTTGACGAATAAGTCAGGTGCACAATGGCTGCATCTAAAGGATCACTACCTTGGCCAACGGCATAAAAAGCGCCTGCGCTCATTTTTTTAAGTGCAGGCATATCAAATTCTTCATGTGTCCAACCATGGGTTTTGGCTAAGGCCAAAACTTTTTCGCGATAAATAGTCGGTGTTAATTCATTTGGCGGCGTAATGGTTAATTGGCGGCATAAAGTATTGCCAGCCACGCGCGCATTGACGTAGCCATAATCGTGAGTTGCCGCATAGCCATAAATATTAATATTTTTAAGCGGCTTAAATTTATTTTCTTTTTTACGGCTTGGTAATTCAGCCGCGTTTACCGTGGTTACGTAATAGGCGGCGCAAGCATGTGCTTCGCGCGTGGCCTCGTCTCCAAACACACAAATAGCGATATTCTCCGGCTGTTCGTCTAGCAATAGTTTGCTGGCTTTGCGTAGTAAAGTGTGGCGCTGAAACATGTTTAATTTTTCAGCTAAAACAACAAAGCTGGCGATGCCTCCGTTAGCTAGATCTACGCTCATTGGTGTTTTGCCTAGGTCTTTGTATTCACCATTGGTTCTTTTAAGTTTTGCATGTAGCGTTTCGGCAAACGGTAAGTTCTGGTCTTCCTTTTCATTAAGAATAAAAAGGATGTGATTTTCAGAAGATAGCGTTTTTTCGCTACCAATCGCTGTAAATTGTGATAATTTTACTGACATTTAAATTCCTTTGACTCTTATATAATATGTATTACAACTGTAGCAGAACTAGTAAATACACTAGGTGATTTGCGCGGTTTAACTTGACCAAAAAGACTAAAAAAGCCACACTACAGGCTTAATTGAAATAGATTTAGTGGTTTTAATATTTTTGACGCTCTGTTCTTTCATATAAGAACCTTAATATAACAATCTTATATAGAACAATCTAATTCAAGTTTAGTTGCTAGCGCGTTTTGTAATATTTGGTTTGTGCTTTAATACAAATTATACGCGTAGCAATCACAACACGGAGAAATCTCAGGCATGACAATGAATTCAAATTCTGCAACGCAAAATAATGGTTTAACAGAAACCGATCCGCTAGAAACGCAAGAGTGGCTGGATGCCCTCACCGCCGTAATTGAAAATGAAGGCACAGAACGCGCCCATTTTCTATTAGAGGCCATGATTGATAAAGCACGTCGCTCAGGCAGTAACTTGCCATACAACGCGACGACTGCTTATGTAAATACCATTCCTACCCATTTGCAGGCTAAATTGCCGGGCGACCCTGAAATGGAACGCCGCATTCGTGCGCTAGTGCGCTGGAATGCCATTATGACGGTATTGCGTGCTAATGAAAAATCACCAGGTGTGGGCGGGCATATTGCCAGCTTTCAATCTGCCGCTACCTTATATGACACCGCTTTTAACTACTTTTTCCGCGCGGCTAACGAAAACTTTGGCGGCGATTGCGTTTACTTCCAAGGCCATTCATCGCCAGGTGTGTATGCGCGTGCTTTCTTAGAAGGCCGTATCACAGAAGATCAACTGACTAATTTCCGCCAAGAAACGGCTGGCAATGGTTTATCTAGCTACCCACATCCGTGGTTAATGCCAGATTTTTGGCAGTTTCCAACGGTTTCTATGGGTTTAGGTCCAATCACTGGTATTTATCAAGCGCGCTTTTTAAAGTACATCCATGATCGCGGTATTGCTGATACTAGCGACCGTAAAGTGTGGGTGTTTTGTGGTGATGGCGAGATGGACGAGCCAGAATCATTGGGCGCGATTTCATTAGCAAGCCGTGAGAAATTAGATAATCTGATTTTTGTGGTGAACTGTAATCTTCAGCGTTTAGATGGCCCAGTGCGCGGTAACGGTAAAATTATCCAAGAGTTGGAATCAGATTTCCGTGGTTCAGGCTGGAACGTATTAAAAGTGGTTTGGGGCTCTTATTGGGATCCATTGTTAGCCATGGATAAAGACGGTTTGCTAAAAAAACGCATGGAAGAATGCGTAGATGGCGAATACCAAAACTTTAAAGCCAAAGGTGGCGCGTACACACGTGAGCATTTCTTTGGTAAATATCCTGAGCTAAAAGAAATGGTTGCGGCCATGAGCGATCAAGATATTTGGCGCTTGAACCGTGGCGGTCATGATCCTCATAAAGTGTATGCGGCTTATCATTCAGCGGTGAATCATAAAGGTCAACCAACGGTAATTTTAGCTAAAACCGTCAAAGGTTACGGCATGGGCGAAGCTGGCGAAGGTCAAAATACTACGCATCAGCAAAAAAGCATGGATTTAACTTCACTTAAACAGTTTAGAGATCGCTTTGATTTGCCGATTACCGATGAACAAG
>CANFZA010000122.1 GCA_947451235.1 Methylophilaceae bacterium | reverse complement strand
CAGGTGCTGAATGTGAATCGGAGTGGTTATTACGCATGGAGTAGCAATCCAGATTCTGCCCGTGCATTAGATAACGCAGTGTTATTAGTTGAGATCAAACAATTCTTTGCCGCAAGCGGCAAAATATACGGCAGTCCAAGGATCTACCGTGACTGCAAAGCTGCCGGCTTAGCGTGCAGTGAGAACCGTGTCGCTAGGTTGATGCATCAAGCCAAGGTTCATGCTGTGCGTGGCTATCGCCGTGCACGCTATAAAGCAGGTAAGCCTGCGACTGCTGCACCCAATCGCTTGCGAAATTTTCTGCAAATGATAAAACGGTCTAAAGCTAATGCCTTAGCGTTACTTAAATTACTTATATTTCCTTTCAGCCGAACCTTTGTTTTTCTTTAGGCTTAGATATTTATAGTCACAATTGCATCAGTAATTATCTTGCAAAAAAGTACCTATTAATTAGCCATTAAATACCATATATTTTTTTACAATTACTGCCATTACGATGACATAGTTTGTTTTTTAAAAATTATTTTGAAAGAATAATGATGCCTTATAGTAACTTTACGTTTTTAAGTGCTAAGAAATTATTGTTAGCAGTAGCGTTAATTTTTAGCCCCGTAATTTCAAATGCTGCAACCCCAAATTACAATGCGGAAAATATCCCTAACTTGTTGGCGGCTTATTTTTCAATTAGTGAACTTCAACCAAAATTATGGTTAAACCAAGGTTCTATTAGTAATACTCATGATTTATATAGCAGCGATAATCAATCATTAAGCGTTCAATTAATAAGTGGTGGTGTAAATATCCCTGAATTTCCTTTAAGGGTTGTTAAAGTTACAGAAAACGAAGTACGTCTAGAATCTGTTGGCCTAGGTAAGTGATGATTAATCATGCCATTTCAGATGCTCAAAATAAGGAGCCGTTTAATAAAATGGCCTATATGAATGCGCTGGAAGTATGTACGTCATCAAGAGATATTGAAGACTTTTTAGCCTTGAATTATTTTGATTATGCTTATATGACCTCAATAGAAATAGATAATAACAATCAATGACGCGTTAAATGATTTCTGTATGGGTACGGGGTGCGAATGTACAAGTATTAGGCTTGAAAGTACCGCACCTAAACTATTCATGCACAACCGCGAATTGAGAACTTTTTTATGCGATGGGTATGGGGTGTAAAAGTGTAAGTCATTCGCTGGTAAGTACCGACTAGTAAACATCAATTAACGCTAACACACAAAACGCCAGTAAACCAAAGATGTGAATGTGTTGTGCGCGTGCGATGCTAGAAGGCAGGGCGGTGTAAGAGTACATAGATTAAGTTTGATAAGTACCGTCACACTCACTTAGTTTCATAAACGTAACCAAAAAAGATATGCAGATTAGATCGTGATGGGGTAGGGAGGTGTTAAATTGTAAGTGTTTAGTTATTAAGTACCACTCATATCACTTTTTTTGATAAACATGTAGAAAAAAGATAATTTACAGTTAAGCATTAATAATTGGGGGCATAATTGGGGGCATTTTTAAATTTTTTAAAATAAAGTGCTTAATAATCAATGTGGTGTAAGTTAATTCGGATTTGGTACTGACCAAGATTTTTAAAAGCCACTTCTCAAAAAGACGTGGCTTTTTTGTATTTGCGACGCTTTTTTATTGTATTATTTGCTCGCGCAATCAGGCTATTTTAGCCAATAATTCAGCCTCAAATTAGGTTTATAAATATGCACACTTTCCTTTGGCACGACTACGAAACTTTCGGTAAAAACACCCGAACGGCTAGGCCTGCACAGTTTGCCGCTATTCGCACTGATGAACAACTTAATGAAGTCGGCGAGCCAATTGAGATTTTTTGCCAGCCAGCGCCGGACTTTTTGCCTGAGCCTGAGGCTTGCCTAATTACTGGTATTACGCCGCAACATTGTCTTAAAGTTGGCATTCCTGAGCATGCGTTTGCAGCACAAATTTTAAAGGCATTTTCTGCACCAAATACCATAGGCGTGGGCTATAACAGCATTCGTTATGATGATGAAATTACGCGTTTTATGTTTTGGCGCAACCTCATTGAGCCGTATTCGCGTGAGTGGCAAAACGGTTGTGGACGCTGGGATATTATTGATCTTGCCCGCGTTACTTATGCCTTGCGCCCTGAAGGTATAGAGTGGCCAAGAAATGAGCAAGGCAAAATCAGCTTTAAGCTGACTGATTTAACTGAGGCCAATCACATCACCCACGAAGCCGCCCATGATGCGGTTTCTGATGTTAGAGCGACCATTGCGCTGGCTAAATTGATTAAAGCTAAGCAACCTAAGTTGTTTGATTTCTACCTGAATCTACGCCAAAAAGATCAAGTGAATAATGAAATTGGCCTGCATTTAACGCCTCGTCAGCCATTTTTGCATTTATCCAGCATGTTTCCTTCTGAGAGGGCACATCTCGCTTTGGTGTTTGCCTTGGGCGTGCATCCCACCAATAAAAATGAAATTATTGTGTGGGATTGCGCTTATGACCCTAGCGAACTGTTTGCGTTGGATGCGCAAACTATAAAAACTCGCATGTTTACGCGTAATGATGATTTACCAGAAGGCACGACGCGCTTGCCAATTAAGACCATACACACGAATAAATCGCCAGTGGTGATTCGTAATTTAAAGGTGTTAGATGAGGCGGCACAGCAACGTTGCGGCTTAGATTTAGTCTTGAATTTACGCCATGCAACAATGCTGGCAGATAAGCTATTGAACGTTGATTTAAGCGCAATTTGGGAACAAGTTTTTCAGCGTGAATTTGAATTGGGCGATGTGGATGAGGCGCTTTATAGTGGATTTTTAGCCGGAAACGATAGAACTATACTCAATAAACTTTTAACACTTAGCCCGCAAGATTTAGCGCAAGCACAGCCGAATTTTACCGATGAACGTTTGGCTGAGTTGTTGTTTCGCTATCGCGCGCGTAATTATCCTGAAACTTTGTCTGAGCAAGAATATGAAGCATGGCAACTGCATTGTTCAGCGCGTTTGCATGGCGATGGTGCTACAGGTAATAATGGCGTATTGAATTTTGAAGCTTTTTTTGCAGAATTGGATCTGCTTGAACAGGCTAACTCAGCTAACATCGAAATGCTGGAAAGTTTACGTGATTACGCTTATATGATTGCGCCTGAATCTTAATTTCCTGTAGAGTTTAATCACTTAACAGCGGTGCCTTGGGATTTACCGCACCTATAAATTGCAGTGATCGCACGCCTTATGCGATAATTCGACTGAATGATTTTATAGATAAATTTAGCTAACTAAAAAGCCACATTCTTAAATTTGTGGCTTTTGTTGTTTTAGAGAGAAACGATATGCCAGTAATACGCTTGCCTGATGGATCTGAACGTAGTTTTGACGCCGCCGTAACGGTTGCAGAAGTGGCCATGAATATTGGTGCAGGTTTAGCCAAAGCGGCACTTGCAGGCAAGGTTGACGGCGTATTAGTCGACACTTCTTACCTGATTAGCCAAGATGTTGAATTGGCCATTATTACCGATAAAAATGACGAAGGCATAGAGATTATTCGTCACTCAACTGCGCATCTATTGGCGCATGCGGTAAAAGAACTGTTTCCTGAAGCACAAGTGACTATTGGTCCTGTGATTGAAAATGGTTTCTTTTATGACTTTTCATACAAACGTGCTTTTACGCCAGAAGATTTAATCGCCATTGAAAAGAAAATGGGCGAGCTTGCTAAAAAAGATGAGCAAGTCACACGCAAAGTATTGCCGCGCGATGAAGCCGTCGATTATTTCAAAGCCATAGGCGAGCACTACAAGGCTGAGATTATTAGCAGCATTCCTGCCGGTGAAGATGTTTCTTTATATACCGAAGGTAATTTTACCGACCTTTGCCGTGGTCCGCATGTGCCTAATACAGGCAAATTAAAAGCTTTTAAATTAATGAAGTTGGCTGGCGCTTATTGGCGTGGCGATAGCAATAATGAAATGTTGCAACGCGTATATGGCACCGCTTGGCGCAACAAAGAAGATCTAGAAGCGTATTTGTTTCAGCTAGAAGAAGCTGAAAAGCGCGATCACCGTAAATTAGGCAAGCAATTAGACTATTTCCACATGCAAGATGATGCGCCGGGTATGGTGTTCTGGCACCCGCGTGGTTGGAGTATTTGGCAAGAAGTTGAGCAATACATGCGCCAAATGTTTAAAGATTACAATTACCAAGAAGTGCGCACGCCTACCATTATGGATAAAACCTTATGGGAAAAATCAGGCCATTGGCAGAATTACCGCGAAGGTATGTTTGTTACTTCGTCAGAAAGCCGCGATTACGCAGTGAAACCAATGAACTGCCCTGGTCATGTACAAATTTTTAATAGCAGCTTGCATAGTTATCGCGATTTACCTTTGCGTTTGGCTGAGTTTGGCTCATGCCACCGTAACGAGCCGTCAGGTTCATTGCATGGTTTAATGCGCGTGCGTGGCTTTACCCAAGACGATGCGCATATATTTTGTACCGAAGAGCAAGTTGAAACGGAAGTCGCTGATTTCATTAAAATGCTTTATAAAGCTTACGGTGATTTCGGTTTTAATGATGTGTTGGTTAAATTATCAACCCGCCCTGAAAAGCGTATCGGTACTGATGAAGACTGGGATAAAGCAGAAACTTCACTCGCCAATGCACTTAAATTAAATAACCTTGATTTTGAATATCAACCTGGCGAGGGCGCGTTTTACGGTCCTAAAATTGAATTTACCCTTAAAGATTCGCTAGGCCGTTTATGGCAATGCGGCACGATTCAGTTAGACCCTAATCTACCAGAGCGCTTAGGGGCAGAGTATGTGGCTGAAGATAATAGCCGTAAACGCCCAATTATGTTGCACCGCGCCATTGTTGGTTCTATGGAGCGTTTTATCGGTATTCTGATAGAAAACTACGCAGGGGCAATGCCGTTATGGCTTGCGCCAGTGCAAGTGATGGTGCTGAATATTTCTGAAGGTCAGTCAGAATATGTGCGTCAAGTGGTTGAAACGCTGAAGAAAAATGGCATTAGATGCGAATTTGACTTGAGAAATGAGAAGATTACCTATAAAATACGCGAACATTCAATGCAGAAAATGCCTTACTTGCTAGTTGCAGGTGAGCGTGAGATGCAAACAGGACATGTAGCCGTGCGTACCAGAAAAGGCGAAGACTTAGGTTCTATGCCGATTGAAGCGCTAATTGAGCGCTTAAAAGCAGAAATTGAAACTAAAGTTTAAGCTTACTGAAAGCCACTTTTGTAAATGGTTTTTAGTTGATTTCTGAAAATGCGCGGCTTAACTATTTGGAGAATTTGATATAGCACAGGACAAAGAAACACGAATTAATGGCGACATTACTGGGTCGCAAGTTCGTTTGGTGGGCATAGAAGGTGAGCCTTTGGGCATAGTAACGTTAGCTGAGGCTTTTGCGAAAGCCGAAGAAGCTGATATTGACCTAGTGGAAATTGCGCCGAATGCGGTGCCACCAGTGTGCAGATTGATGGATTACGGCAAATTTAAATACGCCGAAAGCAAGAAGCAGCACGAAGTTAAGCTTAAGCAAAAACAAGTGCAAGTTAAAGAAATTAAGTTCCGCCCTGGTACAGATGATGGCGATTATGCAATTAAAGTGCGTAATATTATTCGCTTCATTGAAGATGGTGATAAAGCAAAAATCACTTTACGTTTCAGAGGTCGTGAAATTACGCACCAAGAGTTCGGTTTAGCCTTACTTAGACGTGTAGAAGCAGATACAAAAGAAGTGGCAGTGGTTGAGCAGTTTCCAAAAATGGAAGGTCGCCAAATGGTGATGGTGCTAGGCCCTCATAAAAAACTAAAATAACCATAACAGCGGTTATAAAGATTTAATGTTTTACATTAAAAGTAGTAGCAAAATCCGAGTGATACGGCTTAACGGCATGCCTAAGCACTCATAACTTAAGTTCAAGGAGAACAAAATGCCAAAAATGAAAACCAAGAGCGGTGCTAAAAAGCGCTTCAAATTCTTGGGTAACGGTAAAGTGAAACGTACTCACTCTCACTTACGCCATATCCTTACAAAAAAGACGACCAAGCAAAAGCGTAAATTACGCGGCAT
>CANFZA010000121.1 GCA_947451235.1 Methylophilaceae bacterium | reverse complement strand
TGGCTTTTCATATCGATACGTACCGTTGGCTCTGCCACCGTGCCATAGTTACTATTAAAACCTGAATATGAGGCGCCAAGATAGCCGTTATCAAATGTGAGTGATGCACCTAGTGCGCCACCATCACTAGTCGCGCTACTATTAATCAGCTTGCCATTATCAGTGCGCGGCGTGTTATCTGCTTGCGCTTTTCTGCTAGAAACAGCAAAGCCTGGAATATCCAAATCGCTGGTTTTGCGTGTGTAAGCATCGGCATGAATAGCAAATTGTCCGTTGCCTACATCCACGACAGCAGCCAGATTACTTTGGCTATCTGGCCCACCCAAGCGCGCTTCGGTTCTGCCTATGATGCCATTTAACGGCTCAGTGGGAATTCTATGGTCGATGGCATTGACCACGCCACCCACGGCGCTACCACCATATAAAAGTGCGGCTGGGCCTCTCACTACCTCAATTTGTTCAATCACCAGCGGGTCTATAGCAACGGCATGGTCAAAACTTAAGCTGGAGGCATCGACTACGCCAACACCGTTTTGCATAATACGCACACGTTCAGCATCTAGACCACGGATGACTGGACGTGAGGCGTTAGGGCCAAAATGCGTTGCACTAACACCGGGAATACCATTGAGCGTATCGCCCAAAGTGCTTTCGCGCTTGAGCGATAGCTCGCGACCGTTTAATACAGAAACTGGTACGATGAGTTGGTCTGAATTAAGGCCTTGCGGATTGCCAGTAACGGCGACGGTAGGCAAGTCAATATTTGTGATGGCTTCTTTATTTGTGGCAGATTCATCTGCAAAAATAAGCGGACTAGCAAGCGCTGTAATAATGCCCAAAAAAAGTGGTTTGTAAGAGTGTACAAGTTTAGGCTGCAATAAAGATTGCAGATTGGCAGATTGGTTTTTCATGAATGTCTCGCATAACAATAGTAAACATAGCTATAAACATAGCTGTAGATTATTTAAGTGTTAAGCGAGGCTGGGGGGTGCGCGAGCAGAGTAAGTACTAGGTTTGCTAGCAGTAAAGCTTTCTAGCTGTTTGCTACTAAGCGGAGTTTTAGAACTTATTGGTGATAATGCAATATGGCTACTTGATATTGCGCCACTTAGTTCAGCATAGCCAACGCACTTTTCACAAGTATGACCATGAGTGGTTGAGCTATTTTTAGGGGTACTTTTATCAGCATTATTATTACTATTTTGCTGCTGATTTTGCGTGCTGGCCTCAGCATAATGCGAAATTTCATGCGTGACAGCGCCAATTTGGCCAAGGCCAAATAAGATGACAAGTGAAAAAGTGAGCAGTAAGCGACGCAACATGATTAAAATAATAACAGAATATTTTAACGTTTAGATGACGCAGTAAGATTTACAGTGATTTACTATCGCGCCGGTAAAAACAAAAAGGTCGCAGTAGCGACCTTTTTATTCAACATAAGTAACGAGTTACTTTAAAGCTTAGCCTGCAAAGTTTGCGCTAGCAAAATCCCAGTTAGCTAGTGAAGCTAAAAATACTTCTACAAATTTAGCGCGCGCATTGCGGTAATCAATGTAGTAAGCGTGTTCCCAAACGTCAATGGTCAATAATGCTGTGTCGCCTGTTGTAAGTGGTGTGCCAGCAGCACCCATGTTTACAATATCTACTGAACCGTCAGCTTTTTTAACTAGCCATGTCCAGCCTGAACCAAAATTGCCCACTGCTGAAGCTTGAAATGCTTTTTTGAATTCATCAAATGAACCCCATTTTGCATTAATCGCATCAGCCAAAGCACCTGTTGGAGCAGCGCCGCCGTTTGGCTTCATGCAGTTCCAAAAGAACGTATGGTTCCAAATTTGTGCTGAGTTATTGTAGATACCAGCTGCTGATTTCTTAACGATTTCTTCTAAACTTGCATTCTCAAACTCAGTACCTTTAATCAGGTTGTTTAAGTTAGTAACGTAAGTTTGGTGATGTTTGCCGTAGTGAAAATCAAATGTTTCTTCTGAAATGTGCGGTACTAATGCGTCTTTTGCGTAAGGTAAAGCTGGTAGGGTGTGTTCCATAGTTGAATCCTTTGCATGATGAAAAATTTGAATGTCTATTTTGCCATAATATCAGGGTATTTTAGTAAGGTATTATTTGAAAATATTCTTAGCGACCAAGATAGTCTTAACTTCATTTGAGTAAAATATGTGAAATTAGTGCTGCTTCCGCCTATTTTTTCTTCGCTCTTGGGTGCGCTTTGTCATAGATAGAGGCGAGATGTTGGAAATCAAGATGCGTATACACTTGCGTGCTACTAATACTTGCGTGGCCTAGCATTTCTTGCACGGCGCGCAAATCTTGGCTAGATTGCAATACGTGTGTAGCAAAACTGTGGCGCAACAAATGTGGATGCATGTCAGTATTAATGCCTTGTTTTATGGCCCATTCTTTAAGCCGATATTGCACTGCGCGGGGTGTAATTCTGCGGCCTTGTTGGGTAACAAAAACAGCATTTGGATTAGTTTCTGCGATTTGGATCAATGCTCTATATGTCAGCCAACTATGTATCGCCTCTATCGCATGGCTACCCATAGGCACAATGCGGGTTTTATTGCCCTTACCCGTTACGGTAACAGTGCCCTCAGAAAAATCTAGCTGTGCGATATCCAAATTCACCAACTCGGCCAAGCGTAAGCCAGAAGAATAAAATAACTCGACAATGGCATGATCGCGTTGCTCAAGTAAGCCATCACCCTTAATGGCCACAAACTTTACAGCTTGATCTACAGATAGCGCCTGTGGCAAAGTTTTGGCGGTTTTGGGTGCACGCAAGCCCATTACCGGATTTTGGCTAAAGCCTTTGTGCTGAATTAAGTAATCATAAAAACCACGCCAAGCAGACAGCGCTCGCGCAATAGTTTTGCCACTAAGGCTACGACTATGTAGCGTGGCAATAAAACGCCTGATATGCGTGTTTTGCAGGCCATCTAGAGCGCTAGCTTCAGCCAACGATTCTAGTAACTCAATATCTCGGCGATAGCTCTGGCAAGTAAGCTTGCTTAAGCCGCGCTCAAATGTTAAATGCTGAAGATAATCGTTAAGATAATGCACTTTAGTGAGATATTTTAATTAAAATTTATAAAAAAGACTATCTAAATATCTAGATTAAATGACTTATAAATTAAATGACTTATAAATTAAATGACTTATACATAACAAGCTAACTCCGCACTGACTAGCTCGCCTATGCGTTTAAGATACATTTTCCCATCATCCGCTTTAAAGCGCTGCGGGTCTTCTGAGGCTAGCATAAGTACACCAATAGGTTGGCTTTTGTCGGTCTTTTGATGCAGCGGAATATAGGCAAAAGATTGTAAATTAGCGGTAGATAAAACATCGTCTAAAGCGGATTTTTGACCACAAGACGGTTCAGTTAGGCTAGCAATCCAATTACTAAAATCATTATTTACCGATGCGAAAATTGCATCTTGGCTTAGCGTGTCATCGCTGGGTTTTACCCAAACACGAATAGCTGACTGAGTCACCGCAAAATCTTGCTGCATGCTAGTGGAAATCATCGCTTGTAGTTGGTTAATGCCATTGTTTTCTAATAGTTTAAGACTAAAGCGATGCACTTTATTGCTCGTAATGTCGTTTTGCTCGCCAAACTCAATCAGTTTAGCCAGCATGACTTCAGTCACACGGATTTTATCGCGCTGGGCCAATTGTTGGCGCTCTACCAATGAAATCGCACCACCACCGTGTGGGCTAGGCAGAAAAATTTCAGCCAGCAAGCTTGCATGCTCTTCAAAAAAGCTTGGGTGGCTGCGTAAAAAAGCACTGACTTGGTCGGCTGAGATGCTAGTGGTAAGTGCTGGAATATCTTGTTGCATACGAATCCTTTTATTGGCTTTATGGCGGACTGCTATTTTTTAATTGAGCTTCAGGTTTTTAAACTCACGTTTTGAGCGTAACCGTACCAGTAAATACGTTTTCTGTTGGCCCCGTCATCATTACCGGTGCGCCGTCGCCTAGCCACGCAATTTGCAGTTGGCCGCCACGAGCAGAAACCTGCACAGGCGACTGCAATTTACCCAGTTGAATGCCAGCCACAACCGCAGCGCATGCTCCAGTGCCGCAAGCCAGCGTCTCGCCACTGCCGCGCTCGAACACTCTTAACTTAATATGATGCGCATCAACAATTTGCATAAAACCGGCATTTACACGCTCAGGAAAGCGCGGGTGTACCTCAATTTGGCCGCCTAGCGTTACTACTGGCGCGAGTTCTACATCATCCACAATTTGCACGGCATGTGGGTTACCCATAGAAACCGCTGAAATCGTCACATTTTGCTCGCCAACTTCAAGCGTATAAGCATTTGAGGCATTATCTGCAACAAAAGGAATTTCGTTAGGCGCAAATTTAGGCGCGCCCATATTCACTGTTACAAAGCCATTTTCTTCTAATTTTGGCGTGATGATACCGCTGGCAGTTTCAACACTAATTTCGCGTTTTTCGGTTAAATGGTTATCTACAACAAAGCGTACAAAACAGCGCGCGCCATTACCGCATTGTGCTACTTCGCTGCCATCTGCGTTAAAAATTCGATATTTGAAATCAGCCATGGTCGATTTTTCAACCAGTAAAAGTTGATCGAATCCCACGCCGAATTGGCGGTGTGCCAGCGCTTGAATCTGTAGCGGCGTTAAATTGATAGATTGGTTGATGGCGTCTATGACCATAAAGTCATTGCCTGCACCGTGCATTTTTGTAAAATTAATTTCCATGGGCTTATTATAAATTGCTACAGAGAAATGTCGAAGTTAAATGACGTTGTTAAATGACTTTGTTAACTAACGTTGCTAAATGATGCCGCTAAATGACAGTGTTTAATAGCGCTGCTTAATAAGCGCTTAAAAGACAAGCGCCAAGGCTAAAGTGTAAGGAAGAATGAACTAAGTGCGGCGTGTGAGATCAGTTTAAGTTGACGAAATGCGCTTGGCAAAGTTGTTTGATAACACTTTAATACATATTTTAATGCTTACTTTTGAATAACTTAGGTAGAATTGTCAGTTCGACGTTGATCTGATGAACATGCTTCAGCCTTTAGTATGGAATTCGTTTCGATTTTATGATTATTATTTTCAAGGCGCACAATGAACGAATATCTTTTTACCTCAGAATCTGTTTCTGAAGGTCACCCAGACAAACTAGCTGACCAAGTCTCCGATAGCATATTAGATGCTATTTTAACCCAAGATCCAACTGCTCGCGTTGCCGCCGAAACATTGGCAAATACTGGTTTAATCGTCTTAGCCGGTGAAATTACTACTACCGCCAATGTCGATTATATTAAAGTAGCACGCGAAACCATTAAACGTATCGGCTACGATAATACTGAATACGGCATTGACTATAAAGGTTGTGCGGTATTAGTCGCTTACGACAAACAATCGCCAGATATTGCACAAGGCGTTGATAATGCGAATGATGATCCGCTAGACCAAGGCGCGGGCGACCAAGGTTTAATGTTTGGTTATGCGGTGGACGAAACGCCACAATTAATGCCATTGCCAATTTGGTTAAGCCACCGATTAATGGAGCGTCAAGCACAATTGCGTAAAGATGGCCGTTTGCCGTGGTTGCGTCCAGATGCAAAATCACAAGTGACGGTGCAATATGTAGACGGCAAACCGTTCAAAATTGATACGGTCTTGGTTTCTACTCAACACGCGCCAGAAATGAGCTTGGAAGATATTCGCGAAGCGGTGATTGAAGAAATCATCAAACCAATGTTGCCAAAAGAGTTGATTAAAGGTGATATTAAATTCTTAGTCAATCCAACTGGACGTTTTGTGATTGGTGGTCCACAAGGTGATTGCGGTTTAACGGGTCGTAAAATTATCGTTGATACTTATGGCGGTGCAGCGCCTCACGGTGGTGGCGCGTTCTCAGGTAAAGATCCTTCAAAAGTGGATCGTAGCGCGGCTTATGCTGGTCGTTATGTGGCTAAAAATATCGTTGCAGCTGGTTTGGCTTCACGTTGTCTGGTGCAAGTCAGTTACGCGATTGGCGTGGCGCAACCAACCAGCATCATGGTTGAAACCTACGGCACAGGCATCGTTTCAGACGAGGTATTAAAGCAATTGGTGCTTGAGCATTTTGATTTACGCCCTAAAGGTATCGTTAAAATGCTAGATTTATTACGCCCAATTTATACCAAAACTGCC
>CANFZA010000120.1 GCA_947451235.1 Methylophilaceae bacterium | reverse complement strand
TTTTCCACATGTTGCACGTCCACGGTGCCATGGTTCACGAACATTAAAAAAGCTTCTCTTTGTTCAGGCGCTAGCATTGCGGCCTGTGGCAACTGGCAAGTGCCACTTTTCATTTTGTTATAAACCAATAGCAACAGACTCATGGTCACTTGATCGGTAGCGTTAGCTGCGCTTGCCACACTTAAAATAGGTGAGTCCGGCACGGCGTTGTGATGGATATTTGCTTTATTTGATAGCACCGCTATGCTGAAGCTGATCAGAAGCACCAAGCTTAGTAAGCCAAATAAATACGTGCGTTTTTCTCTTTGAGCCTCTAAAAAGCTTTGAATCGATTGATGCACTAATTGCCAAGCTTTATCCGAACCGGTTTGTGTTTGTACTTGAATCGCACCTATGACCAAAAATAGAATTTGATCCGCAATGACTTCAGGGCATTTTATTGAGGATTTATTAATCTCAGCCTGAATGATTTCTTTAAGTGTATGTACATCCGTAATCGATAGTTGCTGAGATTGCGTATTGACTTCGTTGTAAGCAACTCTTAGTAGATTCCAATCGCTTAACTGGTTGGCAAGCCCTAGCAGGCGCGCCTTTGATATTTTTTTATATGGGTTAAGGTTTTGGATAAAGCCCAGCGAAGTCAGATGACTCAAGGTCATATTTTTAAAGAGGCTGGTTTGAAAACTTTGTGTTTGGTTCAATGTAAATCACCCCTAAAAATTAACTTGCTAATTTAAGAACTCTTCAAGTAGACTGTAAATAAGTGAACAGACCTGTCTGAATATTACGCTAAAGATTAGCATAATGCAATCGGTCGCACCCCCTTAAGTTTTTATTTTAATACTAGGATTATTATGCATATTGCCACTAACGACACTCAGCTCACAGACTGGCGTAGCCACGCATTAAAGCTGGAAACTGAAGTTCAAAAAGTCATTGTTGGTCAGGATAAAGCGATTCGCTTAATGAATATCGCAATTTTCGCACGTGGACATGTATTGCTAGAAGGCGGTGTGGGCGTAGGTAAAACCACCTTGCTACAATCTATTGCGCGATGTATTGGAGGGGCTTACGAGCGTATTGAAGGTACGGTCGATTTAATGCCTAATGATCTTATTTATCATACTTATTTGGGTGAGGATGGCCGTCCGAAAATAGATGAAGGCCCGCTATTACGTGCCGGTGAAAACTTATCTGTATTCTTTTTCAATGAAATTAATCGTGCCCGCCCACAAGTGCATGCGCTAATGTTGAGAGTAATGGCCGAGCGCCATATTAGTGCGTTCAAAAAAGAATATCGCTTGCCGCACATGGTGGTATTTGCTGACCGTAACCAAGTGGAAAAGAATGAAACTTTTGAAATTCCGTCAGCAGCGCGCGATAGATTTATGATGGAAATTCCTATTGAGATTCCTGCTGATCGTGAACTTAGAAAAGCGCTGATGTTTGATGTTAAGTTTCAGCATGCGGAGAGCCTGACCAAACAAGTGGAATCTAACGTATTGCAGTTTGACCAGCTCAACGGCTTTTCTGACCTACTGCAAACGCACATTAAATCGAGCAATGTGCTTGAAGAATATGCGCTGGATTTATGGGAATCTACCCAAAATCCAGAGAAGTTTGGCATCAAGCTTGATAGCGTAGATGTAAATCGTTTAATTCATACCGGCGCAAGTCCGCGTGGCATGGGAATGTTGCTAAAAGCCGCGCGTGTTAATGCCTGGTTGATGAATCGTGATAGCTTATATCCAGAAGATATTCATGCGGTGTTTCACGAATTAATCGCCCATAGATTAGTATTCAACGCGATGTATGAAAATCGCAGAACGGTATTAGCGCGCGAATTAACCACGCAAATTTTAGCGAGCGTCGCTGTGCCATCTCATGCAAGCTCAGCACAAGTAAAAGCCGCATGATTCCAAGCTACGCGAAACCATTCACTTACCAAATCCCGTGGAAATCCAGCAGCCTCCATTTTGGTGAACATAGAGGTACGCAGCGCGGCTTAGGTTTTGAATATCGTGGCAACGTGCCGTTGATTGATTACCCCGATGCTAGGCGCATGGATTTGCGCCAAACGTTGCGCGACCCTTACGAGCAAATACAGGTTAAATTATTTAATCAGGACAACACCACGCCCATATTTGCCGTATGTGATTTATCAAGTTCTATGCAGTTTAAAGGGCAAGGCAAAAGTGCTGTTAGAAAGCTGGATCAAGCCAAAGAGATTGCCGCCTCCATCGCTTATTCCGCCTCAGAAACTGGTGATGTCTTTAGCTTTGTCGCATATAACCAGCAAGTCATTGAAAATTTAACCCTGCCTTTAAGTCATCACTTGCATCAGTCATTTGAAGTGATTGAGCAACTGAGTACTTACAATAAAATGCGCGTAGGCTCGGAAGGCGTATTGGAAGTACCTCAATATTTAAGCCAAAACAGAGCCTTGGTATTCTGGATTTCAGATTTTCACATGCCTATCAGCTTAATTGAACAGGCTTTAAATGCCTTGTCTGTACATCAAGTGGTGCCAGTGGTGCTTTGGGATGAGCAAGAATACAAAAAGCTGCCCAAGTTTGGCTTTGGCAACATGATAGATCCCGAAACTGGGTTAAGTAGAACGATGTTTTTTAGAGACGCGGTTCGGGTGCAATTTGAAGAGGCGTTCGCAGCTAGGAAGCAAGCTTTAGAAGTCGTGTTTTCCCGCTTTGACAGTCAAGCTATTTATCTCAGCGGTCAGTTTGATGCTGAAGATATGTCGCATTATTTTGAACAGTTTATGAGTTAGTAATACTTAACGAGACGACTTTATAACGATGAAACATTTAATGATTAAACTAATGACCTTAGTCAGCCTATTTGCCAGTGTTGCCCTACCTAGCGTGGTGGCACAAGCAGACCAAGCCAAAATTGTCAGTATTACCAATCCAAATTTTAGCAACGGTATTCAAATTGGGGATCTACTGAATCGCACGATAGTGATTGAAGTGGATGCGCCATACCAAATATCCAAAATGGCTTTGCCCATGAAAGGTGAAGTGAAAAATGGCATAGAGTTGGCAGATATTAGTGCTAGCGCTAAGGAAAAAAATAGCAAAAATATTATTGCCATTACGCTACGTTATCAAGTATTTACCAGCGCCGCTAAACCTGTTGTCATGCAGTTGCCCGAAGTGCTATTTGCGTTTACTGGCGGTGCTAAAGCCTTGTCGATTAGCGTACCAGTTTGGCGTTTTTGGTTTTCACCCTTAGTGGCCGAAGGACTCAGCAATGCCAAAGAAAACCTTCAGCCACAATTTGCACCTAGCTTAATTAATATTAAGGCGCATTACGCTAGGTTTTGGCTCTCGCTAGCTTTGTTTATGCTTGGCCTCATTGGGCTGATCTATATTAATGCAGATAAGCGCTGGTTGCCGTTTATGAATGGCGAGTTTGCCCAAGCGCACCGTAACCTTAAAAAGCTAGTGGGTAAGGATGCTGGTGAGAAGCAAGCATGGATTTACTTGCATCAGGCATTCAATAAGCTTCATGGTGAAAATCTCTTTGCGCACGACCTAGAACTATTTTTAGCCAACAATGCTAAATTCACTATATTAAGAACTGAGATTCTTCACTTTTTCGAACAGTCGAACGCGTCTTTATTTGCTAGTCAATCGCAAAGTGGAATGCATTCCATCAAAGCGCTTATTGCACTAAGTAAGCGCTTACGTGATTGTGAGCGGGGCGTTTAAATGACACTTTTACAGCCTTGGGCCTTGTTATTATTGCCAATCATTGTTGCACCATTTTTATTTAAAAGTTACCAAGGCCAAATGTATTCTTGGCTAGAAATAATGCCCACAGACCGTATTTCAGAGATGGCTAATATGGTCATCAAAGCGATTGTGGCGATTATTTTAGCCAGCATAGTATTGGCACTTGCTGCGCCTCAAGGCAACAATAAAAAAGTACAAAAAGTAGGCAAGGGTGCACAAACGGTTTTAGTGATAGACCGTAGTGTGAGTATGGATCACCCTTTTGCGGGGGATTCCTCTAGTGGTCGCTCTGCTGAAATTAAATCTGCGGCGGCTAGGCGACTTATTACCAAGTTTATCGATTCGCGCCCCGACGATATGATGGGGGTGGTAGGGTTCACCAACTCAGCGCTTTATGGCATGAAAATTACCACCAATCGCGATGCCATTCATTCTGCAATTAACGCAGCCACTGGCGCAGCGCTTAACCAAACTAATATTGGCGCAGGCGTTACAGAAGGCATTACGCTTTTTGATCAAATTCAAAGTTCAGGTTCACGAGCTATTATTTTATTGTCCGATGGTGCTGGCAAACTTAGCCCTCACGTTAAATGGAAAATTTCTGAGCAATTGGCGAAAAAGAAATTAAATCTTTATTGGATTGTTTTGCGTGAGCCTGATGACATTAGTATTTTTTCTAAACAAATTTATCCAGCAGAAGGCGTGCCAGATGCCATCGCTCTGCATGAGTATTTTAAATCGCTAAAAATTAAGTACAAAGCATTTGAGGCTGATAACCCAACAACCCTGCAATCAGCGTTACAGTTTATTAATGCTAAAGAGAAGAACGTTATTCAATACTCGGTAAACATCCCTGGCCACGATTATTCTAAGGATCTTATTATCCTTGCGCTGGTGTTGAGTCTCATCATATTAATCATCAAGAATTTAAAGGTGCATTCATGGTAAAACGCATACGTAAAAGTAATATTATCTTTGCATTATTGCTCTTGTCAGGGCTGATTGGCATGGCCTATGAGGCGTACCAAAGTCATAAGATTAACCAAGTAAACCATGCCATTTCGGCTGGGCAACTAATACAAGGTGATGCTTACCCCTATTTGCAAAAATTTTCAGCGGCCTATGACCAAGGTAATAAAAAAGATTATAAGCATGCGATTCAAACTTACGGACAATTGTTGGAGACGACGCCTGACTTAAGTGAACAGGCGAAAATACAGTTCAACATTGGCAATAATCTATTTGTTTCTGGGCTGATTCGCCGGATAAATGATGATGGAACTTTGCAAGATGAAGCGCGCTATGCTTACACTCAAGCCAAAATGGCTTATGAGCAATCGCTAAGGTTAGCGCCCTCAGATCGCTCGGCTAAGTTTAACTTGAGCCTGCTACATGCTGTGATGTCTAACAATATGAAGCCTGCGCCTAAAGAACAATCCACTATGGAATTGAGTAATTTGCCGATAGGTTTGCCATGAAAAATATACTGGAATTTCTCAAGCAGAACCATGAAACGGTGCTTTATTTAGGCGTGGTTGTTTTACTGGTATTGGCGATAATTAAGCCCGAGATTCAGCTCAAGCAAGCCGTACATAATTATCTACTGGTGGCTGATGTGTCACAGAGCATGAATGCTGAAGATGTCAAACTAGAAAATAAAACAGTCAGCAGGCTTGCTTATACCCAGCACCTGATGAAAAACGTGGTGCAAACATCACCTTGCGGAACCTATATCAGCGTAGGTATTTTTGCTTCAGACAATGTTGCGCTACTGATTACGCCTTTAGAAGTATGCGCAAATCTAGATGTGATTAGCGACTCAATTGATCATCTAGAGTGGCGTATGGCTTGGAAAGGTAATAGCCGTTTGAGCTTTGGGGTAAGAGCTGCCGCCAATACGTTTGATTCACTTAATGTGCCGGCGCAAATGTTGTTTTTTACCGATGGCGATGAAGCCCCTAGGGTAAATGTGACCATTAAACAGGATCTCAGCGGCATACAAATTGGTAAGAATTTTGTGTTTGTTGGCGTGGGCGGGCATTCTAAAGTAGGCGTGCCTAGATTTAACTCTGCCAATAAACGGGTAGGCTATTGGCCCATTAGTGATAATAACAATGCTGGCGCAGTAGGGGTAACTTACGCAGACCCAAGTATAGATGAGCCAGATCCATCCGTAGCTTCTGCAGAATATGACAGGTTTTTATCACAGCTTGAGGACGATTATTTGAAGTCCCTAGCAGGTGAAATAAAGGCAAAATACATTGAAGGGCAAAATACCGCGGCTTTTTATGATTTTGTGCAAAAGCAAAAACCAGCTGCAAGTTTTGTGACTGCATATTCAATCCGTTGGTTATATTTATTGTTGGCGGCACTTTTTATTTTGGCAAGTTATCTGCCGGTAGATAGAATTTGGGCTAACTCACGCGGAGAACATGTTTAGGTTGAACTGATAAGAAATCTCAAACTTATCAATTTAATTCAAC
>CANFZA010000119.1 GCA_947451235.1 Methylophilaceae bacterium | reverse complement strand
ATCGGCTTGCTTAATGGCTAAAAAATGCTCCAAGTAACCGTAAAGCAAAGCGCGATTATCTGGAAATAACTTTAAAGCAGCCGCATATTGCTTAGCAGCTAACTGCGGATTATTTTTAGCCACTTGCAATCTTGCACTTAAATTTTCTATCATAGGGTGTGACGGCGCATTCTTTTTCAGCCAAGCGATTTCTTTTTCAGCTTTATCATAAGCCCTTTTTCGCAGACTAGCGACCGCCAAACCATAATGCTCAGCCGCCTCGCTGGTATAACGATGCTCACGGATATTTTGCTCGAACACCAAAATATTAGTCTCTGCAGCACCATTATTGGCTAACAATTTAGCCCGCACATATTGAAACTCAACGCTGTCCGGCACTTGCTTATAAGGCATTTGCTCAACTCTATTCGCTACATCGGCGATACGCTCGCTGGTGAGTGGATGCGTGCGTAAAAAACTAGGCGCGCCGCCTTCAGCAAAACGTGTGCCGCGTTGCAAAGTGGTAAAAAAAGCTGGCATTGCACGCACATCAAAACCGCCGCTATTTAATATTTGTAGGCCGATACGATCAGCCTCACGCTCATGTTCGCGGGTGTAATCCAACTGATTTTGCACACCAACGGCAGAGGCGGTAGTAAGCGCCCCACTGGCTAATTGCGGATTGGCGCGCGCCACCAATAAAGCGAGTGCAATACCGGCAATATTTTTAAAAGTATCATACTTTTGTGCGGCCAGCATACGTGCTAAATGGTGTTGCGTCACGTGGCCAATTTCATGACCCAGCACACTCGCCAACTCGGATTCACTATTCGACGCCAAAATCAAACCAGTATGCACACCCACCACGCCACCGGGCATAGCAAAAGCATTAATCGAGTTATCCTGCACCACAAAGAAGTTGAATTTTAATTGGCTGTCAGGGCTGCTTGATACCAATCGCATCCCCAAGGCCTGCAAATACGCCGTTACTTCTGGGTCTTGCACTACATCATCGCTGGTGGCAACATCGCGTAAAATTTGCTCAGCAATCGCCTGTTCCTGCAAAGGTGAAAGCACTGTTTGCGACACATCGCCCAGCTCAGGCAAATCATTCGCCCAAGCAAAGTTTGCAACTAAATTAGTCGTCAGCAAAACCGCAGTTACAATAGTGTTTAATTTCATTATTGCTATGATAATAGCTTTATGATGCTAGTTCAGTAGGATTTGTTAATGAAAAGTAAAATTGAGCACAATACCTCTATGAATAAATCGGAAAATATCCTCACCCACTTTGACAACAGCGGCCAAGCGCACATGGTCGATGTTGGCGATAAAGCACACACCAAACGGGTTGCCGTTGCCAGTGGCATTATCCGCATGCAAGCGACCACGCTACAACTTATTAAAAATGGTGACGCGAAAAAAGGTGACGTGTTAGGCATCGCCCGCATTGCTGCCATTCAAGGCTCAAAACGCACGTCAGATTTAATTCCCCTGTGCCACCCGATTAGCCTGACAAAAGTCAGCGTGACGTTTGAAATAGACGAAATTAATCATGCAATTAGCATGGTCGTTAGCACTGAAACCACAGGCCAAACCGGCGTTGAAATGGAAGCACTCACGGCTGTAAGTGTGGGGTTGCTGACTATTTATGACATGCTGAAAGCTGCCGATAGAGGCATGGTTATAGGTGACATTAAATTACTTGAAAAACATGGTGGAAAGTCTGGGGATTGGATTGCGCCGTAAATTACTAGCTTAGATTAATTCTCTATATTTGGAGGATAACTTGTTTAAATTATTATTAGTTTGTGCAATATTCATCATGACATTCGCTGCTTGCGAAAAACAAAAACAGGCTTCGGCGGAGGTGGGTGCTATTCCTAAACAGATCCTCGACAAAGCGACTAACGACATTAACAAAGCCTCTGAGCTTGAAGCTGAGAGGCTGAAAGCCACCGAAGCTGAAATCGCGCCATAAAGTTTTTTATGAAGTCGCCAAGTATGGCGTGCAAAATGCGTTATCTTGTACACCATTCATTACGCCAATTAAACAAGCTGTGGGTCAAACGGTGTGTAAATAAAAATCAATTTGCACACCCTACTTTTTAATCGTTAGGTTGGCAGGCGTATGGCTTTTCGTCTATTAAAGGTGTTTCACCTAACATCAAATCCGCTACCAATTTTGCACTAGCAGGCGCCATGGTTAAACCATATCTAAAATGGCCAGTGTTTAAATATAGATTTTTGATACTTGGGTGCGCGCCTATTGTTGGTAAATTTTCTGGCGTGCCTGGGCGTAAGCCACTCCAATGTTTGATGATAGGTTGGCCTTTTAATGCAGGCATTATGGCTTCTGCTTTTGCGCTAATTTCTTCGCGTACCGCATCCGTTACGCTGGCGTCAAAGCCTACGTCTTCTAAAGTGCTGCCCGCCAATAAATAGCCATCGCGGCGCGGTATCATGTAAAAACCTTCGCGATAGACAATTTGCTCTAAATTCTTTTGCGGTTGATACAGCAAAATCTGCCCGCGCATGGGTTTAATGTTGAGTTTTGCGCTGGTTTCTTTAAGTAAATCAAAACTCCACGCGCCAGAGGTAACCACAAACTGGTCTGCGCTTAGTTTTTCGCCACTAGTGGTTTGCCACTCGTTTAGCACCGCCGTTTGTTGTAGCGGCATCAGTTGAGTATTTTCTAGCATGGTGACGTTATTTTGTTCTAACCATTTGCGCATGGCTTGCATGAGGTAAGGCGGGCGAATTTGGCAGATGGTTGGTAGCCAAAGCGCATCTTCACCACTTAAAGATTGCACGCCGAAAGCTGCAGCTTTGACCGATTGCACAGGTACTTGATGTGATTCACACCAGGCCTGAGCCACTGGCAGGTCAAAATTGGGCAGCAGTAAAAAGCCGGATTGCTCAAAATTAGCATCTACGCCCGTTTCTTGTTGCAAGCGCTCACTAAGCGCTCGATAAGCGTTTGCGCCACTGTTGGTCAGCGCGTTAACTTGCTCAGAATACATCCACGGTAATAATGGAAAAATAATGCCGCCACCCGCCCAAGAAGATTCGCCCGAGGTTTGACTGGCAATTTGGTTGCGCTCAACGATGGTGACGCGACAACCGCGACCCACTAATTCCATTGCGGTCATGCAGCCAACAATGCCGCCGCCGATAATCATTACGTGGTGTTTAATTTGCGTATTCATTTGGACTTTGAGTTTAGATTTTCAACACTAATGATTAATCTATTGTTAGATTTGCAATCGCAAGCTTATTTAAAAGCGACACGGCCTATCAATAAAGCATTTTGCGCATTGTTTAAACCTGTAGGATGTCCAAGTAAAACAATGACATCACCTTCAAGCAACGGGCTTTCTATGGTGGGTTCGGCACCAACAAAATTAGGTCTGCGGATGGATTTAATTTCTACAGCAAAGTTTTCTAAATGCATATCTGCCAAGCACCGGCCAATGGCAAAGCTACCGGCTGAAATAATCACAGAATGTAGCCGTACTTGTTGTTTTTCTGGATCATCGTCTTCAGCATCTGAAATGCCGTGAAAATAGCCTCTAAACAATTTATAGCGCTCTTCACGGAAAATACGGATGCGCTTGACGACACGATTAAGTGGCACGCCTAGCAACATAAGCGCGTGTGAAGCCAGCATTAAGCTACCTTCTAAAATTTCCGGCACTACTTCGGTGGCTCCAGCGGCGCGTAAAGCTTCCATATTGGAATCATCTACGGTGCGAACAATCACCGGCAATTGCGGATAACTTTCTTGCACAATATGCAGAATTTTCATGGCCGCGCGGTTATCGGCGTAACTAATCACCAAAGCTTTAGCACGCGCACCGCCTGCCGCTTCTAGCACCACGCGACGTGCGGCATCACCAAACATCACGTTTTCACCAGCAGTGGCGGCTTCTAAAACTCTTGAAGGGTCGATATCTAAGGCCACAAAAGGGATGTTTTCTTCTTTCAGAAATCTACCCAAATACTGGCCGCTACGGCCATAGCCGCAAATAATTACGTGGTTATGTAAGTGCTTACCAACATCGTCAATTTCT
This sequence comes from Methylophilaceae bacterium, assembly GCA_947451235.1. Taxonomy (GTDB): domain Bacteria; phylum Pseudomonadota; class Gammaproteobacteria; order Burkholderiales; family Methylophilaceae; genus Methylotenera. Next base: position 2,254 of record CANFZA010000119.1, on the reverse strand, counting down.
TGCACTACTTGCCCACTATTGCGGCTGTAACTACGCACCAAGCGTCTCGTGATGCGGCCATTGTATTGAATAATAAACGGTGCAATGACCATAGAAAGTAACGAGGCAGCGAGAATGAGTTGCAATGCCGGTCCGCTAATCAGTTTTTGCTCTACGCCCAGCGCCAAAATCACAAAGCTAAATTCACCGGCCTGTGCCAGTATCAAGCCAGTACGAATAGCCACGCCAGTTTCGTATTTTACGAACTTAACTACCAGCGTCAAAATTGCGGCTTTAAATAAAACAAAACCTACTAAAATCAACAGCACTAAACCAATGTTGTGATAAATTTCACCGATATTCAACAACATACCCACGCTGATAAAAAACAAGCCCAGCAAAATATCGCGGAACGGCGAAATGTCCGATTCCACCTGATAACGAAATTTTGTCTCAGAAATCAACATACCCGCGATAAAAGCGCCCAGTGCATAGGATAAACCCGCCAATTTGGTCGCATAGGCCAATAGCAACGTCACCATTAACACGTTCATTACAAATAGCTCACGTGAACGCTGCCCAGCCACTAAATTGAACCAAGGATTAATAATCCATTTACCGATGGTAAACAAAAATAACAACATGGCGGCCGCTTTTAATAAGGCCAAACCCAGCACATTAGTTAAATTTGCATCTGCCACACCTAGCGCCGGAATAAGCACCAAAATAGGCACCACTGCGATATCTTGGAATAGCAATACGCCTATGCTTAGGCGGCCATGGCGCGAATTTAAATCCACCCGTTCAGCTAAAATTTTAGAAACGATTGCAGTAGATGACATGGTTAAAGCCGCGCCAATAACAAAGGCGGCAGGCCAAGCTAAGCCAGCAAGTTTGGCGATGCCCATGACGGATAAAAGTGTAATAAGCACCTGCGCACCACCTAAACCCAGCACTTTTTTTCGCATGGCATAGAGTTGTGGCAGGCTAAACTCCAGCCCGATACTAAACATTAAAAATACGATACCAAATTCAGCAAATTCACGGGTGGCATTGGTATCTGGTAGCAAGCCAAAACTATGCGGACCTAAAGCTAGGCCAACCAAAAAATACGCCAGCATGGCAGGCAACTGAAATGCGCGAAACAGCGCCACAGCTAGCACTGAGCTGATAAGAAGAATCAGAATTAAGGGTAGAGTTTCGAACATTTTTTTCTATCGTGTGATGTGTTTTTGTTATCCCTCATTGTTTCACATCTACCGACTTTGTGACAAAAAAAGTTATATTTTAAAATTTCTAATTTTGTTTAAGTGGGAAAATTAATGGAAAGTATTCCAGAAAGTATTCCTAGGTAAAAACATGTAAACCGTATGAAAAACATAAGCAAGACCAAGCTGTAACATTAAGGCGCATTACGATTCACAGCAAAAATTGTGCCTAAATTTAAACTTTTTTTAAAATTTTGCTAATTAGTGCTCGTTTAGGTCTTTATATGTAGGACATTCCCTTTTATACTAAGCTAACAGCCATATTAATTTTCGTAAATCTGAAAAGTACAATTTCATTAAACAATGTCGTCGCCCATCAAGCCAAGCAAACAAGTATCGCCCAAGCAACCCACTTTATTGTTGGCGCGCGATATATTGCTGCTCGAAGCCAATGAGATTAATGCCTTAGCTTCCAGACTTAATGGCCAATTTACGGATGCAGTAGCGATGATTTTGCAATGCAAAGGTCGCGTTGTGGTAAGTGGCATGGGTAAATCCGGTCATATCGGCGGCAAAATTGCTTCAACACTGGCAAGCACCGGCACACCAGCATTTTTTATGCATCCAGCTGAAGCGAGCCATGGCGATTTAGGCATGATTACCGCTGGCGACATTGTGATTGCGCTGTCTAACTCTGGCGAAAGCGATGAGATTTTAGCGATTGTAACGCCCCTTAAACGCTTAGGCGCAAGCATTATTGCCATTACCGGCAACGACAATTCCACCTTAGCCAAAGCGGCTGACATTCACCTCAGCGCTCACGTAGAAAAAGAAGCTTGTCCGCTAGGCTTAGCGCCTACTTCAAGCACCACCGTAGCACTAGCTCTTGGCGATGCCTTGGCTTTGTGCGTATTAGACCAGCGTGATTTTACCGCTGAAGATTTTGCCCGCTCACATCCAGGCGGCAGTTTAGGCAGACGTTTGCTTATTCATGTAAATGATTTAATGCGCACTGGCGAGGCTATTCCGCAAGTATTGGCGCAAGCCACGCTACAACAAGGCTTGCT
>CANFZA010000118.1 GCA_947451235.1 Methylophilaceae bacterium | reverse complement strand
GGATTGGCGTGATGGCACGGTAGCAGGCGTACCGGCTCGCGTGTTCCGTATTAGCTTTTCTGGTGAACTGGCTTATGAAGTCAACGTAGATGCCAGTTACGGCGATTACGTTTGGAATGAGCTGATGAAGGCCGGTAAAGAATTTGATATTACGCCTTACGGTACAGAAACCATGCACGTATTACGTGCTGAAAAAGGCTTCATTATTGTTGGACAAGATACCGATGGTTCAGTCACACCTTTCGACTTAGATATGGCTTGGGCGGTGGGCATGAAAAAACCTTATAGTTTCTTAGGTAAACGCTCATTGGCACGTAGCGATACCAGCCGGACTGACCGTAAGCAGTTGGTTGGTTTGCTAGCAGAAGATCCAACCGTGGTACTTAAAGAAGGTGCGCAACTGATTAATTCATCAGACATTACGCCACCAGTTCACATGTTAGGCCATGTTACTTCTAGCTATCACAGCGCATATTTAGGTCGCTCTATTGCCATGGGTTTTGTAATAGATGGTATTAAACGTCGCGATGAAAAAGGCCGAAATATTGTTTACGCTTGGGCTGAAGGTAAAGCCGTTAAAGTAAAAATAGTTTCAAGCGTGTTTGTAGACGCAGAAGGAGCTCGACATAATGACTAATCCTATTCAATTAAAGCTAAACGATCAATTCAACCTAAATAATCAATTAAACCCAGACGATAAAATAAATCAAGACTCTAAATATAAACCGGTAATGCAATCACCATTGCATCCGTTTGGTTTGGTTGCAAAGCAAGAAAAGATCAACGATAGCAAAGGCGTTTGGGCGAATGAAAACGCCTTATTAGGCTACATCAGTCTGCGCGGCAATGCTCAAAATGAGGCTTTTACCTATGCGGTTAATACTGCATTAAGTATCGCCTTACCAACAAAACCTTGCAGCATGATAAACACAAGTTTTGGTTCAATGTTATGGCTTTCAACTGATGAATGGCTACTCATTAGCCCGCGTGAACAAAGTGCGGCTATACAACAATTACTAGAAACCGCTTTGGTCGGCATTCATAGCCAAGTGCTGGATAATTCTGGTGGTTTTACTTCGGTCATATTGCAAGGTAAGAATGCCAGCGATGTGTTGCACCATTGCACCGTGTACGATTTAAGCGCTTTAGAGGCAGGCAAAGTAGTAGGCACTACTTTCGGCAAAGTGAGTTTATTTTTACACCTAGAAAATAATGGCTACAAACTAATATTCCGCCGCAGTTTTGCCGATTACATATGGCGTTATCTTGAACGTAGCGCCCTGCCCTATGGCTTTGGCATTTCGTTGTTAAATGACAAGCATTAGAAGATGAGAACTAGAAAATGAACTACAGCGTGTTCGAAGTTTTTCGTATCGGCATTGGCCCCTCTAGCTCGCATACAGTTGGGCCTATGATTGCAGTTAACCGCTTTTTGCTGGAAATTGAAAAGCGTGATTTGCTGCCACAAGTCGCGCAAGTGCAAGTCCATCTTTATGGTTCTTTAGCGCTCACTGGCATAGGCCACGGTACAGATAATGCCGTATTAGCTGGCTTGGTCGGTTCACTGCCAGATAGCGTTGATCCGCAGAATATCGCACCGCTGGTTGCTAGCATTAAAGACACCAGCCAACTAATGCTAATGGGCAAACAAGCGATTAAGTTTGATTACCACGAACATTTGATTTTTCACCGAGATGAAACACTGCCAGAGCATCCCAATGGCATGGTATTACAGGCGTTTTTTGAAGACGGCGATTCTATTTATCGTAATGCCTACTTTTCAATTGGCGGCGGTGCGGTATTAGACCAGCAAGAGATTTCTGCTAAAGCTAAAACTGGCGCTAAAACTACTGCTAAAACCACTATAGACGTAGTGATAAAAGATTTACGCTCTGCACCTTACTGGTTTGGTAGCGCGGCTGACTTATTACGCATGGGCAATGAAAAAGCAATTTCTATTGCCGATATGGTCTGGCAAAACGAATTGAAGTACCAAGATGAAGCTGCAACACGCGCTAAGTTGCTGCGTGTTTGGCAAGTGATGAACGAAAGTATAGAGCGCGGATTGGTCACCGAAGGTATATTACCCGGCGGCCTAAAAGTAAAACGCCGCGCGCATTTACTTTACAAACAAGCCAGCACCGTGGGCGGCAAACTTTCCTCAGATTTTCAGGCGATGGATATGGTCAGTGCCTTTGCCATTGCCGTGAATGAAGAAAATGCCTGTGGCGGACGTGTAGTCACCGCGCCCACCAACGGTTCTGCTGGCGTGATACCAGCCGTATTAAGTTACTTTACGCGCTTTTGCCAGCAACAAAGAACGCAAAAAGAAATCGAAGATAACCTGATTAAATTCTTACTCACTGCAGCTGGCATCGGCATGCTTTATAAGAAAAATGCCTCAATCTCAGCGGCTGAAATGGGTTGCCAAGGTGAAATCGGTGTTTCTTGCTCAATGGCGGCCGCTGGTTTAGCCGCGGTACTTGGTGCGAATAATGAGCAAATCGAAAACGCTGCCGAAATCGCCATGGAACACAATTTAGGCATGAGCTGCGACCCAATTGGTGGCCTAGTACAAATCCCCTGCATAGAACGCAACAGCATGGGTGCAGTTAAAGCCATTAATGCGGCTAGATTAGCCATGATGCACGAAGGCGGCCATATTGTTTCGCTAGACGCAGTGATTGAAACCATGCGCCAAACCGGTGGGGATATGCAATCGAAATATAAAGAAACTGCGCTTGGCGGATTAGCGATAAATGTTGTCGCTTGCTAGTCGTTTAAGCACTTAAAGTACTGCCAAAATTGAGTCTTAATTCAAACAGAGATTGGGCAAAATGAATCACTCTAGCAGCTCGTTTTTCACATCATCATTGGCTGATGCAGACCCCGCAATTAAATCTGCCGTAGACGAAGAGCTATACCGTCAGCAGTCACAAATAGAATTAATTGCGTCTGAAAACATTGTTTCTCGTGCAGTACTTGAAGCGCAAGGCACGGTGTTAACCAACAAATATGCCGAAGGCTACCCTGGCAAACGCTATTACGGCGGCTGTGAATTTGTAGACAAAGTTGAAACTTTGGCAATCGACCGTTTAAAACAATTATTCGGCGCAAAATTCGCCAACGTACAACCGCATTCTGGCGCACAAGCCAATGGCGCGGTCATGTTAGCCATTGCAAAACCGGGTGATACTATTTTAGGCATGTCGCTAGATGCTGGTGGTCACTTAACCCACGGTGCTAAACCAGCGCTTTCAGGTAAGTGGTTTAACGCAGTGCAATATGGCGTTAGGCGTGAAGATTACCGTTTGGACTATGATCAAGTTGAAGCGCTAGCCCACGAACATAAACCAAAAGTGATTATTGCAGGCTATTCAGCTTATCCACGGGCGGTTGATTTTGCACGTTTTCGCGCAATTGCCGATAGCGTAGGCGCTACTTTATTGGTGGATATGGCACACTTTGCCGGCATAGTGGCCGCTAGTCGCCACCAAAATCCGGTAGATCATGCGCATATCGTAACCTCGACTACACATAAAACCTTACGCGGCCCTAGAGGCGGTGTCATTTTAACCAATGATGAAGATTTGATTAAAAAAATCAACTCTGCAGTATTTCCTGGTTTGCAAGGCGGGCCCTTGATGCATGTTATTACTGCAAAAGCGGTTGCATTTGGCGAAGCTTTACAACCAGAGTTTAAACAATATATAGACCGCGTATTAGCCAATGCGAAAGCTTTGGGCGAAGTGTTAGTGGCAGGCGGTGTTGATTTGGTCACAGGTGGTACAGACAATCATTTAGTGTTGGTAGATTTACGCCCCAAAGGCTTAAAAGGCAACCAAGTTGAACATGCGCTAGAGCGCGCTGGCATTACTTGCAACAAAAATGGCATTCCGTTTGACGATGAAAAGCCAACAGTCACTTCTGGTATACGTTTAGGAACACCAGCCGGCACTACGCGTGGATTTGGCGTAGACGAATTTCGTCAAGTCGGCGCGCTTATTTTGCAAGTATTTGAAGGTTTAAAAAACAACCCTGATGGTGATGAAGTGGTAGAAAAACGTGTGCGTGGCGAAATTTTTGCCTTATGCCAACGCTTTCCGATTTACTAGGCTTTATTTAACACACGATTTAACACGTAGTTTCAATACGTTTTTTAAGCTGAGTTATACCTGGCGTTTTTAATGAAAATTTGTATTTTTTTGATTTAAGGAAGCATGATGTCTTCATCCGCAACTTCGACAATACACCAAGATAGCATCGTGATTGATGGTCTTAACATTTCAAAATGGGAGCGCCCAGTTTTTGAAGATATGAAAAAAGGCGGCCTCACAGCGGTTAATTGCACCATTTCAGTATGGGAAGGCTTTCAAGGCACAGTCGGTAATGTTATCGACATGAAAAACTTGATACGCGAAAGCAGCGATTTGTTAACTTTAGTCAGTGGCGTAGATGATATTCGCCGTGCTAAAGAAGCCGGTAAAACTGGCATTATTCTAGGCTTTCAAAATGCTCATGCGTTTGAAGATAACCTAGGTTATATCGAAATATTTGCTGACTTAGGTGTGCGAGTGGTGCAACTTTGTTACAACACGCAAAACCTGATTGGCACTGGTTGTTACGAACGTGATGGCGGTTTATCTGGCTTTGGCCATGAAGTGATTGCCGAAATGAACCGTGTCGGCATCATGGTGGATTTATCACATGTGGGCGGCAATACGTCTATGGAGGCTATTTTAGCGTCTAAAAAACCTGTTTGTTATTCGCATTGTTTGCCAACCGGCTTAAAACAACATCCGCGCAATAAAGACGACGAACAACTAAAATTTATAGCAGATCACGGTGGCTTTATTGGCGTCACGATGTTCCCACCATTCCTTAAACGCGGCAGTAATGCCACGGTTGATGATTATGTAGAAGCGTTTGATTACATCATCAATTTGGTCGGCGACGATTGCGTAGGCATAGGCACAGACTTTACCCAAGGCTACGGCAAACCATTTTTTGAATGGTTGACGCATGACAAAGGCCGCCACCGCCGCCTAACCGATTTCGGCACCGTGGTAAATCCAGAAGGTTTCCGCACCATAGGTGATTTTCCTAACTTAACCACCGCGATGGAGCGTGCTGGTTGGAGCGAAAGTCGCATTCGTAAAGTGTTGGGTGAAAACTGGTTAAGAGTGTTTGGTGAGGTTTGGACGGCTAAATAAAGTAAATTAAGACTATTCACTATGTTCAAGTTAGCTACATAAGAACCAAAACTAGGCTCTACTTATAAACTAAACTCTAATTGTAGGAGCGGCGCCCTCGCCGCGAAAAATGGTGCAAACTTATATTGTGTAGCTTGCACCGTTGTTATCGCGGCGAGGCGCCGCTCCTACAGGTGAGTTGAAGGGATAATTAGTGAGAATTGACTATTAGCTATCGCGGCGAGGCGCCGCTCCTACAGCTGAGTTAAAGGAATCATTAGTAAGAGTAGACTATAAGCATGAACTGTTTTTATAAAAGAATTATAGAAAATTAAGGAAAATAAAATGCAACCACTAGTACCGATTGAAGTTGACGAAGAAACCGGCGTTTGGACGACCGATGGTTTGCCGATGCTATACGTGCCACGCCATTTTTTTACCAATAATCACTTAGCTGTTGAAGATGCGCTAGGGCAACAGAAATATGCTGAAATTCTTTACGATGCCGGCTATAAATCAGCCTATTTTTGGTGTGAAAAAGAAGCTGAAAAACACCAGCTCACAGGCATGGCGGTGTTTGATCATTATTTAAAACGCTTATCACAACGTGGTTGGGGTTTATTCAGTTTTGAATCTGTAGATCCAGTGACTGGTAGCGCGGAAATTAAGCTGGAATACTCTTCATTTGTGCTCGCGCAGCCAGATAAACCGGGAAAACTTTGTTATATGTTTGCTGGCTGGTTTGCTGGTGCAATGGATTGGGTCACGCAAGAGAAAGGTCACAAAGCGCATACCAATTGTGGTGAAGTCAGTTGTGCTGAAACCTATTGCACTGAATCTCAATGTGGCGGCGCTGGTAATAGTCATTGCATATTTACTGTAACGCCACTTAATACTAAAGCCAGCTAGTACTAAAGCCAGCTAGCACAAAAGCCTAATCTGCATAATCGGAAAACCAATGCGCTACCCCAACCTTTTTTCACCCTTAACGCTGAATAAGCTTACTTTAAGAAATCGTATTGTAAGCACCGCCCATGCGGAAGTTTATGCAGAACCTGGCGGCTTGCCGGGTGAACGATATATTCGCTATTACGAAGAAAAAGCCAAAGGTGGTCTAGCCTTGGCTATATGTGGCGGTTCTAGCCCAGTGTCGATTAACAGCCCGC
>CANFZA010000117.1 GCA_947451235.1 Methylophilaceae bacterium | reverse complement strand
GCTTTGAGTGAAGAACTCGGCACCTCAATTACCCCAGGTTTTGAAGCCTTGGTGTTTAAAGCCTCACGCGGTATTGAAGATATTTACGAGCTGACCTACATTCGTAAAGACGGCACCCGTTTTCCAGCGATTGTATCGGTGACGGCATTACGCGATGCACAAGATACCATTATTGGATATTTACTGATTGGTACCGACAACACGGCGCGTAAACAAGCCGAAGATGCACTAGTTAAAGCAGGTGCCCTACAAAGTGCGATTTTCAACAGCGCCAACTTCTCCAGTATTGCGACCGATGCCAAAGGCGTGATTCAAATTTTTAACGTAGGTGCAGAGCGCATGCTGGGTTATGCGGCCAACGACGTGATGAACAAGATCACGCCAGCCGACATTTCCGACCCAGAAGAAGTGGTCGCTCGTGCTAGCGCTTTGAGTGAAGAACTCGGCACCTCAATTACCCCAGGTTTTGAAGCCTTGGTGTTTAAAGCCTCACGCGGTATTGAAGATATTTACGAGCTGACCTACATTCGTAAAGACGGCACCCGTTTTCCAGCGGTAGTATCTGTCACAGCGCTACGGGATGCACAAGATACTATTATTGGATATTTGCTGATTGGTACGGATATTACCGCGCGTAAGCAGGCAGAAGAAACTGCGCAAGCTGCCTTGCTGGCGAAGTCTCAATTCTTAGCCAATATGAGTCACGAAATACGCACGCCTATGAATGCAATATTGGGCTTGACTCGTATCGTGATGGAGTCTGACTTAAAACCAGAGCAGCGTGAGCAACTTGAAAAAGTCAGCCGTTCAGGTCGAGCTTTAGTACATATTATTGATGATATTTTAGACTTTTCTAGAATTGAGTCAGGCCGCCTCGCTATTGAACGAATCAGCATGCGTGTGGAATCTGTACTACTAGAAGTTGCTGAATTACTTGGTTTACAAGCTGAAGAAAAGGGCTTGAAATTAATTCTGGATATAGACCATGGAACACCGTTACTAGTCATGGGAGATCCGTTCCGATTAGTACAAATACTTAATAATTTAGTTGGTAATGCTATTAAGTTTACCGAGCGGGGCGAGATTTATATAGGCGTGCGTGTGTTGCAACAAGTGGATGAGATCATTACTTTGCAGTTTCAAGTCCGAGATACTGGCATTGGTATTGCCTCTGACCAAACTGCAGGCTTATTTCAGCCTTTCTCGCAGGCAGATTCAAGCACTACGCGTAAATTTGGCGGCAGTGGGCTAGGGTTGGCAATTGTTAAGAAATTGGTCACATTGCTTGGTGGACAAGTCACATTAGATAGTCGTGTAAATAAAGGCACCACCATTACTTTTACCATTGAGGTAGGCGTTGCCACCGATGACATGACTAGCGTCACTGAGTTAGGCCAAGACGCCATTCAAATGTTAGGAAAACAAGTGCTGGTGGTGGATGAGCAGGCTTCCTCGCGAGATATACTTTCTCGCTTGCTAAAATCGTGGGGAATTGAAGTTGTTGAAGCCGACAGTGCGCAACAGGCTTTAACCTTAGCGACACAGGCAAGCCAAGCGGAAAGTCCGTTTTATGCAGTATTGCTGGATTGGCACATGTCTGGCATGAATGGTTTTGAGTTAGCCGCTAAACTGAGAGCGCAAGAGACTGGTCAGGTTCGGCCCATGCCGATTTTGATGGTCACTGCGGATAATAAGCAAACGCTACTACAGCAAACAGAATTAAGATTAATCAATGGCATTGTCTCTAAGCCCGTTGTTCCTAGTTTGCTTTTCAATGCCTTATTACACGGTGAAGTGCCAAACATACCCGTCAAAGAAGCGAATAATATGCAGCGATTCGATGGTGTTCGTGTGCTACTTGTGGAGGATAACGAGCTTAATCAAGAGGTTGCAGCCAGTATTATTCGTAAACGAGGCGCAACGCTCACCATTGCCGCACATGGCGGTGAGGCTGTGGAGTTAGTTCAGCAGCAATCGTTTGATCTAGTACTGATGGATTTACACATGCCAGTAATGGGCGGTATTGAAGCCACACGGCAGATTCGTGAATTGCCACAAGGTGATCAAATCCCTATAGTTGCTATGACGGCCGCAGTAATGGCCGAAGATCGCGCTAATTGTAGAGCTATTGGCATGGTCGACTTCATTACTAAGCCTGTAGAGCCAGAAGATATTGTGAGAGTGCTGCGCATGTACACCCAACCACATCTTGAAACTCATATTGCTAGCACACCCAATGTGCCTATAACTTATGCGACCGGGGTAACGCTAGATCTTGAAATGGGTTTGCGCCGATTAGATGGCGATCATGCGCTTCAGACTCGTTTATTGCTTAGCTTTATTGATAATTATGAAGGGTTGATTCCAGATCTTAATCTTTTACTGGCTGACGATAATGTAAGAGGAGCCATAGACCTGATTCATGCGGTTAAGGGCGTCGCTTCTAATTTAAGTGCAATCGCCCTGACAGACGTTTGTAGTCGCTTACTTGAAGAGCTAAGATCCGGCTTGCCATTAACTTCTAGAAGTGCGCTTGAAACCACGTTGCAAGATACGCTGGTCAAAATGCAGCAGCATATTCGCGATCAACCCGCTGTGCTAAAAGCGCTTAATGTCTCAACGTCACTACAAGAAACTTTATGGTTGCTTGAGCCATTCGTAATTGGGCATGAGGTTATTTCATCAGAATTGCTGGAATCACTGCAGCAGTTGGCTGATGCTAATTTACCTAGTTCGAAATTACTGGCAGATTTGCTGCGTCACCTTGATAATTTTGAGCATGGTGCAGCGTTAAATACTTTGAATACATTAAAAGAAAAGCTGGAGAATTCTAATGAATGACTTCACGCTTAATGGACAGCAGAATCTTATCCTGCTGGTTGATGATCTTGCCACCAACTTGCACGTGTTGGTATCAGCACTTAAGACAGATTTCCGTCTAAAAACCGCCACTAGCGGTGCCTCAGCATTAATGCTGATGGAGAACAAAGCTGAGTTGCCAAAAATACTGATACTGGATGTCAAAATGCCCGGTATGAGTGGCATCGAAGTGTTAAGTAAAATGCGCAATGATCCGCGTTTATGTGATATCCCAGTCATTTTAGTCAGCGCTGATGCTTCAGAAAAAAATGAATTGGATGGTCTTAATTTAGGCGCAGATGACTATCTTGTTAAGCCTATTTCAGCCAATACGCTGATTGTGCGTGTGCAAAATTTGATACAGCGCAATGCGGAGCGTAGCAAACTTAGATTAGCTTCTTATGTATTCAATTACAGCGGCGAAGCTATTATGATCACCGATAGTAATAATCGTATTTTAGATGTCAATAGTAGTTTCTGCAAGATGACAGGCTACGACAAAGCGCAGGTGCTGTGCAAGAATCCTAGCATTTTATCAGCGGGACGTAATACAAAGGAAGAGTACCGAGTAATGTGGGATACCATTTTGACAGAAGGTTACTGGCAAGGTGAAATTTGGGATAAGCGCCGCGATGGCACTACTTACCCAAAGATGTTGACTATTTCAGTGGTGCGTGACCGTACTGGAGGCATAGAGTTTTATCTCGCTAGCTTTGTAGATATTAGCCGCTATAAAGATGCTGAGAAGCGCATTAAACATTTAGCGCATCATGATAGTTTGACCGAGCTACCTAATAGACTACATTTGCAGGTTTTTTTAGAGCAAACTATGTATATTGCTCAGCGGAAGTCTGAGCGATTAGCGGTGATGTTTCTTGATCTAGACCGCTTTAAGAATATTAACGACACATTAGGTCATCCTATTGGCGATACGCTACTAATTCAAGTTGCTACACGGCTAAAGCGTTGCATGCGTACTTATGACATGGTTGCAAGGTTGGGTGGCGATGAATTTGTGGTGGTGATGCGTGGTCGGGACGTAGACTCTGCTGCAGCTAAAGTTGCCGCTAAAATTAACCAATATCTGAGTGAGCCCTTTTTGATTGGTACTCACACCTTACGTGTTTCGACTAGTATCGGTATTGCAATTTACCCAGATAATGCAGAAAAAATCGACGACTTAATGAAAAATGCAGATACTGCCATGTATTTTGCAAAAGAGGATGGCGGCAATACCTTTCGTTTCTTTTTAGCCGACATGAATAAACATGCCTATGAAAAATTGAGCATGGAAAACCAATTGTATGTTGCGCTTGAAAGAAAAGAGTTTCAGTTGTATTACCAACTTCAGTTGGACGATAAGGGTAAGCCATTAGGCGCGGAGGCATTGATCCGCTGGATACATCCAGAGCGCGGTATGGTGTCACCTATGATGTTTATTCCATTGGCTGAAGAGTTTGGACTCATCTTGCAAATTGGTCATTGGGTGCTAGAACAAGCTTGCGCTCAAATCAAAAATTGGCAAGAAAATGAATTAACTCGCCATTTGATATTGGCTGTTAATGTCAGCGCTAGGCAATTTTGTTTGCCTGATTTCTCCCAAGAAGTGCAGCAGATAGTGCTTAAGCATGGCATTAATCCAGCATTACTTAAGCTTGAAATCACGGAATCCTTATTGTTGAAAAATATTGAAGATATTATTTCAACAATGAACGAATTAAGGCTGTTCGGCATTCAGTTTTCTCTTGATGATTTTGGCACTGGTTACTCATGCTTGCAGTACCTCAAACGATTGCCGCTAAATCAATTGAAAATTGATAAATCATTCATCAATGACTTAGCGACAGACGCTAATGACGTTGCCATAGTGCGTACTATCATTAACATGGCGAAAAACATGAACCTTGATGTTATAGCCGAAGGCGTGGAAACTGAGAAGCAGCGGGCCATACTTCTCAGTAATGGTTGCACTCATTTTCAGGGTTATTTATTTAGTAAACCCGTTCCAATAGAGGTTTTTGAAATTTTACTCAAAAAATTAGAAGCGTAAAGTAGCAAAATTCGCCTGCACTATAGTTTTTATGTTTGCAGAGTGACTCAATGTAAATTTGCGCGATTCAGTTAACGCTCAAGTTGTAAATATGCACTTCGATTGTTTTGAATGTGATTTAGCATAAAAGACATTTAATAGATTAAAAAAAAGAGAATTTTGATGAATAATCTCACGCAGAGAAAGCAGGAGCAGTCACTTATCTTGCTAGTTGATGACCTGCCAACCAATTTGCATGTGCTGGTATCTGCACTTAAGATGGATTTTCGTCTAAAAACAGCGACCAGCGGTGCTTCTGCGCTCAAACTTTTGGAGAATAAGCTAGAGTTGCCTAAATTGGTGATATTAGATGTCAAAATGCCAGGGATGAGTGGCATAGAGGTATTGAGCCGAATGCGCAATGATCCAATGTTGTGCGATATCCCTGTCATTCTAGTCAGCGCCGATACTTCTGAGAAGAATGAACTGGATGGGCTTAATCTCGGTGCGGATGATTATTTGGTTAAGCCTATTTCAGCCAATACGCTGATAGTTCGAGTGCAAAAATTGATCCAACGAAGGCATGCTTTAATCGCGAGCAATGATTGGAATCGTTCTGTACTTGATCGATCCTTTAATGGGTTTTTGTTGTTGGATGTGCAGGGGAATTTTCTTGAAGTCAATGAAACCTACTGCCAGATGACCGGTTATACGTCAAAAGAAATTATGAGTTTGCATGTTTCAGATGTTTTCTCAGGATATTTGATTGATGAAGATACCATTAATTTTCAGCGCATAATAAAAAAAGGGGATGATCGCTTTGAATCCAGACACAGTCGTAAGGATGGAAGTACTTTTCAAGTAGAAGTTAATATTCAATACAGAAATGTCGGTGGCGGTTGTTTTGTGGTTTTTATTCAAGATATTACTGATCGTAAAAATTATGAGGCAGAGCTAAAATCTCGTAGCCAACAACTACAATCGGTATTCGACCTAAGCCCAGATGGCTTAGTCTTAACTGATGAAAATGGCCGAGTTGTGCTGGTTAACCCTGCCTTGTGCAGTATGACTGGTCTTAAAGCTGACGAATGGCTGTTAAATGACTCCTCAGTCATCTGGCAAAAGCTAGCGCATCTAACTGCCGTACCTGAGCAGATATTGCCAGGCACTGAACAGAACTTCAGGCTAGAGCTAGAAAGGCCGCGTAAACGCGTGTTAACCTGCCAAATACTAAATGTCACTGACAATATTGCTAATGGTTCAGGCAACGATGCTAAAGAAGATGCAGGCACCATACACTTAATCTATTTACGCGACATCACCCGAGACGATGAAGTGGACCAAATGAAGAGTGAATTCATCACTACTGCGGCACATGAACTACGCACACCCTTAACCAGCGTATTGGGTTACTCAGAACTGTTAATGAAAGACATGATTCCGCAAGCGCTGCGAGAAGGTGCTTTTGAACTGGTGATAGGCAAAACCAAACTACTCATCAACATCATCAATGAAATGCT
>CANFZA010000116.1 GCA_947451235.1 Methylophilaceae bacterium | reverse complement strand
GCCGAATTTGGCGCAAGAATACAACACCATAAAGACCGCCGCCCTGCCGATTGGGCGCTGGTAGAAGAACCGCATTTTCTTGCGGCTACACTCAAACGCTTAGCTGCACCCAATCAATGTTTAATTGTAGATTGCCTCACTTTATGGCTAGCGCAATGGCTATGCGCGGATTGCAATCCGCCTAAAGAATCTAGCTGGCAAGCAGAACGTGAGGCGCTGTTAGCGGTATTATCTCAACTACCCGGCACCATCATTTTAGTCAGCAACGAAGTAGGCATGGGCATCGTGCCGTTAGGTGAAATCAACCGTCAGTTTCAAGATGAACAAGGCCGGCTGAATCAAGCTGTTGCGGCGGTTGCAGATAAAGTTACGTTTGTGGCGGCGGGCTTGCCTTTGGTATTGAAGGGTTGATTAATTTTTGCATGATTAGCTTCTCAAGAAAATAATTTTAAGAAGCCATATGGCTTCTTAAAATTGGAGGGAAAGTAATGCATAAACTCTAAGGTGTGTTGAAACCCAATTTTCGATCGTATTCAACTGCCGATTCTAATTTTCACCTGCATTTGAACTCGTAGTTAGCGAAATTTCATATCACTCACTTATCTATAGCTTTGCCAGCGTTCAGCTTTGCAAATGTGGATTCTCTTGACTGATTAACAAGGCTTCTTCAACTAAATCCATGCCCGTTAGTTTGTCAAATCTTGGTCGTCTAATATTAAAGTCAAAAATGAAACTCTCTGACAAAACATAATCTATAGAACAGTATTTAGTTAAAGTAATTGTCTTTTAAGTTGTTAAAGAAAAAGTCAAAGCTTCACATTTGTGTAATGTCCTATTAACACTCAAAAAATATAGTAGACCCTTAATTTTTAATACCAATAAATATAAGGGTTATAAATGTCAAAATATTTAACAACGGGAGCTATCGCACCTATTATTTTAACAGCAATGTTGACGGCCTGCGGTGGCGGTTCCGATGCAGTTGCGCCTAAAAATGTAGTCTTTTTTCTTGGCGATGGCATGGGCATGAATACCATGACTGCAGCACGAATCTATAAAGCAGGAGAAGATGGTGAGTTAACCATGGACACATTGCCTGAAACAGGTTTTGTTAAAACATTTTCAAATAATGCTCAGGTAACAGACAGCGCGCCATCTATGGCTGCTTATATGACAGGCATTAAGATGAACAATGAAGTCATTTCTATGACTCCAGATACCGAAGCATTTAATAGTGTGACCGGCGCTTCTTATATTTCTGGCGCAAATAGCACTTGTCTATCAACTAACGGCAAGCCAGTCGTGACCTTGCTTGAATTAGCGAAAGCTGCAGGAAAAACCACAGGTGTTGTTACTACAACACGCATAACACATGCCACGCCAGCAACTACATATTCACATATTTGCCATCGTGATGGAGAAAATAACATTGCCGCACAAGCAATTCCGGGTGGATTAGGATTTAATGCAGCATTAGGTGACGGCGTGGATGTAATGTTGGGTGGCGGCTTGCGTCATTTTGTACCTAGCACCACCAGCGGAAGTAAACGTACAGATGCTCGCGATTTAACCAATGAAATGAAACTCAATGGCTACACTTATGTAAGCAATAAAGCTGAGTTAGATTTAGTTGATACAACAAAAACTAAAAAAGTGTTGGGTTTATTTACCATGGATCACATGGCTTATGATCTTGATCGAATTCCAGCCAATGAGCCAAGCTTGGCTGAAATGACCAGCAAAGCCATTGATATTGTTAAAAATGGCAAGAAAGGCTTCTTTTTGATGGTAGAAGGTGGACGTATTGATCACGCCTTACATTCAACCAACGCCAGCCGTGCACTACAAGATACCGTTGCATTTGATGATGCTATCAAGGCTGCAATCGATAAGTTACAAGTGATAGATCCGGGCTTAAAAAACACGTTAATTGTAGTCACTGCTGACCATGACCACACGCTAGTACTTAATGGTTACGCAAAACGCACGGGTGCTACCACACCAAGCAATCCTGGAGTATTAGGCTTAGTGAAAAACGTTATTACTGGTGCCTTCAACCTAGATACTGGTAGCAATCCATTCACGATTATCGGCTTTGGTAATGGTGAAAATAGACCACTTACACGTACAGCACTCACTGAAGTACAGGTTTCTAATAAAGATTATCACCAAGAGGCTGTTATACCGGTTGCCGTTGGTAGCGAAACGCACGGTGGTACAGATGTGTTCATCGGTGCGATTGGTTCAGGTGCCGAAACATTTACTGGCATTATCGAAAATATTCAGGTGTTCAATTTGGTTAAAACTGCAGTTGGCTTGTAGGCTGGGTTTAATAGAAATCTTAGGTTAATTTAAATCTCGCTTGCATTAATTACAGCACTCTAAACTTAAAAGTATAAAAGGTTAAATTATGAAATTGAAGCATACAAAAATCGCACTTCAAACAATGGCGGCATTAATGGTTGTAGCGAGTAGCAACAGCGTGATGGCCGCAGGTGAAGCTAAAAACGTTATTTTCTTTCTTGGCGACGGCATGGGCCCAACGGTAGTGACAGCTAGCCGTATCTATAAATATGGTGAGGCTGGTTCGCTTAATATGGAAGTACTAAAACGTACTGCGCGTATTCGCACAAACTCATTAGATGCGCAAACAACGGATAGCGCGCCTTCAATGGCTGCCTATATGACAGGTGTGAAAATGAACAATGAAGTATTGTCTATGTCCGCAAATACCCAGGCTTATGACAGTGCCAATGTGGCTTATGTATCAAGCGGCGCTAGTACCTGCCCGTCGACAGGTAACGGCACGCCAGTAACGACCTTGTTAGAACTATCAAAAGCGGCGGGTAAATCAGTCGGTGCGGTAACTACCACACGCATTACACATGCAACCCCTGCAGCCACTTATGCGCACATTTGCCATCGTGATGGTGAGATTGATATTGCTGCGCAGGTTGTTCCTGGCAACGCTAAATATAATGCAGCCTTAGGCACTGGTGTTGATGTATTGCTTGGCGGTGGCCTTAAGTTCTTTGTGCCATCTACAACATCAGGTAGTAAACGTAACGACACACAAGATTTAACTGCTCAATTTACTACTGCTGGCTACACTTATGTAAATACAGGTACCGCGTTTAAAGCACTTAACGTAGCAACTACCAATAAACTTGTTGGTTTATTTAACATGGACCATCTTAATTACGAGCTAGACCGCGCAAAGCCTTCACCAGTAGTTGATGAGCCTAGCTTAGCTGAAATGACAGATACTGCCATTAAGATGCTACAAAAAAACAGCAAAGGTTATTTCTTAATGGTGGAAGGTGGTCGTATTGACCATGCACTACATGGTACAAACGCTAAACGTGCACTTGAAGACACTATTGCCTTTGATGACGCTATTAAAAAGGCACTTAGTTTAGTCGATTTGAAGGACACGCTAATTGTAGTGACTGCTGACCATGATCACACCATGACAATGAACGGCTATTCACATAAAGGTAATCCAATTTTAGGCAAAGTCAGCGATATTGTGAAAACTAAGGTAAATGGTACACCAACAGCAGCAACAGCAGCAGACGGCCTGCCGTATACGACTCTAGTATTTGGTAATGGTGGTGGTCCAAGAAAATCTACGCGTGATGATTTAACTGCGGTTGACACTACTGCCGACGCTTATTTACAAGAAGTTGGTGTTGTACTTGGCTCTGCAGGATCAGAAACTCATGGTGGTGGTGATGTAATGTTACTGTCTTCAGGTGCTGGCAGTGCTAAATTTAAAGGTACACTGGACAATACTAAAGTGTTTGGTTTGATCAAATCTGCACTGGGTTTATAGGCTTGTTATATAGGGCCGGTTTATAAATATGGCTTTTAAGTTTAGCCTAGTAAAACCAGCTTGCACAATTAAATAAAAATAGCCGGTGACTTCACCGGCTATTTTTATTACTTATTTTTAAAAAGTGATTAGATACAAATGGTAAAAATCTTAGTTCAAAACATATTAACGCTCATTCTGTTGACGCTGATGGCGGATGCCTCTGCTAATCCGAAAGAGATTAGCTTTATTATTCAACATAGCATGACTGAAACTGACGCTGGCGGCGTAACTCGCATTGTTAACTTTAGTGAGCAGCTATATCGCAGTGGTAACACAGTATGGGTAGAACGCGTATTGCCTGCTAGTAAGCCGCATAATGCAGCCCACAACGAGAATAGACATAAGCATTTAGATTTAAATACAACAGCTAGATGGATTGTTATGGGCAAAAATGGCTTGTCTCTTCGCTTAGTAGATCTTCATGACAAAGTCATTGTGAATGTCCCTGCACCAGAATACGGCAATGTAGGCTTTGATGGTAAGTGGGAAAATACATCACATCTAATGGATCCGAAGAAATTAAACGCTATGCGCCCCTTAGATAAATTGGCGCCTAAGGGTCAACGTTGGTATGAACTTAAATCTGCTGATAGTCAATTAAGTGTACTTTGGGATGAAAATCTTGAAATTCCCCGTGAAGTTGAATCTCAAAAACTGAATGGCAGCGCACATAAATCTATGAAAGTCACGGCCATATCCACCATAAAATCCGCGCCTTGGAGTCGGCTAAGTGGCTACGAACAAAAAGATTATTCTGACTTTTTAGATTAATTTATTTCACTGAAATTGACAATTAGCTCATAACAGAAAAACTACTGCATTTGAGGAAAGTTAATTAGGCCTCACTCGGCTAACTATAGGCTGTCATTAATGCGGGTAATGCAGGATTTATTTTAAGCGCAAGCGATGCATGATAATCGGCTAGCTCGACAATTTCTTTATTGACATCTTCATTTGTTTGCCACTGCATCATACATTGATAAATTAATGTGCGAGACAACCATGCGTGGGCAAGCGCATGATTAGCATCATATTCCAAGGCCAAAAGAAAAAGTGCCTTCGCCGCTTGCATGGAGCCATCAGTGTGCATCAAATGTTGCTCTAAACCGCGCAAATACGCGGCTTGTGCAACAAGATTAACGGGCACTTGAGGTGCGCTACCTTCACAACGCCTATCTTCACCAGCGCGACGGTTAAGCACATTATTTACCTGATATTCAGTGGACTTAAAATGGAAAACTATCTGATAACTGCCTTTTAAAAGTTGAAATTGCACTTCATCTTTTTCGCCAACACTTTGATAATACGCACATAATTTAGCACGTAATCGACAGGCTTCAACTCTGACAATAGCATCTTGATTCGGATCAAAATCAGCCGAACGACCCAAGGCATCAACGGCTATGCTATAGCCTTTAAGCCGTTCAGCTTTACCGTTTAAGGTGTGCTCAACCAAATAACGCAGAAATTTTTGATGTTTGTGTGAAGTCACAAATATGTGCGATGCAAGCAACTTGTTTAGCCATAACAATATACTAGCGCGATCAACTTTTATGTTATCAATAATCATGCTGAGCTCTTCTCATGCGCTTAATCACCTTAACTATTGCTAATCTTTTGTCATAGAATCAATGTTAATCATAGCACAATAGCTTTGTATGCAATTAAACAGGCATATAACGACAACGATGGGAAACAGTCACCTGTACAATAATTAAGTATGCTGAACCTACTATTTAAAAATTCTATCGCACAGGCCTTTGCATGTGTAAATAAATAATGGCTAAAAATTGGGCAAAGTTAAGTGCTGATGAATTGATGCAACACGCCTCAATACTAGAGAACGTGTAGCGTTCTAAAAACCAAGGCTCACCATATTAGGAACCTTAGTCATTAATTTTGGCGCACTTAATTGCCATTATGTTATTGAGCTGGCTATAATGAGATTCAAACTTTTGCAATTAGTTAAGGGTAAGCATGATTTATAAGCGCATTCAGCAAGGCTTCACGCTCATTGAAATGATGGTGGTCATCGTCATTATGGGCATACTTGCCTCACTCATCGTGCCAAAAATCATGGGACGGCCTGATGAAGCTAGAGTGATTGCGGCAAAGCAAGATATTGCTTCTGTAATGCAGGCTTTAAAATTATATAAGCTAGATAATCAACGTTACCCAACCACAGAGCAAGGTTTACAAGCGCTAGTAAGTAAGCCAACTACACCGCCGGTACCGACCAACTGGAAAACCTCTGGTTATTTGGATAAGCTACCGACTGACCCTTGGGGTAATCCCTACCAATATCTATTTCCAGGCGTTCGTAGTGAGTTAGATGTGTTCAGCTTTGGTGTTGATGGTGCCGCAGGTGGAGAAGGTAACGATGCCGATATCGGCTCTTGGGCAAACTAATTTTTCACGGCCACAGCCCAAGCATAAGCCTAGGCCATTTAAGCCGCTTATGCGCGGCTTTACCCTGCTTGAGCTGATGGTGGTATTGGTCATTGTCGGTATTTCATTAGGCTTGGTCACGCCAAAGTTAATGAAAAACGATGACGATGTGCTAAAAGAAGAAGCGACGCGTTTAGTGGCGCTGATGGAATACGCGGCCGATGCTGCAAGTAGCCAAGGCCATTGGCTAGCTTGGATGCCAACCGCTACTGGCTATCG
>CANFZA010000115.1 GCA_947451235.1 Methylophilaceae bacterium | reverse complement strand
TAATACGGATAATAAAGTGATTAAATCAGGAATGTCAGATTCAACAGCTTCGCTGTAGGTGACTATTTGCATGACTACTCCTGTGATTTATTTTAATTGTAGTCTGAAGCTATTCTTCAGCGTGTTCTTGGTTAGGCGCATCGTAGTGGATGATGGCAAGAAACTTGATCGGCGTTTGTATTAGTTTTTCTGGTCGATGTGGAATCTCGCCCTGAAAAGTCAGTGAATCACCGCTGTTGAGTACAAAGGTTTCTTCACCAACTCTATATTCCAAAACGCCTTCTAGCATGTGAATAAATTCTGTGCCGGGGTGCTCAAAAGCAGGAAACTCTTCACCAGAATCTTCAAGTGAGATTAAAAATGGCTCAAAAATTTTATGCGGGCCTTGGTCGTAGGCTAATAGTTGGTAGGTATGGCCTACACGCGTGCCACGTCTAACTACCTCCATCCCTTCGCCTTTTTTAACGAGCTGGGCGGCGCCTCTAGGCAAATTATAGTTTTGAAATAGTTTAGATAAAGTAACGCCTAATGCGTTGGCAAGTTGTTCTAGTGTTTCTAAGCTAGTGGCCGCCAAGCTGTTTTCAATCTTACTCAACATGCCGCGACTGATGCCAGCGCGCTCTGAGACTTCAGCAATCGTCAAATTATGTTCTAGGCGCAATTTGCGTATCGTTGATCCTAAGTGTCGGCCGAGTGACTTGTTTGGCGTTTCCACTTTGACGATTTCAAGCTCTTTTTTTGATGCCATGACCATGCCTATCAATAATATTTAACTGAATATTACAAGAGACTGGCTAAAACTTGTAAAAAAATTCATTTTATTAACTAATGTTGAAAGATATTGACATAATTTGCCGTTAATTATCTTAATTATGGCGGTAAAGTTTAACTAAAGGAATAATAGTTAATGTAAAATAAAAATTATAAAGATTTTTGTTTCAAGTTTTTAATTAACACACCTAATTAAAAACTTGTAATTAACAACATGTAATTAACTGCATGTAATTAACCCCCACTAAATGATTAGGAGAATATTTTGAGCGAAAGAATTGTAATGCGTACTGGTGAAGCTTTAGTGGCCGGTGGGCCTCCTGGCACGGCCGCCGAGCCAGAAGTGATTATTGGTGAATTAGATGGCCCTGTAGGAACCGCAATTGCCACTTTAACTGGCGACCAAGTGGCTGGGCACACGCGCGTTTTTGCCTTATTGAATACAGATATTCAAGTTCGTCCAGTCACTTTGATGGTCAGTAAAGTAACGGTTAAAGATAGTAAATATACCAATATTTTGATGGGTACCGTGCAAGCGGCTATTGCTAATGGTGTGTTAGACGCTGTGCGTGCTGGTGATATTCCTAAAGAGCGTGCGAATGATTTAGGTATTATTGTGTCTGTTTGGCTGAATCCTATGGTGAGTAAAGATGAACATCTAGACCACAAAATATTATTTGATATTCATCGTAAGGCGACAGCTTTAGCGATTCATAAAGCCATGAACAATAAGCCAGATATTGATTGGCTGTTAGAAAATCAAGACAAAATCACGCATAAATATTATCAAATGGGCTTAGACGGAAAGCTCTAATCGTTATTGGCTGAGGCATTGAATTGATATGCCCAAGCCAAACAGGTAGCTAGTAAATCACTGAGTAAAGGCTTAACCGCCTGAGCCAGTGATGCTTGATACGCATAGTGTGGGCTTTCTTGCATATAAATACTTTGATTCATTTCCATTTGTAGCGCATGCACGTTCATCGTCGGCACACCATAGTGCCGCGTAATATAGCCACCTTTAAATCTACCATTAAATACATGGCTGTATTTTTGACTATGTTCTGACTGTTTTGCAAAGTTATTTTCGTATTGCTGCATGGTGTTGCTAAGCGCAGCTTGTAGTGATTCATCACATGATTGCATATCCGCTGTACCAAAATTTAAGTCTGGTAGTTTCCCATCAAAAAATCTTGGGACACGCGACGCAATAGAGTGCGCATCCCACAATAAAACTATGCCATGTATGGCGTGGATGCGCTGAATTTCAGCCGCCAGTTTAAGATGATAAGGGCGCCAATACTGCTCTATTCTATTTCTTATCTCTAATTCATCAGGTTGCTTCTCCGCCAAATAAATCGGCTGTTTAGCAAACGTATCTAATGGGCACAGGCCTGTCACATCTTGCCCGGGGTAAAGGCAAACGTCTTCAGGTGACCTGTTTAAATCGATCACATAGCGCATGTATTCGGCTGACAAAACCGTCGCATCATGCTTTTCAGCCATGTCATATAGTAGCGGCAAGTGCCAATCTACATCAGGCATTTTCAGCGCTTCTGACGTCATATTGTCAGCAATCTCTTTAGGGATTTTCGTGCCTACATGTGGCATTGAGA
The DNA here is from genome assembly GCA_947451235.1 of Methylophilaceae bacterium. Lineage (GTDB taxonomy): Bacteria > Pseudomonadota > Gammaproteobacteria > Burkholderiales > Methylophilaceae > Methylotenera. The sequence goes on along the minus strand of CANFZA010000115.1, from coordinate 4,175 downwards.
TTAAAAGTGGGGAATTGCCTTTACTGAAATGGTAGTGCTTCAACATATTTAATCATCATCCGAATTTTTTATAGGTCTATTACTCTTAAGGAGTAGTACTTAGTTTCTAACAGCGCTAAGTGCTTAATACTTAGAATAATAAAGTATTAACTTTAGCATAAGTTTCACTGCAATTAAAAAAGTTTCATTTAATCGTTGACAGTCGATAATCTTATATGGCTAAATACGTTAAATGTTTCATGTAGATTAAAAAAGTTTATTAATTTGCATTGCAGTCTAAGCGTTAAATAAAGAATTAAATGCGAAGTTAGCGAATTTTTACCGCTAATGCGTAAATCAAAAATTAGGGTTCATGGAGTTTATAAATGCCATTAAGACTACTTAAATTTGCACTATCAAAAGGGCATCCAGCACCACGCTTTTTTAGGGCACTAGAAACACCAAAAAAATCTTACGATGTGGTGATTATCGGAGGTGGCGGACATGGTTTAGCTGCAGCTTATTACTTAGCTAAAGATCACGGTATTACCAATGTTGCGGTGCTTGAAAAAGGGTATATCGGCGGAGGCAATACTGGCCGCAATACCACTATTGTTCGGTCAAATTATCTAACGCCAGAAGGTGTTAATTTTTATGATGCCAGCGTAAAGATTTATGAAGGCCTGTCAGAAGAGTTGGATTTGAATTTATTCTACTCAACCCGCGGTCATTACACTTTGGCACACACAGAATCAGCCATGCGCACTATGCGTTGGCGCGCTGAAGTTAATAAGCATGTAGGTGTTGAAAGTAGAGTCGTTGGTCCTGATGAAATTGCTAAAGCTTGCCCGCAGCTAGACTTAAGCTGCAGCGGTCAGGCACCCATTTTAGGCGCTTTATTTCATGCCCCTGGTTCAGTTGCTCGCCATGATGGTGTGGCTTGGGGCTATGCGCGTGGCGCGGACCGTTTAGGTGCCGAAATTTACCAAAATACTGAAGTACTAGGTATTGATGTAAAAAACGGAAAAGTGTGCGGTGTTAAAACCAATAAAGGCTATATCGAAACCAAGCAAGTGTTATGTGCGGTTGCAGGGTTTACGCCACGCATTACGGAAATGGTCGATCTTGAAACGCCTATCGTCATTCACCCTTTACAAGCCTGTGTGACCGAGCCTATGAAGCCTTGGTTAAACTCAATTTTTGTCTCTGGTAGCTTGCATGTTTACCTGAGTCAATCTTCTCGTGGAGAGTTAGTGATGGGATCTTCGCTTGATCCTTACGAAGTTCACTCAACACGTTCAACGCTAGATTTTGTGGAAGGCTTAACTTCACACATGCTAGATATGTTCCCATTTTTATCTAATGTAAAAGTTGTGCGCCAATGGGCTGGTATGGCCGATATGACGCCAGACTTTGCGCCAATTATGGGTAAAACACCGATTGAAGGCTTTTATATAGATGCTGGTTGGGGTACTTGGGGTTTCAAAGCTACGCCTATCAGCGGTAAAACCATGGCGCAAACCATTGCTAACGATAGTGCGCCAGATTTAATTCACTCATTCCGCTTGTCACGTTTTGAAGATTACGAACTGACCGGGGAAAAAGGCGCTGCGTCTGTTGGCCATTAATTGGCCTTAACGCAAGCTTAATCATCAGAGGAATATGCAATGAAACTTCTCACTTGTCCTATGAACGGCACTCGACCACTCAGCGAATTTATCTTTGGCGGTGAATATCGTGAGGCACCAAATCAAGATACTTGTACCGATGTGGAATGGGCTGCCTACGTGCATAACCGCAGTGGCGCACCTGGCGATAAAAAAGAATGGTGGTATCACTCACCGAGCGGCACTTGGTTTATTGCAGAGCGTAATACGCTGACAGATAAAGTGTCGCGCACTTATTTATTAGGTGCTAATAGCGATAATTCAGACACAGCGCAGGAGATAAGCAAATGAGTTTACGTACACCTAAGCAAGCTGGTGAATGGGTTAACCGTAATAATAAAATCAACTTCTCGTTTGAAGGTGAAGATTTTACAGCCTTTGAAGGCGATACGATTAGCAGCGCATTATGGGCCGCTGGTCAAAAAGTATTAGGCCGTAGCTTTAAATATCACCGTGCACGTGGCGTGCTCAGTTTAGCGAATCACGATGTCAATATATTGGTGACTGATGGCGTTGATACCAATATGCGTGCTGATGTGGTTGAAGTTAAAGACGGCATGGTTTTAACTGCGGTAAACACAATTGGTGGTGTTAAAAAAGATAAGAATAGTTACATTGATTCTATATCACCACTTTTACCGGTAGGTTTTTACTATAAAGCTTTCCATACACCACGTCGTTTTTTTCCATTTTGGGAAAAAGTAATACGTAAAGCAGCTGGCTTGGGAATCGTTAATTTTGATTACCCACGCATACTTAAACGTAAACAACATTCACATTGTGATTTACTAGTAATAGGTGCTGGCCCAACAGGTTTGACAGCCGCTTATGTGGCCGCGCTAGCTGGCTTAGAAGTGACTATTGTGGATGAAAATCGCCAAGCTGGCGGTAGCCTTACTTATGACAGAAGAGGTGATTCATCATCAGTTGCACAAGTCACTGATTTGCTCAGCAAAGTGGCAGGGCAAGCTAACATTACCATGCACACTGGCACTTATGCGGCTGGCTATTACCCTGACCATCTAATTCCTATTGTGTCAGCAAGTGGCATCACTAAAGTGCGCGCTAAAACTGTGATTGTGGCTAGTGGCGCTTTTGAGCAGCCACCAGTGTTTAGATACAATGACTTGCCAGGAGTAATGTTAGGTTCTGCCGCACAGCGTTTAATTTATCGTTACGGTGTTAAGCCTTTCAATAACGGCATTGTGGTAACTGCCAATGATTACGGCTATCGCGTGGCGCTAGACTTGCTACAAGCCGGCACCAAAGTGGTAGCCGTAGTAGATTTACGCAAAGGCAGCAATAGTAGCGCTTGTGCAATAGAACTAGCAAAAAGAGGCATCAAGATTTATGCCGGACATTGCGTCTATGAAGCCTTAGCGTCTTCAGATAAATCTAGCGTACGCGGCGCTGTTATTTGCGCTTATGACGATAATGCAAACGTTGCATTAACTAACAATAAAATTACGCTTGAGTGCGATGGCATCGCCATGAGTGCAGGCTGGGCACCAGCTGGCGCTTTATTGTACCAAGCCGGCACTGGCATGCAGTTTGATTATGGTGTGCAACAGTTTGTGCCAAGCCGTTTGCCAGCTGGAATTTTCGCCGCAGGTAAAGTGAATGGTATTTTTGAGCTAGAACAGCGCATTAAAGATGGTACCCGTGCGGCCAATGATGCTTTACGTTATTTGGGCATAGATGCACCGCAAAATGCCATTGAAAAACACGTGGGCGAATTTGTAAATTCAGCTTGTCCTAGCCATGCTTATCCTATGGTGCCCCATGAAAAAGGCAAAAACTTTGTAGACTTTGACGAAGATATTCAGATCAAAGACTTTGTGAATGCGGCTAAAGAAGGCTTCGATAATATTGAGCTAATGAAACGCTTTACCACGGTAGGGATGGGTCCTAGCCAAGGTAAGCATTCCAACATGAATGCCATTCGTATCTTGGCAAAAATCCGTGGATTACCCGTTGAAAAAATTGGCTCAACCACTTCACGGCCATTTTTTCACCCAACACCGATTGGCCATTTAGGTGGTCGCGGCTTTCATTCGCATCGTTTAACTTCATTACATGCTTGGCATGAAGAAAATGGCGCAGTGTTTACAGATATCGGGGCGTGGAAAAGAGCCGCTTATTATCCTGCGCCAGGTAAAACCAAAGAAGAGACCTTGCAAGCCGAAGCAATGGCAGTCAGAAAAGCGGCTGGCATTATTGATGGCAGCTCCTTCGGTAAAATTGAAATTCATGGTCCCGATGCCGCTGAGTTTTTAGAAAGATTCTTCACTGGTGTTTATGCAACACAAAAAGTGGGTAGCTGCCGTTACGTCATGTTGCTAGATGAGTCTGGCGTGATTGTAGACGATGGTATTGCAAGCCGACTTGCAGAGGATTTATTTTACCTTTCAATTGGTACCTCTAATGCCGCGGTTGTGTATCGTGAAATGCAGCGCTCGCAACAAATGTGGCAGCTTGATTTGGGTTTGGTTAACGTGACTGGTGCCTTTGCCGCAATCAATATTGCCG
>CANFZA010000114.1 GCA_947451235.1 Methylophilaceae bacterium | reverse complement strand
GCTTTTCGTAGGAGCGATCTTTAGATCGCGAAGAGTGCATATTTAAGGTGACATTGCTTTCGTGATCTGAAGATCACTCCTACCATTAGGATTGTTGGGTTATTGGATTAATGCTGGATATTAGGTAGTTAAGTGATTTTTATGTGGGTGATTTTTAATCAGAATTATGGGCTTTGGTGCATATTATGCGGGGAAGCCAAACGCGGGTTTGGCGCGTGAATGGTAGGCTTAGAACATGAATGGCTCGCTTTTCGTAGGAACGATCTTTAGATCGCGAAGAGTGTGCATATTCAGAGTGACATTGCTTTCGTGATCTGAAGATCACTCCTACTATTAAAATTTATGGGTGATTTGTTTTAATCTTGTATGCGTTAGCCTAAAACCATATCGCATCCCAATGCGGATAATCACCGACTTTTGTGACTAATCCGGCGCGTATTGGGTTGGCTATAATGTATCTCGCGACACGCTGTATATCTTCTTCTTTACGAATGGCATGATCATAATAACCCGCTTGCCAAATTGGCTGGCCGATTTGTATAGTGGCTTGAGATTTGACTGTTTTAACTATACTAGACAAAGATTGACTGCCCGTTAGTTGCATTAGCCAGTGAATATGATCAGGCATTATCACAAAAGCGAGTGTTTTTACGTGCTGTAGTTGGTCTGTTTTTTTAAGTATATTGATTAATATGCGTGCTTTTAAAAAATCACTAAAGGTTGGTGTTCGGTTAATCGTGGCGAAAGTGATGTGGTAAATTTGATTATGTTGTGAGTGCCGACCAATGCGAAGATCTTTTTGATGGCTGGTTTTCATTGCGTTTTCATCAAAAAATTTCCTGTAGGAGCGATCTTTAGATCGCGAAGAGCGTGCATATTCAAGGTGGCATTGTTTTCGTGATCTGAAGATCACTCCTACCAATAACTCATTACAAATATTCTTCAACAGTAAATAACTTACGGTGTTCGCGTATGGCAAAGCGGTCTGTCATACCGGCAATATAGTCAGCCACAGCGCGAGCCTTATCTATTTCAGCGTAGGCTTGAAACTCATCTGGCAGTAAGCCGGTGTTTTCAAAAAAAGCGACAAATAGCTCACGCACGATGCGGGCGGCTTTTGCGCTCATGCGGTTTACTTTGTAATGATGGTATAAATTTTTGCGTAAAAACTGCTTTAGCTTTTGGTTTTGGTCGGCAATTTCTTTGCTGAAGCCAAGCAATTGTGGCAATTGGCGAATATCATCAATATTTTTTGGCTGATGCTGTGCGATATTTTCAGCGCTATGCGTGCATAAATCGACCACTAATGTGTTGATCATGCGACGTACAGTTTCGTGTATCAGGCGCCTTTGTTCTAGTTTGGGATATTTTTCTTTGACGATGGCTAGATTACGCGCAAATAATTCTACTTTTGATAATTGCTCTATGGTGATTAAGCCTGAGCGTAAACCGTCATCTATATCGTGATTATTGTAGGCAATTTCATCGGCATAATTAGTTAGTTGCGCTTCTAAGCTTGGGCTGGTTTTATCTAAAAAACGCTGGCCAACATCGCCTAGTAGTTTTGCATTTTTAATCGAGCAATGTTTAAGTATGCCTTCGCGCACTTCAAAAGTGAGGTTTAAGCCATCAAATTCAGCGTAGCGTAGCTCTAGCTTTTCTACTACGCGTAGCGATTGCAAGTTGTGCTCAAAGCCGCCAAAGTCGCGCATGCATTCATTGAGCGCATCCTGCCCGGCATGGCCAAAGGGCGTGTGACCTAGGTCGTGCGCTAGCGCGATGGCTTCGGTGAGGTCTTCATGCAGATGCAATGTACGCGCAATGCCACGCGCCATTTGCGCTACTTCTAGGCTGTGAGTTAAGCGGGTGCGGAATAAATCGCCTTCATGATTTACAAATACTTGCGTTTTGTATTCTAGGCGGCGAAAGGCTGTAGAGTGAATAATGCGGTCGCGGTCGCGTTGAAAGGCGTTGCGGGTTTCTGAGGCGGGTTCTTCAAATTGCCGGCCTATGGCTAGCTCTGGGTTGGCGGCATAGGGGGCGAGGGTTGTCATCATGGGCACTTTTTAATCCATTTAGTTTAGGGACTTTTCGCGATCTAAAGATCGCTCCTACAAGTATCCCGACTATTGTTGGAGCGATCTTTAGATCGCGAATAGGCTTTGCTTAACATAGGGACAATGTTTCTTTTAACTTTTCAGCATCGTAATCACTGGTAATCACAGCTTTGCCTATGCCTTGTTGCAATATCAATCTGATTTTTCCGTTCTCTACTTTTTTATCTAAGCCCATTAAATCTAAATAGCGCTCTACGCCTAAGTTTGGTGGGGTAATAGGTAAATTAGCGGCTTCAAAGCTTTTTTGTATGCGTGTTACTTCTGCTGGCGTTAACCAGCCCATGCGCTGCGATAAATCGGCCGCCATCATGCTACCAGCGGCTACCGCTTCGCCATGTAACCAAACACCATAGCCCATTGCATTTTCTATGGCATGACCAAAAGTGTGGCCTAAATTTAGTAAGGCACGGTCGCCCTGCTCGTGCTCATCTTTTGCGACGACTTCGGCTTTATTTTGGCATGAGCGGAAAATAGCGTAGCTTAGCGTGGCTTCGTCTAACTGCATTAGGCTGGCCATATTAATTTCTAGCCAATCAAAAAAAGCCGCATCGCGAATTAAGCCATATTTAATGACTTCGGCCATGCCTGCGGCAAACTCACGCGCAGGTAATGTTTGCAAAGTGTCAATATCAGCTAATACCAATTGTGGTTGGTAAAAAGCGCCTATCATATTTTTACCCAACGGGTGGTTAATGCCAGTTTTGCCGCCTACCGAAGAATCTACCTGAGATAACAAGGTGGTTGGAATTTGAATAAAAGGCACGCCACGCAAATAAGTAGCTGCAGCATAGCCTGTTAAATCGCCAATTACACCGCCGCCAAGCGCGATTAAAGTAGTGCTGCGCTCACAGCGATTTTGTAGCAAAGCATCATAAATGGTGTTGAGGGTTGCAGTGTTTTTATACACTTCGCCATCTGGCAAAATGATAGTGACTACAGTTACGCCAGCCGTTTGTAATGAATCACGTAATGTATCTAAATAAAGCGGCGCAACGGTGGTGTTAGTCACAATGGCGACATGCTTACGTTTTAAATATGGCAGAATTAAGCTCGCATCAGAGAGCAGGTTTCTGCCTATGTGGATAGGATAACTTCTGTCAGCTAATTCAACTTTGAGTGTTTGCATCTGGATATTTGGCTTATTTTTGATTATTTGTTAGTTGGTTAAATCTGGCGTTTCTACTGTTACTGGCTTTACTGTTGTTTCTGGCATTGCCAAACCGGAGGTCTTTACTAAATCATCTGACTTTATGGGGTTTTGCGCGGCGTTTTCAGCAGCATCTTCAGCTTGCTGAGTTTCTAATAAATGCTCGATATAGGCGGTAATTTCCAAAGCAGATTGCGCGCCAGTGTCTACAATAAAATCAGCCAACCCTGCGTATATTGGGTCGCGCTCTATATACAAACGCTCCAGCTTTTGTCGGATATTGCCACCTTGCAACAATGGCCGAGTTTTATCATTACGAGTGCGCAACCATAAATCGTGTACGTTGCCGCGCAGATAAATAATGATGCCATTGTTTTTTAAAAACTCACGATTCTCGGGCAGCAATACAGCGCCACCGCCGGTAGCCATGACAATATTTTTTAGCTGGCAAAGCTCCTCTAGCGTACTGGTTTCACGCTTTCTAAAACCAGATTCACCTTCCAGCTCAAAAATTAGCGGTATTCTCACGCCAGTTTTACGCTCGACCTCATGATCGGAATCATAAAAAACCATACCCAATTGCTTCGCAATTAAACGACCAATTGTGGTTTTACCTGCGCCCATCAGGCCTACAAAATAAATATTATCCAGTTTAATACACCTTAATTTACTAAAGAGTGAGTTTAATTAAGTATGCGCTTACTAAAGCATGCGTTTACTAAAACCTTAAATTCACTCAGACCATGCCACTAAAGAAAAATGCCCAACACAACCATGATGGGCATTTTATGACAATCTTACATGATTATCAGATTTTTCTATTGAATTATGCCCACGGCATGTTAGCGCAAGCCTAAACTGTCATCCATAATTTTTGGCGTGATAAAAATAAGCAGCTCTCTTTTGTCATCCTGCTTCATGGTTCGTCTAAACAAATTACCCACTACTGGCAAGCTGCCAAAGAAAGGTACTTTATCAACGTCATTATGTTGCTCTTGCTCGTAAATACCACCTAGCACAGCCGTTTCACCGTTAGACACTAACACTTGTGTTTTCACACTTTGAGTGTCTATCAACGGTACGTTAGCCAAAGTACCAGCTACGCTATCTTTTCTAACTTCTAAATCCATGATAATTTTATTGTCTGGAGTAATTTGTGGTGTCACATCTAAACTTAACACTGCATCAATAAATGCAACGTTAGCCGCACCACTGCTACTTGCTTGCAAATAACCCACTTTTTGACCTTGTGAAATAACCGCTTTTTGCTGGTTAGCCGTTGTGACACGTGGACTAGAAATGATTTTTCCGCGCTGATCACTTTCAAGCGCCGATAGCTCTAAATTAAGCAATAAACCTGCTGGCAATCTAAACAAACTAAAGGCCACAGTACCAAATGCTCCGCTAACAGGTAGATTAGAATTTAAGCCACCAGTGCTTAATGAACCACCAAAACCTCCAGCCGCGGCTGAAGTGGTATCTAAACTACCGCCAATTGCTAGTGAGTTTTTGCCTGATGTTGCCTGATGTTGCACGCCAAAACGAGCGCCTAAATCTTTGCTGAACTTTTCAGTGGCAAGCACTAAGCGTGACTCTATCATGACCTGTTTTACAGCCACGTCGGCTTTTTTAACAATCGCCTGCACTTGCTCTAGGCGCTTAGGAATATCTTGCACAAACACATTATTGGTACGTATATCTTGAGTGGCAGTGCCGCGTTTTGATAGGATTTTTTGCTTAGGATCGTTGATTACCTTAAGTAAATCAGCGGCCTTCATGTAATTTAAGGTGAACACCTCGGTAAGCAATGGCTCCAAATCATCTTTTTGCAGTGCAGCCTCGTTTTCTTGCTTATCTTTGGCGGCCCATTCTTCTGATGGCTTCACTAAAATAACATTGCCATTTTTACGCTGAGCCAAGCCTTTACTTTGCATAATAATGTCTAGCGCTTGGTCCCAAGGCACATCTTTTAAACGTAGGGTCAAGTTGCCGCCTACGGTATCGCTAGTAATAATATTTAATCCGGTAAAATCTGCAATTACTTGTAATACTGAGCGCACTTCAATGTTTTGGAAGTTCAATGACAATTTTTCACCGGCGTAACCCGGCTTAGAGCCACGCACTAATTTATCTGGATCATCCACAATTTGACGCACGTCTATAATGAATTTTTTATCCGCTTGATACGCAGATTGCTCCCAATTACCTTTAGGCTCAATGACCATGCGGCCATTTCGACCTTGCTTCATGGTGTCTACGTAAACCACAGGCGTGTTGAAATTAATCACATTAAGGCGACGTTGCAAATTGGCTGGCACATCGGTATTGATAAAATCAACAATGATTGTTTTGCCTTTCTGCTTGATATTAATACCCGCAGCGGCATCAGACAAATCAACAATAATTCGGCCTTCGCCATTTTTTCCACGTGAAAAATCAACATTGGTTAACGCAAACTGCTGCTGGCCTAATACTGGTTCGGCAAATTTGGTTTCAAGCATCTGGCTAGCATTAGCTTCATTTGCCTGTAACGTAATGGTAATCTCGTTAGCGGTGGCAGTGGTGCTATATCCAACGCTCTTGGCCAAATTAAGCACCATACGAGTACGCTCTTTTGCTTGGGCAAGTGTAATGCTTTTTAATGCGCCATATACTGCAGGAATATTCGTTTTAGCTAAACCATTCGCCACATTCGGAAAATCTAAAGCAATTCGTGCAGGGCTATTTAAAGTAAAACCAGCTGGCAGATTGGCTAAGGGCTGGGTAGTTTTAACATGAATAGCCACCCGACCACCCGGTAGAGTTGCAATATCGACACTTTCTATTTTGTTAGTTAATGTTGATTGCTCTTCAGCTTGAGAATGACCCGCAAGTAGCGTGAACATCACTATCAAGGATGCTTGCATTAACTTTGACATCCACATATTGTTTTTCATTGTTTCACCTTAATACATCTCTAAATATATCGCTAAGCACATATTGTTGACTAAGCATTTGTAATACACAGTAATTGTAATTTACAGCCTTAAGATTTATAGCTTTAAGATTTATAGCCTTAAAATTTACAGTCTTAAGTTAAGCTTAATTTCTTAATAGCAAAACTTAGGAATATTTCCAATTATTCTTGTAACGTTAAATTAGAAACCCGCTCTACCCAATCGCCAGAAAGCTCATATTGCATAATTTCTTTCAGCACAATTTCACTATCGGTAATTTTTGTGATTAATCCAAAATTTTGACCAATAAAATTGCCAAGCTTAACTTGTTGCACACTATTATCCGGCGTTTTAAGCAAGGCATAAGTGAGCTTACT
>CANFZA010000113.1 GCA_947451235.1 Methylophilaceae bacterium | reverse complement strand
ATCGCTAAGCACATATTGTTGACTAAGCATTTGTAATACACGGCACTCGTAATTTACAGCCTTAAGATTTATAGCTTTAAGATTTATAGCCTTGAAATTTACAGTCTTAAGTTAAGCTTAATTTCTTAATAGCAAAACTTAGGAATATTGCCAATTATTCTTGTAACGTTAAATTAGAAACCCGTTCTACCCAATCGCCAGAAAGCTCATCTTGCACTATCTCTTTCAGTACAATTTCACTATCGGTAATTTTTGTGATTAATCCAAAATTCTGACCAATAAAATTACCAAGCTTAACTTGCTGCACACTATTATCCGGCGTTTTAAGCAAAGCATAAGTGAGCTTACTTTTAGAGAGCATGCCTACATATTTAATGCTCTCAAGTGGATAAGCCTCCATCGGCTCTCTAGGTCGATTCAGATCTGGCTGATGCGCGGTTGATTTATTAGACGCTTTGCGTGGGCTAAATGGATCGACCAAAGTACCATCGGCATTATATTGCAAGGCTAAATAAGGCTTCACTTCTGGTAGCGGCTTAATTTTTGGCCGCATATCATGCGCTGCATCGCGCATAAACTTGTCAAGATCATCGCCATCGCCGCCGCTACATGCGCTTAAGCCTAAACTCAACAGGCACAAAGGCAAAACTTTAAGCCAGCGACTTTCGTTAAACTTTATTTTGAATAGCGCAATCATTTACGCACCACTTTCTTAGAATCTGCTGCATTCTTAGAGGCCACTTCATTAGCATCTAAATATCGGTAGGTTTTAGCAGTTACATCCATCACTAATTCTGAATTTGCCGCAGCATTTTTACCGTCTTTGCCTGCCTCTTTACCCGTGCGCACGATAGCGATATCGTTTAACGTAACAATACGTGACAACTTTGAAATGTCTGTGGCAAATGCACCAAGGTCATGATAAGTGCCTTTTACTTTAATCGAAATAGGCATCTCGGCATAAAACTCCGCTTTTGTTTCTTGTCCCGGTTTAAACAATTCAAATTCCAAACCACGGCCTAAACCAGCCTGATTGATATCGGTTAACAAACCATCCATTTGCGATTTATCAGGCAACTGCTTTAATAACGCACCGAATGTTTTTTCAATTTCAACCATTTGCTGTTTATAACCAGCTAAGTTAATGGCTTGTGATTGTTTATCTAAAAACACTTTTCGCAGCTCTTCTTCTTTTGTTTTGGCCGTATCTAGCGAGGTAAATGCATCCGTCCATAAAAAGTAATATCCCAAAGCCAAAATAAGCATAAACATCATGGCTAGCAATACGGCTTTTACAGGCGCAGGCAGGTTACCGGCATTATTAAAATCGATATTATTAAAATCATCTAACTTCATGATTTAGCCCCACCTTTAACTGAAGTTTTAGGCTCAGCAGCGTCTTCAACTTTAGGCACTTTAATATTCACATTGATCGTAAATGCATTTTGCTTAAGCGTATTTTCTACAACTGATTTAATTTCAACCAAAATTGGCGACTCTAGCCACTGCGAAGTTGAAAAATTATGCACCAAAGTAGCTACACGCGCATTCGTGTCGGCAACACCGTCTATGGTAATCACACCGCCTTGTTGTTTGATACCTTTAAGATACATACCTTCGGGCAACTGCCGACTTATTTCATCAAGCACCACCACTACTTGGCTGCGATTAGTCTGCAAGTTTTCAACCACTTGCTTACGCTCTAACATAATGCTGATTTGGTCTTTCAAATCTTTAATATCGGCAATTTCTTTATCTAACTTTAAAATTGCGGTATCTAAGCGTCCGTTTCTGGCTAACTGCGCTTCTGTTTGGCTGTTGATATAAGTCCAGCCTAAAAAAACAATAGCAGCGGCGGCAATGGCTGATAAGCCAGCCATCAAGCCAAATTCGCGTTGACGCAACTCACGACGGATTTGGCGATGTGGTAAGAGATTTACACGTATCATATTGCTAATCCTCGCATTGCAAGCCCACACGCAATTAACAATGCAGGTGCATCTATTGCCACTTGTTGCGGCTTAAGCCTAGTACTAATCGCCATGCTATGAAAAGGATTTGCCACCAAAGTATTGACTTGGGTGCGATCTTGTACGGTTAGATCAATAGAAGGAATCGCCGCACAACCGCCGGCCAACACGATATGGTCAACTTTATTATATTGTGTGGAGCTGGTAAAAAACTGTAATGCTCTTGCCACTTCCATAGAAAGTGACTGCACAAATGGTTGCAATACTTCAGCGTCGTAACTTTCAGGAAGCCCGCCTTTACGCTTGGCAATTTCAGATTCTTCTAACGACAATCCAAAACGGCGTTGAATTTCTTGTGTCAGCTGGCTACCACCAAAAGTTTGCTCTCTAGTGTAAATAGACTTATTGTCGTGCAGCACATTCACATGCATCATAGAGGCACCGATATCTACAATCATCACCGTTTGCCCACGACCCAAGTTTGGTAATTGACTAGCCACTAGCGTGTATGCCGCTTCAGTTGCGTAGCTTTCCACATCCATCACGATTACTTTTAAACCAGCGCCTTCAGCGGCGGCTACTCGGTCTTCAATTTTTTCTTTACGTGAAGCGGCAATTAATACTTCCACTTCATTGGGATTGTTAGGTGCAGGGCCTATCACTTGAAAGTCAATATTCACCTCGTCCAGCGAGAAAGGAATGTATTGATTTGCCTCAGCTTCCACTTGCGCTTCCATGTCTTCTTCACGTAGGTCAGCGCTCATCAATACTTTTTTGCTGATGACCGCTGCCGCTGGTAAGGCCAATGCTGCGCGTTTCTCTCGAGAGCCTAGTAACTTCCATGCGAGCTTAATGGCATCCGCTACTTTTTCAAGATCACTCACATTACCATCCACCATCGCATCTTTTGGTAAAGGCGACATGGCGTAAGCTTCTAGTTTATAACCACCACGGCCGTCATCGGCTAACTCCACCATTTTCACGGCAGTTGAGCTGATATCGATACCAATGAGTGGTGGCGTTGAATCTTTAAAAAAGCTGAATTTCAAATTGAAATTCCCTTTCAGGGTTCGTTGAATATATATTTCCGTGGAAATATATAAAGTTACGTAAACATCTTATAAATTACATTAAATCCTAGCAACAAGTTTAACCCCTGTAAAGTATTTTTTTTATTATCACTATTTTTTTACGCCTAGCCTTTATTTTGTTGATAATTCGCCATAACTACCATAGCAATTTATAATAGCTTGGATATCTTTATATATATGAACGACAAAAATTCATGAATCTTAATAAATGGTGGCATTATATTTTATTGGCAATCGTCGTTGGCGGTTTGTCGGTAATTGCACTTGTAGGCATTGCAGCGGCGGTTATATACCCTTCACTGCCTTCATTAGATGCGCTCACTGATTACCATCCTAAACAACCTTTACGCGTTTACTCTGAAGATAAATACTTAATTGGCGAGTTTGGTGAGGAGCATCGCGCCTACGTCAAAATTGAAAACGTCCCTAAAAACATGCAAGATGCGGTGCTAGCCATTGAAGATAGACGTTTTTATCAACATAACGGTATTGATGTTAAAGGTATATTCCGTGCGATAAAAACCAATCTAACCGGGCAAGGCCATGAAGGTGCCAGCACGATTACGATGCAGGTCGCCAAAAACTTTTTCACCGTGCCTAATGGCAAACGTACTTTAGTGACTAAAATCAATGAAGCTTTATTGGCCATTAAAATTGAACATAGCCTCAGTAAAGATAAAATTCTTGAGCTTTACATCAATCAAATTTATCTTGGTCAACGCTCTTATGGTTTTGCCGCGGCTTCTCAAGTGTATTACGGCAAGTCGCTAGATAAAATTAACTTAGCTGAAATGGCATTGCTGGCCGGCTTACCTAAAGCACCTTCTACTTACAACCCTTTTGTTAACCCTAAGCGCGCCATTAGCCGTCAGCAAGAAGTGTTGCACGATATGTTTCGCTTTGGTTTTATTAAAGAAGATTTATATCAAGTGGCTTTAAAACAGCCCTTACGATTTAAAGCCTCTAAGCAATCACGTGACTTAGCTGCAGATTATGTGGCCGAAATCGTGCGCGAAAGTTTGTATGCCAAATATCAAGAAGACATCTATAGCAGTGGCTTATCGGTTTACACAACGATACGTAAGGCCAATCAAGAGGCGGCTAATTCGGCGGTAAGAGAAGGTATTTTAGATTATGATTTACGCCATGGTTATCGTGGCCCAGAAAAAGTATTAGACATAGAATCACTGCCATTTAGCGATAAAAAAAGTGCTTTAGACACTGCGTTAGATGATATTGATGACTTTAATGGTTTTGTGCCGGCCATTATCACAAGTATTTCGCCTAAATCAGTTAAAACTCACGCCAAAAATGGTGACGACATTGAAATTACCGGCAAAGGCTTGGCGCTCGTTGAAAAAACCTTAGTTGAAAAAGACCCAGCTAAACGCTTACTAAAAGTGGGCGCAATCATTCGTTTAATCAAAACCGGTGAAACTTGGAAAATCGTACAACTACCACAAGTACAAGCCGCACTGATTGCACTTGATCCTCAAAATGGCGCGATTCGTGCGCTAGTGGGTGGCTTTGACTTCAATCAAACTAAATTCAACCATGTTACTCAAGCTTGGCGCCAGCCAGGTTCTAGCTTTAAGCCCTTCATTTACTCTGCCGCGCTAGAAAAAGGTTATACGCCAGCGACGATTGTAGAAGATGCGCCATTGAATTTTTCAGCGGCAGATACGGGTAGTCAAGATTGGTCACCACAAAACTATGAAGACGGTTTTGAAGGCCCTATTCGCCTAAGACAAGCCTTAGCTAGATCGGTAAATACGGTGGCTATTAGAGTGCTACAGGCCATTGGCCCTAGCTACGCGCAAGACTACATCACTCGCTTTGGCTTTGCTGCAAAAGATCACCCAGCATATCTAACTATGGCACTAGGCGCGGGTTCAGCAACACCCTATCAAATGGCGACGGCTTATGCAGTATTTGCCAATGGCGGCTATCGCGTACAGCCAAACTTAATCGCTAAAATTGTTGACCAAAAAGGCACTGTACTTTCAATCACCAAATTTGACCAAGCTGGCAATGGTGCACCTCGTGTGATTGATGCGCGTAACGCTTTCATTATGAATTCTATGATGCAAAGTGTGATTCGTAGCGGCACCGCAGCTAAAGCCTTGCAGTTAGGTAGAAGTGATTTAGCTGGGAAAACCGGCACCACCAATGACCATATGGATGCTTGGTTTGCTGGTTATAGCCCTGCGCAAGTCGCTGTGGCTTGGATAGGCTTTGATAAACCTAGAACGTTAGGGCGAAATGAAACAGGCGCAGCGGCAGCATTACCCATTTGGATAAAATATATGGCTGGCGCATTGAGAAACGTGCCTGAAATTGCCATGGCAATGCCCGATGGCGTGATGGCGGTTAATATCGACCCGGCTACTGGCATACACGATGAAAATGGCATTACTGAGTATTTCTATCATGAATATCCACCGCCTGCTGGAGAAGGTTACTCGTCACCAGAATTAGACAGTAATGGCGACCCTGTTGTGACGGCAACAAGTCAGGCGCAACAGGTTTTACAGCCTGAAATCGTATTGTCGCCGCCGACGTCTAGCCAATCAGGTATAAATCAAGCGGCGAAAAACCCTAAGTCAGACGCACAGAATTCAGCTGCTAAGTTGCTCAACTCAAACTAACGGATTCAATCAAAGAAAACGTCATGGCGAAAGATAAGCCGCAACAATTAAGGCAGTTGATTGCCCAAAAGGCGGCCAGAATGATGGCTGAAGAGGGCATTTCTGATTATGCTTATGCCAAGAAAAAAGCAGGGCGGCAACTTGCAGTGATTGAAAGTAATGCGTTGCCATCAAACGCTGAAATTGAACAAGCGCTTAAACTTTACAACATGCTGTTTTTAAGTAACACGCAGCCTGAAAATTTACTTAAGCTACGTAAAGCTGCATTGTTTACCATGCAATTACTAGAAAAATTCAACCCCTACCTGATAGGCGCTGTGCTGGATGGCACTGCTGGTTTAGGCGCTGAAACAGAAATACATCTATTTGCGGACAGCCTAAAAGATGTGGAAATGTTCTTACTCAATAAAGACATTCCCTTTGAATCCAATGACAAATCTTACCGCGCAAGCAATGATACTAAGCGCGAGAAAAATGGCGACTACCGCAAGAAAATACCTATTTTTGCACTTGAAACAGAAGAAGGTTTGATTAATCTAAGCGTGTTTGAGGTGGATGATATTAGAGTTGCCACTAAACGTGCGGGCATTGAGGATGTGAAAGTTTTGTTGGGGCAATAAGTTTTTGTTTGTAGATTAACCTATTTGACTAATTAGCTTGGCTTTCAAATTTAACTCGTTTGCAAGCTAGCGGTGTGCAAATTGAAATTTGCACACCCTACTTAATGCCCTAACTGGCTTTTAACCAGCGTGCAACATCCATTGCAAAGTAAGTCAAAATACCATCCGCACCAGCGCGTTTAAACGCCAACAAACTTTCCATTACGCAGGCTTTTTCATCTAGCCATCCATTTTGAGCTGCGGCCTTAAGCATGGCGTACTCACCGCTGACTTGATAAGCAAACGTTGGCACACCAAATTCATCCTTCACGCGACGCACAATATCTAAATACGGCATGCCCGGCTTCACCATCACCATGTCTGCGCCTTCTTCAATATCTAAGCCAACTTCTTTAATGGCTTCATCACTATTGGCTGGATCCATTT
>CANFZA010000112.1 GCA_947451235.1 Methylophilaceae bacterium | reverse complement strand
TGTTGTTTTACTAAATAAAAATAGAGCTTTAAACTATTTTTACTTAATGGGATGTAAGAACCCAAGTTTAGCCTTACTGTAGGAGCGGCGCCTCGAAGCGATTGTGATAGTGGAAGTTGCACCATTTTTCGCGGCGAGGGCGCCGCTCCTACAAGTAAATTAATAGAAATAAGTGTTGTTTTACTAAATAAAAATAGGGCTTTAAACTATTTTTACTTAATGGGATGTAAGAACCCAAGTATAGCCTTAATGTAGGAGCGGCGCCTCGCCGCGATTGCGATAGTGGAAGTTGCTCCATTTTTTGCGGCAGGGCGCCGCTGCTACAAGTAAATTAAACGAGCGATTGCTAGAAAGTGGTGTCTTGGCATAATGCAAAATGGCTGTGGCGCAAAACTTGCTTGCCAATTTTTCTATAGAAACACACAAAGCTTTTTGCGTAAAATTGCTTTAAGATACATTTGGTCACATATTAATATTTTGTTGGTTATTCACCGGTTAGCCAAGAATTAAAGGGGTGCTATGTCTTGTAAAGAAATGTCACAGGTTAAGCATGTTGGTTTTTTAACCTTAAATAATTTCTCCATGATCGCGTTTTCAAATGCCATTGAAATTCTACGTATGGCCAATTACCTATTGGGCGAAGAAGTTTACCAATGGTCGGTGATTACGGTGGATGGCGAACCTGTTACTGCAAGTAATGGCTTAGCCTTTGCAAAATCCACGATGCTAGATTTTGCCAATATGCCAGATATGCTTTTAGTCTGTGGCGGCGTTGATGTGCAAGATGTGGTGAGCCCAGCAATTATCAAACTGATTACGCAAGCCAGCAAACATAACATTTGGTTAGGTAGCCTTTGTACAGGTAGCTTTGCATTAGCTAAAGCTGGTGTGCTAGATGGTTACAAATGTACGATTCATTGGGAGAACATGGCCAGCCTGCGTGAAAAATTCCCCTATATAATTTTCATGGAAGAACTTTTTGTCATTGATCGTGACCGCTGCACTTGTGCCGGTGGTACCGCGCCTATCGATTTAATGCTGGCGTTTGTGCATGCTAGATTTGGCAAAAATTTAGTCGCGGAGATTTCAGATCAGTTTATGGTGGTGCGCGCTAGAGATAGCAAAGACCAGCAACATATTCCAGTCGCGGCTCGGGTTGGTTATAGCCATAAAGCCTTGGTAGAAGTTTCTGCCTTAATGGAAGCCAACATTGAAGAACCGTTACCGCTTGATGAATTAGCCCGACTAGCAGGTTTATCGCAGCGCCATTTGCAACGCATGTTTAGCCACACGTTAAGCATGAGCCCTATGCATTATTATCTAAATTTGCGCTTACGCCGCGCACGGGCTTTATTGTTACAAACTGAAATGTCGATTATGACAATTACGGTGGCTTGCGGATTCCAATCTTCCTGTCATTTCAGTAAATCTTATCGCACGCTGTTTGGCTATTCGCCTAGCAATGAAAGGCGTCAGCATCAGCATTCGCCCGCTATACATTCACTAGCTAGCAACGCAAATATGAATAATGCAAACATGATGCCAGCTGAAATAGATGTTTAGTTTTACTATAAGCAGTTAACTAAACATCACTAAATATAATCGGTTTATTTAACATAGAGGCATAGATTAACCAATGCTATGCCTTCAACCTACAGACTGAATAACCTGCACCACCAAGCAAGTTCCTTACAAATTAGGTCATGTCGTGATTGAACAACATTGTGTCGCAATCTTCAACTTGCCTAAAGACCCTGGGCGATATGTTACTACTTGTAATCTTCATGTAATAAATTTGTGAGGCAACTTGCTTTATAAGGTGGCCATGCGGTAGCAGTATGAAGCTTTTCATACTGCCTTCTTTCAGTAATACCTATCATGTAGGAGTTAAAATGAAATCGATTTCCAAATGTATTCTAGCCTCGCTCGCCTTGGTAACACTACAAGCACAAGCGGCCGAACCTGCCAGTTGCAGCACAGTTAGCTTTGCTGATATTGGCTGGACAGACATCACCGCAACAACCGCCTTAACTTCAACAGTTTTACAAGGTTTAGGGTATAAACCAAAAGTGACTATTGCAACGGTGCCCATTGCTTTTGCCGGTGTTAAAAAACATCAAATTGATGCGTTTCTAGGCTATTGGTCACCTTCTATGACGCCAATCGTTGAGCCGTTTCTTAAAGATAATGGCATTAAAGTGTTAGAAAGAGCCAATTTAGTGGGCGCTAAATATACCTTAGCGGTGCCTACTTATGCTTATGATGCTGGTTTAAAAAGCTTTGCCGACATTGCTAAATTTAAAGATAAATTAGAAGGCAAAATTTACGGTATTGAGCCTGGTAACGATGGCAATTTATTAATTAAAGGCATGATAGATAAAGACCAATTTGGCCTTAAAACCTTCAAAATGGTTGAATCTAGCGAAGCTGGTATGTTGTCGGAATTAAGCCGCGCAGTTAAACAGAAAAAATGGGTGGTATTTTTAGGTTGGGCACCCCATCCAATGAACGTGCAGCAAAATATTACTTACCTAAGTGGTGGCGATGATGTGTTTGGTGCTAACTACGGCGAGGCAAAAGTTTACACAGTGACTTCTACAGATTTAGCCACACGCTGCCCTAACGTGAACAAATTTGTGACTAACTTAGAATTTTCTTTAGCGATGGAAAATGAAGTGATGGTGCCTATTATGGCAAAAGTTAATCCGAATGTTGCAGCAAAAGCTTGGTTGAAAAAGAACCCAGCTGCGCTTGATAAATGGTTAGAAGGTGTAAGCACCAAAGACGGTAAACCGGGCTTGCCTGCGGTTAAAAAATATTTAGGTGTTTAAGTCTTAATCTGCATAAATTTTCAATCTAATCCAAAGCCACACAGTGATTCAGCTGTTGTGGCTTTTTTTTATGGTTAAGCAACATCAAGCAACAGAACTCAATGAATTCAACCTTATTTCACCGTTGTGTTTTGTGATGAAAAATATCAAATAATATCCCCTAAACGACACATGTCGTATTCAGTAAAGTTGTTGTCTCATGTAGCACATTAACAATATGTTGAAACGTGAAAATACCATTTCAGATTAGCGCTTTAAACATTTACCGGAGGCCGCTTGAAAAAAGATTATTCCATTTGGAAATTACTCTCACAAGGGTTAAAAAATCACGAAGGCTGGACGCCTGCTTGGCGCAGCCCAGAAATTAAATCATCTTATGACGTGGTCATTATTGGCGCAGGCGGGCATGGCCTAGCTACTGCTTATTATTTGGCTAAAGAGCATGGCATCAAAAATATCGCGGTGTTGGAAAAAGGCTTTTTGGGCGGCGGTAATACAGCGCGTAACACCACCATTGTGCGCTCTAATTACTTGTGGGATGAAGCTGCGATGCTTTACGAACACTCGCTAAAACTTTGGGAAGGCCTGACCGAAGACCTTAACTTCAACGTGATGTTCAGCCAGCGCGGTGTGTTTAATTTAGGCCATACCTTGCAAGATATGCGCGATATTGAGCGACGAGTAAATGCTAATAATCTGAATGGTATTGATGCTTTAGCACTCAATGCGCAAGAAGTTAAAGACCGCATTCCGATGATTAATATTTCCAAAAACACGCGCTTTCCTATTTTAGGCGCAAGTTTTCAGCCGCGTGGTGGCGTTGCGCGTCACGATGCTGTTGCTTGGGGCTTTGCCCGCGCTGCCAGCAATTATGGCGTGGATATTATCGAAAACTGCGAAGTATTGGGCATGGATATTGTGAACGGCGTTATGAAAGGTTTGCAAACCAGTAAAGGCTATATTGCCACTTCAAAAGTTGGTTGCGTGACGGCTGGACATTCATCGGTAATGGCAAAAGCTGCTGGCATCCGCATGCCACTCGAAAGCCATCCGCTACAGGCGTTTGTTTCAGAATCGCTCAAACCAATATTAGATACCGTGGTGATGTCTAACGCGGTGCATGGTTATGTGAGCCAGTCTGACAAAGGTGAGCTGGTGATAGGCGCCGGTATCGACCATTATTTAAGCTACGCACAACGCGGTAGCCCGCACATTATTGAGCATACGGCGGCGGCAATTATCGAGTTATTCCCTATGTTTTCACGCGTGCGCATGAACCGCCAATGGGGCGGCATTGTAGATACCACGCCGGATGCTTGTCCGATTATCAGCAAGACGAAAGTTAAAGGTTTGTACTTTAATTGCGGCTGGGGTACTGGCGGCTTTAAGGCAACGCCGGGTTCTGGCAATGTATTTGCCCATACCATTGCCAATGATGAACCGCATCCGTTGAATGCGGCCTTCTCGCTTGATCGTTTTACTAGCGGCAAATTGATTGATGAACATGGCGCGGCTGGGGTTGCGCATTAGGGTTTTTGCTTTAACGTTAAATGTAAATAACTGGTTCTAATCAATAGCAGTTAAGCAATGTTTTTAGTAGGCGCGACGCCCTCGTCGCGAAGCAATGGTGAATAATTTGAATATGGTGGTTATTTCACCGTTTTTTCGCGGCGAGGGCGCCGCTCCTTCCAGACGATGTTATTAAATTCTAAATTAACGTCGTTTCAAGGATAGCTATAAATAGCAATCTATTAGAAATCATACCGCCATAAATCGTATGGTTAAAATTATGTGTAAGGAAAAATTATGTTTGTAATGCAATGTCCGCATTGTTGCGAAGCACGAGAAGAAGAAGAATTTAGCTATAGCGGCGAAGCGTTTGTCGCGCGTCCTTCAGCGCCTGAAACCGAGAGCGATGAAAACTGGGGCGATTACTTATTTATGAAGCGCAATGTTAAAGGTTGGCACTGGGAAATGTGGGGCCATAGTAGCGGTTGCCGCAAGTTTTTTGTGGTGAAACGTAACACGGCGAATCACGCGATTGGCGGCGCTTGGACTTTAGCCGAAGCGCGTAAAGTTTATGACGCAGAAGAGGCGAACGCATAATGAGCGACAACATCATGACCGGCAATATAACGAACAATAGAATCAAGCATGCACACAGCAAAGTTGATTTAACCAAACCACTGACTTTTACTTTTGATGGCAAAAGCTACCAAGGTTTTGCAGGCGACACTCTAGCCTCAGCCTTGTTGGCCAATGGCGTAAAAGTGGTGGCGCGCAGCTTTAAATATGGCAGACCACGTGGCATTATCGGCGCCGGTGCTGAAGAACCAAACGCCTTGGTGCAAATTGACGTAGGCGCACGTACCACGCCAGATTTAAAAGCCACGCAAGTGGAGCTTTATGACGGTTTAGTGGCGGGTCGTACCAGCGGTTGGCCATCACTAGCGTTTGATTTAAAAAGTATAGGCGGAAAATTTTCGCGCTTCATGCCAGCCGGTTTTTATTACAAAACCTTTAAAACGCCAGTCAAAATGTGGCCGATTTATGAAAACATCATTCGTCGTGCGGCCGGTTATGGAAAATCTCCGGTTGAGGCTGATACTGAAACTTACGACCACCAACATCATCATGTAGATTTACTAGTGGTTGGCGGCGGCGCAACTGGTTTATTGGCGGCTTTACTGGCAGGTCGTAGCGGCATAAAAGTGTTATTGGTCGAGGATCAATCTGAGCTTGGCGGCTATTTGCTGTCTATGCCAAATATGCATATTGGTGGTTTAGAGGCGGCCGCTTGGTCAGCTAAGATTATCACTGAGTTAAACAGCCTACCTAATGTAACCATGCTAACGCGCACCACCGCTTTTGCTTTGCATGACATGAATATGATACAAGCGGTAGAGTTGCTACAAGACCATTTACCGCATTCTGCAAGAAATGCCACACAACGCCGCGAGCGCATGCACAGGATTCGCGCAAATAAAGTAGTGCTGGCGACAGGCGCTTTTGAACGCCCATTAGTGTTTGGCAACAATGATTTACCGGGCATTATGACGGCTTCTGCGCTCACTACTTACGCCAACAGATATGGTGTAGCTTGCGGCAAAAATGCGGTGATATTAACCAGCAATGATTTGGCTTATCAAGGTGCGGTAGATTTGGCAGCAGCTGGCATCAAGGTGACTATCGTTGATACCAGAGAACATATCAATGCAGAATGGGCGGCTAGAGCCAGCAAATTAGGCATTAAAGTTTACAACGGCTATGGCATTGGCGAGGCGATTGGCACTAGCGCAGTCGAAGGTGTAACACTGGTTAAGTTAGGTGTGTTGAAAAATATCGTCACCGGTTCTGGCCCTAATATTAGCTGTGACGTATTGGCAAGTTCTGGCGGCTTATCACCAACCGTGCACTTATTTTGCCACGATGGCGGTCGCCCAAAATGGGACGATGCACGACTAGCTTTTGTAGTTTCTGCTAATGGCCGTGCAAAAGATGGTATTTATTGCGTAGGCGCGATTACCGGCGTGTTTGCACTGCAAGAAGGCTTAATAAAGGCACGCGATACTGTAGCTGAAATGTTGGCTGATTTAAACAAACCATTCAACGATTCAGGCTTAGTACTTGAAACTGATGAAATTGCCGTTACGCCGGCACGCGCTATTTTCAATATTCCTAGTGGTAAAAATGGTCACGGCACTATATTTAGCAGCCCCAAAGCCTTTGTCGACTTTCAAAATGATGTAGCCGTTACAGATATTCAGCTAGCCGTGCGTGAAAATTATCGTTCAATTGAACATATCAAGCGCTATACCGCACTGGGTTTTGGTACTGATCAAGGTAAATTATCTAACGTAAACGGCTTTGCGATTGCCGCTGAAGCTTTAGGTAAAACCATACCAGAAGTTGGCACCACTACTTATCGTCCAGCTTATACACCAGTGTCATTTGGTGCTTTAGCCGGCGCGCATGTGGGCGCTACTTTTGAGCCAAACCGCTATACCG
>CANFZA010000111.1 GCA_947451235.1 Methylophilaceae bacterium | reverse complement strand
TCAATCGCTGATTTCATGCTGGGGTTGCCGTAGCTCATGCCTAACTCTACCGCAAACGGTGACTTGGTTTTTTGGCCTAAATAACCGCGTAGCATGGATGTTTGTCTTTGTGCATGCACCATCAACGGTGAACCTTCATCAGTCCAAACTTGCGCATATTTAGCGGCTGATTTTTTTGGACGCACCACTAAAATAATGCAATGTAAAATCCAGCACCAAATAAAACGTGGAATTTCAACCACACGGGTGTCCATTAAAAATTGGCCTAAATAACGGCGTAATGCAGGTGCGGTAGCGGCGTCTGGCGTGCCTAAGTTGGCCAATAAAATACCCACTTTAAGCGTATCGCCATGTTTGAAGGGTGGTTCTGGATTGTAATAAGCCATAGTTTTTATGAGTTCTTTTGTAAAATATTTTAAGATTTAGTGTTTTTTAGAAGCTAAAAACCTGTTTTTTAAATTGCTGGTTTCTAGATAACTGGTTTCTAAATAGCTGGTTTCTAAATAACTGGTTTCTGAATAGCTGGTTTCTAAATAACTGGTTTCTGAATAACTAGTGATTAGAGAGCGCATTCGATAAAAGTTTCGCAGTAATATCAACAATCGGAATTACTCGCTCGTAAGCCATTCTTGTCGGCCCAATCACGCCTAACGTGCCGACCACTTGGCCGTCCGCCTCATAAGGCGCGGTAATCATGCTGCATTCATCTAAAGGTAAGTACCCACTCTCGCCACCAATAAATATATGAATGCCTTCAGCGCGCTGGCTGGTATCCAATAATTGCATCAAAGAAGTGCGGCTTTCAAAAATTTCAAACAGTTTACGCAAACTATTCACATTGGTAGAAAGCTCGTCCACTTGCAATAAATTACGCTCGCCGGCTATCACCACGCCATCTTTGTCATTATCCACGGCTTTGCTGCTGGCATCTAGCGCGGCTGACATTAGTCGATTCATATCAGTTTGCATTTGCTTCAGTTCTAAATGCAACTTTTGCTGTACTTCATCAAAAGTTTGGCCTGAAAAGTTAGCGTTAAAATAATTGCTGGCTTGCGTCAGCTCGCTAGGTGAATAAGGTTTGTCGGCGATAATGATGCGGTTTTGTACATTGCCATCGCTAGTGACAATAATGACCAATACTCTTTTATCAGATAAAGGTAAAAACTCTAAATGCTTAAAGGCAATACGCTTGCGCTTGGGAATCATCACCAAACCGGCAAATTGCGTGAGTTGCGAAAGCATATCGGCTGCGCTGTTAATTAATTCGCTAGGGTTCGGTGAGGATAAACCGTTTTTTAAATGTTGAATGGCCTGCATATTCAACGGCTGTACGGTTAATAAAGAATCGACAAATAGCCGATAGCCTTTTTGGGTGGGAATACGTCCGGCTGATGTGTGCGGACTGGCGATAAAACCCAATTGCTCAAGGTCGCTCATCACATTACGTATGGTGGCCGCGCTCACGTCCAAGCCTGAATGTTGTAATAGTGTGCGCGAACCTATTGGTTGACCATCACTAATATAATGTTCAACTAAGGTTTTTAATAGTATTTGCGCGCGCTTATCCACTGGTGAATATTCCGAAGTTGTTATTGAGGATTAATTGATAAGATGGGTATTTTGCCTCAATTTAACAAGGGCTTGGTAAGTTTCGTTGCTAAATGTTTCAAAGCTGGTTAATTTAAGTGGGTTAATTAATGATGCTGTTTTTCTTTTTTTCTTTGTATCAGACCACAACTGTGATTTAATTTCGACATGCAAAATTCGTTTAATTCCATCGCCATTATCGGCAAGTATATGAACCCCGTCGCCCTGCAACATATGCAGTCAGACTTAGTCGCATTAGCGCTACATTTACAATCAAAAAATATCCATGTAAGCATAGAAGCGCAAACCGCAAAACACGCAAAACTCACTACATTTAACGTGCTGACGCTGGATGAAATTGGCGATACCGCTGACTTAGCCATAGTGATGGGCGGTGATGGCACGATGTTAAGCGTGGCGCGTAGTTTGATTGATGCCGATGTGCCGTTGGTAGGAATTAATCGTGGCCGCTTTGGT
The DNA here is from genome assembly GCA_947451235.1 of Methylophilaceae bacterium. Classification (GTDB taxonomy): domain Bacteria; phylum Pseudomonadota; class Gammaproteobacteria; order Burkholderiales; family Methylophilaceae; genus Methylotenera. The sequence continues at coordinate 4,998 of CANFZA010000111.1, read as the reverse complement.
TTTTTAACAGATTTACGTGCAGAAGATATGCTAGTTGAACTGGATAAAATTATTGCCGGTGAGTTCATCAAAGAGCCACGCATGTTGTTGAGCACTGATGTGATTCGACACGGGCAAGTGCAGCATAGCAACTACGCTTTAAATGATGTGGTGATTAAAAGCGGCTTACGTTTGATCGAACTGGAAGTTAGTATTGATAGTATGTTTGTGCATAAACAACGTAGTGACGGCCTTATTTTAAGCACGCCTACCGGCACAACGGCTTATGCGCTTTCTGCCGGTGGGCCAATATTACATCCTAATTTAGAGGCGATAACGCTTGTGCCGATTTGCCCGCACACATTAAGTAATAGGCCGATTGCTGTGAATAGCGCGAGTGAAATCTCGGTAAATCTAGTCCATTTTGATGAAGCGCAAATTAGTTTTGATGGCCAATTTCAATTCACTTTAGAAATTGGCGATACGGTGGTGGTCACGCGTGCGGAAAAAACCATCTCGCTACTGCACCCTAGTAATTATTGTTATTTTGATATGTTGCGCAATAAGCTTAACTGGGGTTGATTTTGCCCAGTAATGATTAGTAGGGTTTAGTTTTACCAAAAATACATGATGTTAAATAAGTCTTACCGAATAAATTTTTGAATTTAACTTTTAGGTTTAGTTGAAATCCTATGCTACACAGCCTTTCCATTCGTGATTTTGTCATTGTCAGCCAGTTAGATTTAGAATTTGAGTCTGGCTTTACGGTATTAACCGGTGAAACTGGCGCGGGTAAATCTATACTGATTGATGCCTTGTCGTTAGCCTTAGGCGCTCGCGGCGAAGGTGGTGTGACGCGTAGCGGTTGTGATAAAGCTGAAATTAGCGCCATTTTTAGCATTGCCAATAACGTTGAAGCCACAGCATGGTTGGCAGAAGCTGAGTTAGAAAATGATGGTCAAGAATTGGTGTTACGTCGCGTGATGTTTGCCGATGGTAGATCTCGCGCTTATATTAACGGGGCAACAGTGACCGTGTCGCAGTTAAAAGAATTGGGTGAGTTATTGGTGGATATTTACAGCCAAAATGCCCATCACTCGCTGTTAAAACCTGCTACACAAAGGTTAGTGTTAGATAATTTCGGCGGACTTTCTGCACTTGCCTTGCAAGTATCGAGCCATTTTAAAGCATGGAACAAACTTAATCAGCAGCGAGTTGAAGCGGAAAAGAATGCCAGCCAATATGCTGATGAACTGGCTGAGTTACGCGATAAAGCGCGCGAATTAGCCCAACTTTCACTTAGCGCTAGTGAATGGGAAGAATTGCAGCAAGAGCATTTGCGTTTATCTAACGGTGCTAGTTTAATTTCTGGCGGCGAAGAGTGCCGAGAGCTATTAAGCGAAGGCGAATTGTCGGCCATACGCTTGCTTTCACAAGTGCAGCACAAACTACAACACTTACGTGAATTTGATACGGAAATTTCTGAGGCTGTCGAAACGCTGGATTCTGCGATGATACAGTTAGAAGAAACCGACCGCTTTTTAAATCGTTATCTGCAACGCGCAGACTTAGACCCAGCAAGGTTGGCTGAGCTAGATGCCAGAATTCAAAATATACATAATGTGTCTCGCAAATACCGCGTGCAGCCTGAAGAAATTACTGCGTTATTGGCGCAATCACAAGCACGTATAGCCGAACTTGCAATGTTTGCTAATGATGGTGAATTAGCCAAGCAAGAAGCTCACGCTTTGTCTGCTTATATGCAGTTAGCTACAATGTTGAGCGAAGGGCGTCAGTTAGCCGCCACGAAATTAAGCGCACAAATTAGTGCAGAAATGCAGCGTTTATCATTAAGTGGCGGTAAGTTTGAGGTTGCGCTGAACGTCGTAGATAAGAGTTTAAATGCTCAGCAAGCGCCTAACGCAAATGGTCTAGAACAAGTGGAATTTTTAGTGGCGGGTCACGCTGGCGTTGCCGCTAAACCGCTAGCTAAAACAGCCTCAGGTGGCGAGTTGTCGCGGATAAGTCTAGCGATACGTGTGGTAACCGCGCAAAAAGAAAGTATTCCTACCATGATATTCGATGAGGTGGATGTAGGCATCGGCGGTGGCGTGGCTGAAGTAGTCGGGCAGCTATTGAAGCAGTTAGGTGAAACCGCTAATGTTGAAAAATCCAACCAGCGCCAAGTATTAGTGATTACTCACTTGCCGCAAGTGGCGGCCTTGGGTTCGCATCACCTACGTGTCAGTAAATCTTTAGTTAACGCGCAAACGCTCAGCACTATTGCCGTGTTAGATGAAGCAGAGCGCGTAGAAGAAATTGCGCGCATGTTAGGTGGCATAGAAATTACAGCAATGACTCGGCAACATGCGCAAGAAATGCTGGCGAGATAACTGCCTGCAAATGGCGCTTTATTTAGCAGAAAATTAAGGGTGCCTTAATTTTTATTGCAAGGCGAATCTTTACACACCACGTAAATGGTTAATGAGTGATCTTGAATTTCAAAGCCTAGCGATTCAGCCGCTTCTTGCTGTCTTTTTTCAATTTCGGCATCATAAAACTCTTCAACTCGACCGCATTTTACGCACACAATATGGTCGTGATGCCCGCCGTTATCTAGCTCAAATACCGCTTTACCACTTTCAAAGTGATGGCGTATGAGTAAGCCCGCTTGCTCAAATTGCATTAACACACGATAAACCGTCGCTAGGCCGACATCTTCGCCAGCGTTAAGCATTATTTTATAAACATCCTCGGCGGACAGGTGGCGTTCTTTGCTGTTTTCAAACAGGCTTAATACTTTTAGTCTAGGAAGCGTGGCTTTAAGGCCGGCATTTTTTAACTCTTGCTGATCTTGCATAATGATTTGCTCTTAATGGTTGTTTGCCACAATTAATAATGACAGTGTTTTTGGTTGGCTGTGTACGTGTTATATTAACGCTAATTCAAACTAAAGTCATAATATGCGTAATCTCCTTATTCTGTTAGCTCTTTTATGTGCATCTTGCGGCACTGCCTTACCTACAATAAAACCTTATAAACTCGATGTGCAGCAAGGTAACGTGGTGACCTCTAAGATGTTATTGCAATTGCGTCCGGGTATGACGAAATCGCAAGTGCGTTTTATTATGGGTACACCGCTTATTCAAGATAGTTTTCATGGAAATCGCTGGGATTACGTCTATCAAATGCGCGAAGCCGGAAAAGTGATTGAGCAGCGCCGTGTCATTTTAGATTTTGAAAACGATTTGTTGAAAACGGTTCGTGGTGATGTCATTCCATCTGCTGGAGATAAAGCCTCAGCAGAAGAAAATATCGGTACGCGTGTGATTAACCCTAGCGCAAAGCCTGAAGAGAAAAGCATAATGAATATGCTTAAATTTTGGAAAAAAGACGATGCTGAAATTGCTAAAAATAAAGCATTAGAAAAAGCTAAAGCCATTGAAAAAGAAAAGCTGGAGGCGGATGAAGCAGCAAAAAAGGCCGCTAGATTGAGTTTGGAGAATGCTGCGCCAGTTGAACAAACTCAATCTATATTAGCCGTGCCGCTTGAAGTTTCGCCGTTGGTTGCAGCACCTTTAGCGCCTGTGAGTAATGCGACGCTAGTCGATGCCCCAGCAGTAACTCCGCCAGAAGCCAAAGTGCCAGTGGTTGTAGTGCCTGTAATTGATGTTCCAGTAGTTAATGTTCCAGTAGTTAATGTTCCCGTAGTTAATGTTCCAATGGTTGAGCAACCGCTTGTTCAGGTGGAAAAGGTTGTGCCTACACAAGTTGAAGTTAAATCCACGGAAGTTGCCCCGACGCCTGCCAACATAATGCCAGTTAAGTCTGAAAGTTACGACTCTACCGCTGGAATGAAATTTGATCGCACCCTAGCGCCTCGCGCAGATAATTCTGGAGCCGAGTCACCAACGGCTTCTAGAGCTGGCAATAAATCATCGCCAAAACCAAAAGATTTACCAGTGGAAAGCGCGCCAAGTTTCTTTGATAAAATGCTGGAAAAAATTGGTTTTTAAAGCTAGTTGTTATTTAGCGCACACAATAATATTAAGTATGGGTCTTTAAAGTAATGGCAAATCCGTTAAAAGTAGTAATCGCTGGTTGTTCAGGTCGCATGGGTCATGTGTTGTTAGAATGCGTGTTTGCCGATGCTGATTTAGTACTACATGGCGCCTTGGATAGGGCTGATAATCCACAGTTAGGCCGCGATGCGGGTGAGCATTTGGGCAAGATTTCTGGTGTAAATGTTACTGATAGTATTGATGAGGCGCTTAAAAACGCTGACGTGTTAGTAGATTTTACGCGTCCAGAGGCTAGTATGTTGTACTTGGTCGCTTTCCAAAAACATCAAGTTAAAATGATTGTTGGCACTACAGGTTTTTCTGCTGAGCAAAAATTGGCTATTGAGGCCGCTGCTAAGAATGTCGCAATTGTGTTCGCGCCCAATATGAGTGTAGGTGTTACTCTGTTAATTAACCTGGTTCAGTCAGCCGCAAAAGTGCTTAACGAAGGCTATGACATCGAGATTATCGAAGCGCATCATCGCCATAAAGTGGATGCGCCATCTGGTACTGCGTTGCGCCTAGGCGAGGCGGCTGCGGATGCATTAGGAAGAGATTTGGCTGAATGTGCAGTCTATGGCCGTGAAGGTGTTACCGGCGAGCGTGATCCAAGTACGATTGGTTTTGCAACGGTTCGTGGTGGTGATGTGGTAGGTGATCATACGGTTTTATTTGCTGGCATAGGTGAACGTGTTGAGCTTACGCATAAAGCAAGTAGTCGTGCTACGTTTGCACTCGGCGCTTTGCGTGCGGCTAAGTTTTTAAGCGAAAAACGCACGGGCTTGTTTGACATGCAAGATGTGTTGAATTTGCGTTAACGCTATTTATTCTTAAATTTTAAATTAGGTTTGAATGCACCTATTTGCAATGTAGCGTTGAAATATAAGTTGTTTTTCGCTATAATTCGTTAATTCTGAAACGGGAAGAGTATAAAAACTCATCCCGTTTTGCGTATCTG
>CANFZA010000110.1 GCA_947451235.1 Methylophilaceae bacterium | reverse complement strand
TGCGCCAAATGCAAGGTGGTGGCAAAGGCGGCGGTCCATTTTCGTTTGGTAAAAGTAAAGCGCGTCAGTTAGACGAAGGTAATAATCAAACCACGTTTGCCGATGTGGCTGGTTGTGATGAAGCAAAAGAAGAGGTTGCAGAAATTGTTGAGTTTTTACGTGACCCCACTAAATTCCAGAAATTAGGTGGTCGTATTCCACGCGGCGTATTAATGGTTGGTCCTCCTGGAACAGGTAAAACTTTGCTAGCACGTGCAATTGCTGGTGAAGCTAAAGTACCATTTTTCACTATTTCTGGCTCTGATTTCGTCGAGATGTTTGTCGGCGTCGGTGCTTCACGTGTGCGTGATATGTTTGAAAATGCAAAGAAAAATTCACCATGCATTATCTTTATTGATGAGATCGATGCGGTTGGTCGTAGCCGTGGATCTGGCACTGGTGGCGGAAATGATGAGCGCGAGCAAACATTGAATCAGCTATTGGTAGAGATGGATGGTTTTGAAGGTAACTCTGGCGTTATTGTAATTGCCGCGACAAATAGAGCCGATGTGTTGGATAAAGCTTTACTACGCCCAGGTCGATTCGACCGTCAAGTGATGGTTTCATTGCCAGATATTAAAGGTCGTGAACAGATTCTTTTAGTGCACATGAGAAAGGTGCCGATTGATGCGGATGTTAAAGCTGATATTCTAGCGCGTGGTACGCCAGGATTCTCTGGTGCGGACTTAGCTAACTTGGTCAACGAGGCTGCTTTGTTTGCGGCTCGCCGAAATAAACGCACTGTGGATATGCAAGATTTTGAAGATGCTAAAGACAAAATCTACATGGGACCAGAGCGTAAATCTATGGTGATGCGTGAAGACGAGCGCCGTAACACGGCTTATCATGAGTCTGGTCATGCGGTTGTGGCTAAGTTGTTACCAAAGGCAGATCCAGTGCATAAAGTAACAATTATGCCCAGGGGTTGGGCACTTGGTTTAACTTGGCAATTGCCAGAGTTTGATCGTATTAGTAACTATAAAGATAAGATGTTAGAAGAGATTTCTATCTTATTTGGTGGTCGTATTGCTGAAGAAATATTTATGCATCAAATGTCTACTGGGGCGTCAAATGACTTTGAGCGTGCTACAAAATTAGCGCGTGATATGGTCACACGTTACGGCATGAGCGATGCATTAGGTACTATGGTTTATGCGGGTGACAGCCAAGATTCTCTATTTGGTAGTATGAGCTCTAAAACTGTTTCTGAGGCTACTCAGCAAAAAGTGGATGCTGAAATTCGTCGTATCTTAGATGAGCAATATGGTATAGCACGTAAATTATTAGAAGATAATCGCGAAAAAGTAGAGGCGATGATGACTGCATTAATGGAGTATGAAACCATAGACGCGGATCAAATCAACGACATTATGGCTGGTATTCCTGTGCGCCCACCTAAGCCCACACAAAGTAAGACTAATCCACCGAAAGATACTGGATCGACCGGTTTGGGTGCTAATGTAGCACCGCAGCCAACGGCTAAAACCTAGGTTAGCGTTTTAAACTTAAAAGGGCTGAGATTTCAGCCCTTTTTTCTTGCCCGTCGCTAAAGGTGCAATTTATATCAACACATAAAATTAAGTATAATGAACAAATGATATTCAACTGCGGTAAGTTTCAGCTTAACCTTAATCGCCCTCACGTGATGGGTATCGTAAATGTCACGCCCGATTCTTTTTCGGATGGCGGAAAATTCAATACAACTAATCAAGCTGTTGAGCATGCGCTACAGTTGATTGTAGATGGCGCAGATATACTAGATATTGGTGGTGAATCTTCGCGTCCAGGGGCCGTGCCAGTGAGTTTGGATGATGAACTCAACCGGGTAATTCCTGTTATTGAGGCGTTAATTAAAGTTTCTACAATCCCTATTTCAATTGATACTTATAAGCCAGAAGTGATGCGTCAGGCGATTGCTGCTGGTGCTTCTATTGTGAATGATATTCGCGCGCTGCAAGAAGTTAGTGCGCTAGAGGTAGTGGCAAGCAGTAATGTAGCTGTATGTTTAATGCATATGCAAGGCACACCACAAACCATGCAAATTCAGCCTAAATATGTTGATGTGATCACCGAAGTAAGACAATTCTTATTGGATAGGCTTAACGTTCTTTTATCTAATGGCGTTGATAATAGCCGTATTTTACTAGACCCTGGCTTTGGTTTTGGAAAAACTAGAGAGCATAATATTTCACTGATTAAGCACTTAGATCAACTTGTTGATATTGGCCAGCCACTATTGGTGGGTTTATCTCGCAAGGCGATATTAGGATCTATCGCTGGTGCGGATGAGCAACAACGATTACACGCTGGTATAGCCGCTTCTGTAGTTTCTGCTATGAAGGGCGCTAAAATAGTCCGTGTACATGATGTTAAAGCCACCGTTGATGCCCTTAAAGTAGTTACAGCAGTTTTGTAAAAAAAATCTGTTTTAAGTTATAACAATTATAAGAACTATAAAAATAGGAATTGAAGTATGTCTAAAAATTATTTTGGTACAGATGGTATTCGTGGTCGCGTTGGCGATGCACCGATTACACCAGATTTTATGATGCGTTTAGGTTATGCCGCGGGCCGTGTGCTGACTAGTATTGAAAGTAATTTGGCAAAAGGCGCTCATCCTGCCGTGTTAATCGGTAAAGATACGCGTATTTCTGGCTATATGTTAGAAGCGGCCTTAGAGGCTGGTTTATCTGCCGCAGGTGTTGATATTCTCCTTACGGGACCAATGCCAACGCCAGCAGTAGCCTATCTTACACGTGCTTTGCGCGCGCAGGCAGGTATCGTAATATCAGCCTCGCACAATCCATTTTACGATAATGGCATCAAGTTTTTTTCTAGCATGGGTACTAAATTACCAGACGATATAGAGCATGCTATTGAAGCAGAACTAGAAAAGCCCATGCAAGTCATGGAGTCGGCAAAGTTAGGTAAAGCACGTCGTATTGATGATGCTGCAGGTCGCTATATTGAGTTTTGTAAAAGTACATTCCCTAATCATCTTGATTTACGAGGTTTAAAAATTGTTTTAGATTGTGCGCATGGCGCAACTTATCACGTGGCGCCACCGGTGTTTCATGAATTAGGCGCAGAGGTGATTACCATAGGAAATAAGCCTGATGGCTTAAATATTAACGAACAGGTCGGCTCTACTCATCCTCAAGCTTTGCGTAAAGCCGTGTTGGAACATCAGGCTGATCTAGGTATCGCATTTGATGGGGATGGAGACCGCGTAATGATGGTTGATAGCGCAGGCCAGCTATTAGATGGTGACCAGCTGCTATATATTATGGTGCAAGCTCGCCATCAGAATTCTACTTTGCAAGGTGGTGTTGTTGGCACATTAATGACCAATCTCGCGCTAGAGCACAAGTTTTCTGCCATGAATATTCCTTTTGTGCGCGCTAAAGTCGGTGATAGATATGTTCTTGAGCAACTCAATCAACACGGATGGCAATTAGGTGGTGAAAACTCTGGTCATATACTGGCGTTAGATAAACATAGTAGCGGTGATGGCATTATTGCCGCTTTACAAGTGCTACAAGCTATCATTGAAAGTAAAAAAACATTGGCACAATTGGCCTCTGATTTAACACTGTATCCACAAGTACTAATTAATATTAAAACGTCAAAAAAAATCGATCTAGAGACACATACGCAAATTCAAGCCTCAGTCCAAAGTGCTGAAAAAAAACTGGCTGGTAGCGGTCGAATCCTACTTAGAGCTTCTGGCACTGAGCCTATTATTCGGGTGATGGTTGAGGGCGAGAATGCATTGCAAGTGAATACGTTGGCGCAGAATATTGCCGATGTAGTGACACAAGCTAGCCGTTAATCTAATTAAATTAGTCATGTAACTTGAATTACTTCAATAAACTTTCACTTTTTATTCATCAATCCTTCACATTTCAATGACATTCTAGCTTTAATTATTCGCAAGAATAATCATTGAGATAGGAGGCCGTGATGACATACAGAATGCGCTTATATTTAAATCGCATGCATCAATTAGACAGCAATGTTTGTGTAGCCGTTAACCATACTAGTCAGTACAGAATTATTAGAGACTTATTTAGATGCGTTAGCCGATTAGGCGATGGTATGTTTTGGTATACCTTAATGGTTGGTATATTACTATTTGAAGGTGCTAAAGGTGTTACACCCGTTCTACATATGGTGTTGGCTGGTTTAGTAGGCACTGGACTGTATAAATGGTTAAAAGGTAAAACATTACGCCCGCGTCCTTATGAAGTTCGCCAAGATATTTGGTTAACCGGCACGCCACTAGATAAATTTAGTTTCCCTTCTGGGCACACACTGCACGCGGTGCTGTTCTGCGTAGTGATGATTAGCTATTATCCTCAACTAACATTTATTGTTGTGCCATTTACCTCTTTAGTGGGCTTATCTCGTGTGGTACTAGGCTTGCATTATCCTAGCGATGTTTTTGCTGGTGCACTGCTTGGTGGCCTGATTGCAGGGCTTTCTTTTCAATTTATTTAAATAACTAGGTTTTAGTTATTATCTAGCCATAGGTCGTTTTACTTTACAACTCCTTCTAGCTATTTTTAATTTTACTTAGTTTTTTCAAGCAAGATATTCTAAGTAAATTATTTCAAGCAATTGATTCAGTTAAGCTGGATTCTATGAAATATTGAACTGGTATAGGGTGTTGGATATGTAAGTGTTTTAAACATTGCTCGCGCCAAATATCAAGTTGTTCAACACTGAGGTTTTTTAGCTCAGGCTCTAGAATTGGTTTGTTACCATTTAGCACTACCCCTATTTCAGCCACAGCTACTTGTGTTTTGGCCACGTAATATACAAAATGCTTGAATACTCGCTTATCCACAAATTTAGCAACTCTATAAATTAAGCTAGGTAATTTTACAAATCGTAAAACACCATCCCAAAAAGCTAGCCGCTTTAACGCAAGGTTTGTAGCATGCTCCGGGCACCTAAACTGAACTGAAATAAATTGTGCGATAACCGTTCTATGGCGGCTTAACAAATACTTTGCAGAAGTATCTTTCATCAAGGGTGCTAAGTGCCCATCCATGGCCCATTCTGAGACTATATGCGTAAATATTTGGTTCTTGTGCCATAAGGCTTCATGAGCAGGTACAAAGTGATTGTGAGCGATTACATCAACGTATAAATGGCTAACATATCCAATCGCTATAGCCGTCTCCTCATCTGTTTTTGCTGAGATCATTAATTGATGAGCGTTTTCCCATAAGTGCGTATGTCGATAGCGGTGACTGACAATTGCTAAATCTGGCAGGCAAGCGCCCGCCATTACTAACTCAGGAAAACTTTTAATGATTCTTTGTAAGCGTGGATCAAGCAATGGCATAGCCCAAAGTAGAGACTGAGCAAAGTAGAGATGTGTCACTAAGCCCCATGCGTTAGCATCAACAGAATAAAGGCAGAAAGGTAACCACCAATAATATTTTTTAATAAATGTTGGTAAATGCATGAATCGTAATTTGACATGCCAGCATGAATAAAATGTGACGGTTAGATTAAGATTAGGTAACAACTATTCAACATGTAATTCATAAATTTGTCATACAAAGTCGTTATTGTTTAGCGTATCTAATACCTTGATTTTATTCAATACATTAAGAGAACAATTCAATTTATGACAAATGATTACATAACTGCTGGAAGCTCCGAGACCATGAAGCCATTAAAAGTGCTATTTATTTCAGATGTGTATTTTCCACGGATTAATGGCGTTTCAACGTCAATAAATACCTTTGTTAAGCAAATGCAAAACTTAGGGCATGAGGTTCACTTAATTGCTCCTGAATATGGTCAGGCTACTCAAGTTGACGTTGCTAGCCGTGAATTGTGGATTAAACGTATACCTGCTCGTAGCATTTACTTTGATCCTGAGGATAAGCTTATGAAGTTTGGTGAGGCGATGAAGTTGTTGCCAATCTTAGAGAAAGAACGTTACGATATTATTCATGTTCATACTCCATTTGTGGCACATTATTTGGGGCTTAAATTAGCCGCTGCGCTTAATATTCCATGTATAGAAACTTACCATACGTTTTTTGAAGATTATCTACATCACTATCTACCTTGGGTGCCTAAATCATTAGCCCGCGGCATGGCAAGGATGATCTCGAAGCGACAGTGTAATGCTGTCGATGCAATCGTAGCACCATCGCAGCCGATGTTAAATGTATTACGTGATTATGGTGTAAAGGTTATGGCGCAGGTTATCCCAACCGGTTTGCAAGAGAGCAGTTTTAAAGAGGCTGATGGGCAAGCTTTTAGACTAAAGTATGGCATTTCTTTAGAGCGTCCGATGCTGCTATATGTTGGACGTGTTGCCTTTGAAAAAAATATTAATTTTCTATTAGAAATGACTAAACATCTTATTGAGAATCAACCAGAGGTGCTTTTGGTTGTTACAGGAGAGGGCCCAGCAGAGGCTAGTTTGCATAAGCTCGCTAAAACACTAGGGCTCGAAAATAACATCAAGTTTATCGGCTATTTAGATCGCAACACAGAGCTTAATGCCTGCTATGAATCAGCTGATATTTTTGTTTTTGCTTCTAAAAGTGAAACTCAAGGATTAGTGTTATTGGAAGCCATGGCGCAGGGTACGCCTGTTGTGGCAATTTCTGAATTAGGTACAGCTTCAATTTTAATTGAAGGTAAGGGAGCGTTGATTGCTAATGATAATCCTGTTGAATTCGCGGTAAGAGTAAATCAGTTGTTAACTTATCCTGAACAGAGGTTAGAGTTAGGCCAAAGAGCTAAAGCCTATGCGCTAGAAAAGTGGACTGCTAAATTGCAGGCAGAGCGAATGATTGGATTTTACAGCGCTATAACTGACAATAAAATAGTTACTAAGTCATTTTTAGATGTCGAGAAAGGTCATGTTAATTCTCAGCAAGTAAGTTTGTAAAGTCAGATAAGATGTCCCGCCCTAAAATAGGTTGACAGTTATTCACCTGTTTTAGGTTGATTTAGAAACGCCTGATGAACTTCATCGGGCGTTTTGTATTTCAGGCTTTGATGCGGCCTAAGTTAATTATAAATCT
>CANFZA010000109.1 GCA_947451235.1 Methylophilaceae bacterium | reverse complement strand
GCTACCAATAGGTTTTGGCCAAACCATCTCCCAGCCTTACATTGTGGCGCGCATGTCTGAAATTTTACGTAACGGCAAACAATTAGTAAAAGTGCTAGAGATTGGCACCGGCTGTGGTTATCAAACAGCAGTGCTTTCTAAATTAGCCAAAGAGGTGTACTCAGTAGAACGTATTCGGCCTTTGGTAATGAAAGCACGTGGACATTTGCGCGAACTTAAATGTATCAATGTAAAGTTAGACCACGCTGATGGCAATATGGGTTTGGCGCAATTAGCGCCTTATGACGCTATTTTGGTTACCGCCGCCGCTAGCCATATTCCGCAAGATTTACTAGACCAATTAGCCGTTGGCGGCCGTTTGGTAATACCTGTAGGCACAGAAGAGCAAATATTATATTTGGTAGAACGCGTTTCAGAGTCTAATTACCGCCACACTAAATTAGAGCCGGTGAAATTCGTACCTTTATTAGGTGGCGTTAGCTAATGATGCATTTTGTTCGGCTTGCAACCATCACCTACTTAATATTGGGCTTTTCAGGTTGCGCTAGCAGCCCTCCTGCACCGGTGATTGACCGACTGCCAAGCAGTAAATCAAGCACGAACAAACTACCTGCAATAGCATCTAAAGTACCCGTAAACAGGCCTGTTTACAAAACTGGCGATTGGCGGCCTGATACTTACCTTGTTAAAAAAGGCGACACGCTATTTAGTATTGGGCTTGAGCATGGCTACGACTACAAAGAAATTGCTCAGGCCAATAACATTAGTGCGCCTTACAATATTAAAGTAGGGCAATCACTTAAATTTAGCGCCTTAAAAGACAAAGTGATTACTAGCGATAATAAGCCAGTAGCCACGCAAACAAACGGTGATGGCGTAGAAATTACACCAATTAACAATGACACAAGTACGGTAGTTACCACTAAAGCCGCACAGTCAATTGTAGTGATAAGCGAACCCAAGGCCATGCGCGAAGTTTATAGCGACGAAGCCTTTAAAAAACCATTGCCAGTAGCAGTTAAAGCTGTGAGTGAAAAAGCCGCAGTGGTCGCAAACGTTGCGGCGACCAACGCCAAGCCTACTAGCGAAACCATCAAGCCAAATTCACAGATTAAAGCAGAAGCTAAGCCTGAAACTAAGCCTGAAACTAAGCCTGAAACTAAGCCTGAAACTAAGACAGAAACTAAACCTGAGCCTAAAGCAGAAGAAAAAACTAGCGCAGAATCACCAGAAGATATCGACTGGGCTTGGCCAACCAAAGGCAAAGTCGTGGCAAACTTCAATGAAGCCAGTAATAAAGGGGTTGATATTTCCGGCACTACAGGACAAGCCGTCAATGCCGCCGCAGCAGGCAAAGTTATTTACAGCGGCTCCGACTTACGTGGTTATGGAAAATTAGTCATTATTAAACATAACTCTACCTATCTTTCTGTTTACGCACACAATAGTCAAATTGTGATTAAAGAAGGTCAACAAGTAAGCCGTGGCCAAAAAATTGCCGAAATGGGCAATTCAGACAGCAACTCAGTCAAACTACATTTCGAGATTCGCCGCCAAGGTAAGTCTGTAGACCCAAGCAAATATTTAGCCGCAAATTAACCTCTAATTAAATCATATTTAACTAATTAGCCTTAATTCAACGAGTCTGACTGTTTCAACCTTAAAAGTGAGAAATACAAGATGGCAAAAAATATAGACCCGAATAAATACCTTAAAAATAAAGACATTAAGCCCGACAGCCTGCTAAGCAATATTGTCGCAATTGGCCGCATGTTGCTTATGTTGGTTGGAATTGTCGGCATTGCTATGGAGCTTTTTAAAGATGATGGCTGGCTCAAAACCGCGCTTGGCAAATTGTTTGAATCGACCACCAGCATGATGTTTATACCGGTGATTATTTTAGCCCTGTGGTTACTTAACCGCTGGATGACTTCTCCAAATAAATCAGAAACTAACAAAAGTGGCGATTTGCCGATGTACGCCATGATGGCCGCTGGTGCCTATTACGCATTTAAATGGCTAATAGCCGGTTCTTTGTAGCGCATATTTAAACTTAATATTGATAGCCAGTTCAATCAATAATGTCATCCACGCATCTGTTTTTTGTAGGAGCGGTCTGTGACCGCGAACCATCGCTTTCGCGGTCACAGACCGCTCCTACAAAAAGCCTACTTCACATCACTATTGATAGAGCTAGTAATAAATGCGTATTAAATACTAGCTCCCACAAAAAAAGCGGCCTTGAGCCGCTTTTTTGTGGGTAAATAGCAAATAAACTATCTTGCTTATTTCACCGCTTTATTGTCTTGCTGTTGGTAATATTCACGCACCTGTGTCATATCAAATTCACGTGCCCATTTAATAATCTCATCAAATGCTGGTGCGCCAATTTCACCTACTTGCGCATGAATACCGGCTTGTTCGCGAATCACCAAAACACCTGGGATTTGATTCACTTCAAAATACTCGCCTATGCCTGGATCTGTTTCAGTATTGACCATACCAAATACGATGTCAGGATTTGCAGCGGCGGCCGCCTCAAAAGTTGGCGTAAAAGCCACGCAAGGATCACACCAAGGCGCCCAAAAATCTACGATAACGAAGGCGTTATTTTCAATAGTATCTTTGAAATTATCTTTATTTAGTGCAATGACTGCCATAACAAAATCCTAAATTGAATTGATTAATTTAACAACTATTGCGAGTTTATCAGACGTAGCCATTTAAGTTAAGTAATGGTACCAACTTAAGCGAAATTGCCAAATAATTGCGCGCCGATTATTAAACCTTAATCAATGACATTGCCCCAACTGCCGGCATAAAATAATTCATTAAGCGCCCTACGAGAACGAGCAGCAGTTTCACGCGTTAATATATCGCCCTCTAAAGTTGTAATATCTGCCGCATGACCGATTGAAAGCATGGCCATGGGTACAAATTGTGCAGGAATAGCAAAAGCTACACTTGCATTATCAGCATTAAAACCACCCATTTGATGTGCCATTAGCCCCATGCTACTTGCTTGCAAGCAAACATTTTCCGCCGCGGCACCTGTATCGTATTGCGCCCAGCGATTAGGCTGCTGATTGTGATTAAACAAAGTATCTGCACAAACCAACATTAATACTGGCGCATCTTTTACCCAAGTTTGATTACTGGCGGCTAAACAATCAAATGCTTGCTGCCAGGCTTGTGCGTCGGTATTTTTATTCCAAACAATAAAGCGCCAAGGCTGATCGCCAAAGCATGAAGGCGCCCAACGGGCAGCTTCAAGCAATGCAATAATTTGCGCATGACTGACTTCTAAGCTGGCGTCATAAGCACGACCACTCCAACGATTAGCAATGGTTTCGTTGATTGGCACTTGGGTATTAGCTGGTTTATGCATATTTTATTCCTGAAAACTTGAGCGTTAAAACTGAGGTATTTAGAACTTAGGTATTTAAACCTTAGGCATTTAAAATTTAGGCGTTTAAAAAAGGATAATCGGTATAACCTTTTTCAGTGCCACCGTAGAATGTTGAAGAATCTGCGGCATTTAGTACTGCATCTGTTTTTAAGCGCTCAACTAAATCTGGGTTGGCAATAAACGGCACGCCAAAAGCAATCACATCAGCATGGCCGCTAGCGATGGCGGCATTAGCGCGCTCTTTATTAAACGCCAAATTTGCCATATAAGCGCCATTATAAAGTTTGCGTAAAGCAGCAAAATCAAAACCACTCTCACTACCCGTCATATCGCCTTCAATGGCGTGCAAATAAGCCAGGTTAAATTGATTCAATTCGCTGGTCACATAGTTAAACAAAGCTTGCGGATCGCTATCGTGCATGTCGTTAAAAGAATTGACCGGTGAAATGCGAACGCCGACTTTTCCTGCGCCAGCAACAGCAACGACCGCCTTGGTCACTTCCATTAATAAACGTGCGCGATTTTCAAAACTGCCGCCGTAATTATCGGTGCGTTTATTGCTGCCATCGCGTAAAAACTGGTCTAGCAAATAGCCATTAGCGGCGTGAACTTCTACACCATCAAAACCTGCCGCTAGCGCACTTTGAGTAGCATGCACGTAATCTGCAACAATACCCGGTAACTCGTCTGCATCCAAAGCACGTGGCTCAACGTAATCAACCAAGCCTTGATAAGTAAACGCCTTGCCAGCCGGTTTAATAGCAGAAGGCGCAACAGGTAGCACACCATTTGGCAATAATGTCGGATGTGAAATTCTACCCACATGCCACAATTGAATAACAATCTTGCCACCTTTTGCATGCACGGCATCAGTCACTTTTTTCCAGCCAGCGATTTGTGCATCGGTATAAATACCCGGCAAGGCTGGATAACCATGCGCCATTGCTGAGATAGGCGTTGCTTCGGTGACAATTAAACCTGCTGTTGCACGTTGCTCGTAATAGGTCACGTTCATAGCTTGTGGCACACCACCTTCGCCGGCTCTATTTCTGGTCAAGGGTGCCATCACCAAACGATTTTTCAAGCTGATACTGCCTAAATTAACAGGACTAAATAAATCTAATGCCATAATATTTCTCCAAAGTTTAAAACTAATTCTCTGACAATCAATGTTGTCGTATTTTACTTACTTAATAGGTAATTCAGGCGCTAGTTTCACACCTTCGATCAAAAGCGTCACTTCAATATCATCACCTACTGGCGCGCCCACTTTAGCAGCCCAAGCATAACCATAATCTGAAGCTTTAATGCTGGTGTGCGCTTCTAGCCCGGTGCGCTGACCGCCCCAAGGGTCCATACCAAAGCCTAACACTTTGAATGGAAATGTGATTTCTTTGGTCACACCATGCATAGTGAAGTTGCCTGTTAGCACACCTTCCGTATTATCTTTAGCACTTAATTTGGTACTAACAAATTTCATTTCACCAAATTTAAAAGCATCTAAATATTCAGCTTTTTTAATGTGTTCATCACGCCTAGTGTGACTGCTATTTATACTTAACACGTTAATTTTAGCTTCAACCGACGATTTTTCTAAATGCTCACGATCTAGCATTATTTTCCCAGTGACATCAGTAAAAGTGCCTGAAGTTTTAGACGCCACATGGCGAATAGTCCAGTTAGCAAAACTGTGTCCGTTGTCTATTCTATAGGCCTCGACATCGGCCATTGCTAAACTACAGAAACTAATAAAACTTAATGCTATCACTACTTTTTTCATAAGAAATTTTTACTTTATTAACGGCGGTTTAAAGGTTGAAGTGCAAACATTACAGCGATAGCCAGACCCTTCAATAATGTGAGCTATACATATTGTAGGAGCGGTCTATGACCGCGAACCGTCGCTATCGCGGTCTATGACCACTCCTACAGAAAGCCTATTTCACGTTATTATTGACTTGATTAACACTATTTATTAAAGCTAATGATTACATCAACGAAGAATAATTCATCATTTATTTAAAGATTATTAATTAAGCAACACTCAAGGCAAATCAAACAACAAAATCTCTGCTTCGGTTTGGGACACAACTTCTATCGCATTCACTTCCAGATTCTCCTCAATACTGATCATCAAGGCATCGCCCTGTTCAAGTTGAATGCCATTAACCGTAGCGCGTCCTCTAGCCATTTGAAAATACAAGTTACGGCCGGCACGAGGCGAATAATCAAGCCTCTGACCTTCAGCCAAAATGGTAGCGAACAAATCTACATTTTGATGAATTAACAACGAACCCTCACGTGCGTCGCGTGAAGCGATTAGTCGCCATTGATTGGTTTTGCTTGCCGCATCAAAATGCTTTTCTTCATAACTAGGCGCAATGCCTACACTTTCTGGTGTTAGCCAAATTTGTAAAAGATGGGCAGATTCTTGATTAGAAGCATTAAATTCACTATGCCTAACGCCAGTACCAGCGGTCATGCGCTGCGCATCACCAGCCACAATAACCGAACCATTGCCAATGCTATCTTCATGACGAATAGCGCCTTGTAGCATGTAAGTAATAATTTCCATATCGTGATGTGAATGCATACCAAAACCTTGCGCTGGCGCAATAACATCTTCGTTAATTACGCGCAATACTGAATAGGCCATATGTGCGGGGGCGTAATAATCGGCAAAAGAAAATGAATGATAGCTATTTAACCAGCCATGATTCGCATGACCGCGATCTTCTGACTTTCTAAGTTGAATATTTGTATATTCCATGGCTTAAACTCTTTCACGTATTCAATAAAATTGAATTTGGCAGAAACCTCTGCTTATATTAATAAGTCACATAATATTCTGATTGTAAAAAGACTTATAGCAAATAAATTTGCAACACTTATTCAAATATTTTGATGTAGAATAAAGCTACCCTTATGAGCATAAAACTTTCTTTAGATTCGCTTGAAGTATTAGATGCAATTGCGCGCAAAGGCAGCTTTGCGGCTGCCGCAGAATCGCTATTTCGCGTGCCGTCTGCCATTACTTACACAGTCCGAAAGTTAGAAGAAGACCTTGGTGTAGCATTATTTAATCGTAGTGGACATCGAGCAGAATTGACAGAAGCTGGAGCAGAATTATTGCGCGAAGGCAGAAATTTACTGAATGCCGCCAGCGAACTACAATTTCGTGTTAAACGTATCGCCAGCGGCATAGAAACTGAATTGACGATTGCAGTGAGTGATATATTTGATATTTCCAGATTACACCCAATACTGCATGATTTTTATGCTCAAAATTTTGGCACCCGCATTAAAATTATCAGTGAAGTTTATGGCGGCAGTTGGGATGCGCTAATTTCAGGGCGTGCAGATATTTCAATAGGCGCTCCTGGGGATGGCCCGCCCGTAGGTGGCTATAGCACTAAGCCAATCGGCACATTAGAATTTCATTTTGCTGTTGCGAGCAATCACCCACTAGCAACTTTGGCCGAACCACTACAAAATTTGGACATCATTCAGTATCGTTCAGTTTCAGTCGCTGACAGCTCGCGCAATTTACCGCCGCGCACTTCAGGGATATTATCAGGCCAAGATGTGTTGACTGTACCGACTATGCGAGCTAAATTACAGGCACATATTACCGGCTTAGGCGTAGGCTATCTACCAAAAAAATTAGCCGAAAAATATTCTGCCACCGGTGATTTAGTCATTAAAATAGTCGCTGAACCTAAGCCTGAAATCAT